>WREI01000005.1 GCA_009779405.1 Clostridiales bacterium
CTCAAACTTGCCGTCCCGCGCCGTGAGGATGATCTCATCCGCTTGCAGCAGGGGATTCATACTCGTGCCCTCGATTTGCAGCACGTTCACCCATAGATTTGTGGAAATGATAATCAACGAAGCTGACGTCAACAAAATGACAAGCACGATGGCCGCCAGACGCCCAAACGCTTCCATGCGGCTCCGCCGCGCAATCTCGCGGTTCAGCACCGCAATACTCGGGCGGCCCAATCTGTCCATCAGTTCGCGTTTTTTTTGGTCGCTATCCTTCCGCATCTATCCGACCCGTTGCTCGGCTGCACAAGCCGCGCGCAGGCGTTCCCCTTCTTCCTTTTCCGCTTGGAGCTCGCTTTCCAAATCGCGAACCAAGATAAATAAGTATTCGCGGCTGAGAGCGCGCAGCTGCTTGCCGTTCATGCCACCGCTTTGCCGATTCTTCGCTGACCTTTGTGCGCGGAGGGCGCTCAATACCTCCTCCATACCCAATTGCTTCGGACATGCTTCCATATACTCTCCTCCCCTTGCCGTTTGTAAGATAAAGCTTGCTTTTTTTTACACGCAAAATTCGACAAGATTTTATGCAGCCCACACTACTTTTCGGTCTGTAAACCGTTATTCAAGACAATAAACTGTCATTGGGGGAGATTTTGTGTTTTTTTGTCGATTCCATTCTATAATGTGCCATCAAAACATTCTGCGCACAGCGAAGCTATGTTTGTAGGGAAAAGCAAGCTTTTCCTTACAACAATGCCCTTGCTTGTGGTTGTGTAAAATAATGCTGTCCTGCGTAACGATTTTGCGCAGGACGTAGGCTTTTGTAATGATTTTTTGTGCCTTTATCCGTTATTTTGTTTGTTGTGTATCCATCGCGCGCCTTTATGTTTTCACGGAACATAGGAAAGCTAATGGGTATAACATCAAATAACGGAGGAAAAACCATGAACACATTCGCCTATGTCCGCGTATCGACCGCAGAACAGCACACCGACCGCCAGCTAATCGCGCTGGAGCCCTTCGGCATCCCCCGGGCCAACATTTTTGTCGACAAACAGAGTGGGAAAGACTTTGACCGCAAGCACTACCGCCGACTGATCAAGAAGCTGCAACCGGGTGATTTGCTGTATCTGCACAGCATAGACCGACTTGGCCGGAACTATGATGAAATCCTCAAGCAATGGCGCATACTCACCAAAGATAAGCAAATCGACATTATCGTTTTGGATATGCCAGCCTTGGACACAACGCAGTACAAAGATTTACTGGGGACGTTTATCTCGAATCTGATTCTCAATATCCTCAGCTATGTGGCGCAAACCGAGCGGGAGCGGATGCTGGTGCGCCAGCGGGAAGGTATCGCCGCTGCAAAGCAAAATGGCGTCCGCTTCGGCAGAAAACCGATGGAACTGCCCTGCGATTTTGAGGAGATCGTCCGCCGTTGGCGCAGGGGAGAACTCACCGCAAAAGACGCGGCAAAGCTCTGTGGGTTTTCGCGGGATACTTTATATGAGAAAACCAAGGAGATGCGGGAGCGGGAAGAGGAGAAGAAGGCGTCGTAATCTAAACTAACCTATCGCTGCTACAATACACTTCCCCGGCGCATGACCGCTATACCGAAACGGGTAGCAAGTGACAAGCACCAAGGTTTTGCCGTCTGCGGCGGGGAGTTTGCGCTTGTCGTTCAGCGAATTGATGATTAAGCCGTGCTGATAATCGTCCACTTCGATGATTTGTTTCTCCACACCCATTAGCCCCTCCCGTCGCGCTCCTGCTCGTTCTTCTCCCGCTCAATGGTGAAGTTGCGATCCATGCGTTCCATAGCGGAAACGGCGGTGTCGCGCACCATATCCAACGCGCCGCGTTTCTCGCGGGTGTCCATTGCCGCGACTTCATCGGGGATACGCTCACAATGCTTTGCGGGAACGCCATAGCGCAGGCAGACGATATTCGCCGCGCAATCGCAGAGGAAGGTATTGTCGCCAAGCTCCGCACGGGCAAGCTCTCGCGCGATGGCGAAGAACTTGTCGTTGTCGGGCGCGGTTCGGGCGACATAGACCACCTTATCCGTTTGAGAATACTCTGCGGCTATGCCATGCGGCACATTGTCCGATAAGCGGACGGGAACGGTGGTGTTGGTCGTGAGAGCTTTCAACGCGCTGCGGATGGGCGGGGTTCTGCGCTCCCACACCTTTTTCCCGTAGGTCTGCGAAACGTCGAACACGCGCTTCGCATCATAGTTCCTGCCCTTTGTGCCGTCGTCCCGCTCGTATTCACCGTTCGCCAGCAAGTCAGTCATTTGCGTTTTCACCATCCTGAGATTATACACACGTCATTTCAGAGCGTCCAAGGTGCGGAGCAGGTTGAGCTGCTATTCTTCTTTCTCTTCCTCGTAATCGTATTTCAATTCATCAAAATCCGATAGGAATTCGTAGAAATGGGTTTCGTGCAGAGTAGCATCGCCGGAGTGTAGAATTGCGTCAATGACTTCGGGCATCTCAATATGCGCAGCGATATACAGCATACGCAATGCGCCTGTAATGGCCTCATACTTACCTTGCTCATGGAGTTCCCACAAGCAGGAGGTGATGGCTTCCATCATTTCCGTGCTATATCCCTCAGTGCGTCTACAAGCGCACTTGTGAAGGTGCCAGAAACGGCGTTAATCAGGTTCGGGCTGAGTTCATCCTCGTGGATTCTGGTCTGGTTTTTTGTTTCGTTGATGTTCATTTTTGGTCTCCTTTTTCTTAAATGATTTTCTTGTTTATCAAGCAATATCGCTTGTTGATAATGATATTGTAGTAAAAATGTAGTAAATACTCCGCAACGGCAATTTTGGGGGATTTCAATCGCTGTATAAAAACATCTTTATGCAATGGCGATTGTAGTAAATCGGGTTCAAATTGTAGTAAAGATTTTTGCCCTTTTGAAAGACGAAAGCTCCGAAAGTGCCTATTTTCGGAGCTTTTTTGGCGTGCCTGAAAGGATTCGAACCTTCGACCCTCAGAGTCGGAGTCTGATACTCTATCCAGCTGAGCTACAGGCACATTGCTTGTGGATTGTAGCACAGCTTTGGCATCTTTGCAACAGATACCATAAAGTGTTCTGTTGCGCAATATATTACCTGCGAAAAAGTGAAATTATAAGAATTCCCGCAAAAATGGCGTGGTAAGATTGGGTTGCAATCAAGAGAGCGGGGGAGCCGGTATGAACACAACGGAGCTGCAAACAAGAGTGGAGACCTATTTCGCGCAATGCGACGCGACGCGGCGCGATGTCACCAAGAAGGACGGGACTGTATCCGTATGGCAGCTGCCCTATACGTTCTACGGGCTCTGCGCGGCGTTAGGCGAGAGCGCGGCGCGCCTGCTGGCGCAGTCGCAGGGACGGGGGGCAGGGGCGCGCATCCTGCGCTGCGCGCTGCACCGCATCGCGGCGCACTTGGCGGAGCGGGCTCTTTTGGGTGATTTCCCGCACCAAATGGTGCTGCCCCTATTGCGGGAGACGGGCTTTTTGCCTGAGAGCGCGGAGGAGGGCGAGCGGGTTTGGGAGGTGCGGATGGACGCGAGGGCGGAGGAGTTGGGGAGATGAGAGGAAAGAGGAGAGAGAAAAGAGGAAAGATAGAGCGGGCGGAGAACATAGGAAAAACATTATCTTTCCTCTTTTCTCTTTCCACTTTCCTCTTCTCAGAAAGGAGACCCCGCCCATGCCAAAGACCCTAACCCTCCACGGCACCCCCAACCCCCGCCAGGCGGAGTTCTTCGCAGCGCAATCGGCGCATATCGCCTATGGCGGCGCGCGGGGCGGCGGCAAGAGTTGGGCCATGCGCCGCAAGTTTGTGCTGCTGGCCTGCCGCTATGCGGGCTTGCAGATTCTGCTCCTGCGGCGCACCCTGCCCGAACTGACGGAGAACCATGTGCGGCCCTTGCTAGCGGAGCTGTATGGCTTCGCGACCTTCCGCCAGACGGCGCGCGAGTTCCTCTTCCCCAACGGCAGCCGCATCAAGTTGGGCTATTGCGACCGGGAGGCGGATGTGTATCAGTACCAGGGGCAGGAGTATGACGTGGTGGGTCTGGAGGAGGCCACCCACTCCACCGAGAGCCAGATGCAGTTTCTCACGACCTGCAACCGCGGCACGCGTTCGGATTTCTCCCCCCGCATGTACTACACCTGCAACCCCGGCGGCGCGGGCCACGCGTGGGTGAAGCGGCTCTTTGTGGAGCGCAGTTACCGCGAGGGCGAAATCGCGGCGGACTATGCGTTCATCCCCGCAAAGGTGACCGACAACCCCATGCTGATGCGCAATAACCCCGACTATGTGCGCAAATTAGCGGCACTGCCCGAGCCCCTGCGCCGCGCCCACCTCCACGGCGACTGGGATGTGCTGGCGGGACAGTATTTCCCCGAATTCCTGCGTGAGCGGCACGCCGTCCCGCCCTTCGCGATCCCCGCCTGGTGGAAACGCTTCCGCGCCATGGACTGGGGCTACAACGACCCCTGCTGTGTACTCTGGTTCGCGCTGTCGCCCGAGGGCATCATCTGCGTGTACAGGGAGCTATATCTCACCAAAACCCTGTCTGCAGAAGTGGCAAGGCAAGCGGTGGCGCTATCGGCAGACGAACGGATTGCCTACACCGTCGCCTCGCCCGACGCCTGGCAGCAGCGCGGGCTATCCGCCGAGGGGCGCAGCATCGCGGAGGTCTTCGCGAAAAACGGTATGCCCCTGCTGCCTGCGGACAGCGCGCGGGTGGTGGGCTGGCAGAGGGTAAGGGAGTGTTTGGCATCCGGCCTTCTCATCTTCACCAGCTGCCCCAACCTTCTCCGCACCCTCCCGCTGCTGACCTTTGACCCGCGCGACTGCGAGGATGTGGCGGACAATTGCGAGGATCACGCCGCCGAAGCCCTGCGGTATGGGCTGATGAGCAGACCCTCCCGAAGCGTGGAGGTCGCGCCGCCCGCCACGAGAACGTATAACCCGTTTGCGACGGGGCGGACGGCGGGGAGTGGGTTTGTCGAGTTGTGAGTGAATAGTTAAGAGTTAAGAGTTGTTGAAGAAATGCCTGCGGCATTTCGGACCAACAAATAGCTTCTACCTTCACTCTTAACTATTCACTCTTAACTAAACAAAAAGGAGTTTCCCATGAAAAAAGAACCCCAATCAACCCTCTGGACCACCGCCTTCGCCCTCTTCACCGAGTTCAAGAACGCCTATGCCGGGGAGTGGCGGCGCTTGGACGCTTGCGAGCGCATGTATCGCGGTGAGCATTGGAACGACGTGCCGATGCAGGACGCGAACGAGCCGCGGCCCGTGACGCCCATCTTGCAGTCCAGCATCGAGACCCTGGCCGCCGATCTGCTGGATCGCGTGCCTGCCGCCGTCATTACGCCCGAGCGCGGCGCGGACGAGCGCGTGGCCCGCATCGTGGATGCCGTGATCGCCCGCAACCACGACAGCGCGGGCTATGCGCTGCAATACCGCCTGTTGGTGCACGACCTCCTCGTTGGCGGTTGGTGCGCGCAGGAGGTGGGCTATGACCCCGCGCTGAACCAGCATCTGGGCGGCGCGTATATACGCCGCTGCGACCCCAAGAGCATACTCTTCGACCCCCTCTGCACCGATTTGCAGGAGAGCCGGGCCGTGTTCAAGATCGCCGAGAAGAGCCGCGCCTGGATGGCACAGCACTATCCCGACGACGCGCCCTATCTTTGCGATATTCCGCTGCTCGGCAAAGACGCGGGGCGGGACGGCGCGCTGCTGCCCGACCGTTCGGATACGCTTTTGTTGCTGGAATACTGGTGGCGGGAATACGACGCCGACACGAGAAGCTATGCCGTGCATATGGCCCAGCTATGCGGCGGCCGCGTACTGAAAGACAGCCGCGATACCAAGCCCGAGGGCTATTTTGCGCACGGACTCTATCCCTTTGTCACTGCCGCGCTGTACCCGCGCAGTGGCACCTGTCTCGGGCACGGGCTCTGCGACCTCTATGCCGGGGCGCAGAAATACGCGGACAAGCTGGATCAGATCGTGATGAAAAACGCGCTGATGGCGAGCCGCAACAAGCTACTCGTGACCGAAGCCTCGGGCTTTGACACGGACGACCTGAAAGATTGGACGAAGGAAGTCCACCGCGGCGAAAGCCTGGCCGGGATATCGTGGTTCGCCACGCCGCCCCTGCCCGCGTATATCCTCTCCTACATCCGCGAAACGCGGGAGAATATCAAGAACGAGAGCGGCGCGGGGCAACTATTCCAGCAATGTGACGGCGGCCAGCGCCATCACCGCGCTCCAGGAGGCGGCCACCAAGCGGAGCCGTATGGCGAGCATGCAGCTCTACGAGGCCTTCTCGCAGGCCGTGCGTATGGAGATCGAGGTGGAACGCGAGTTCAATTTCTTCGCGCGGCCCGTAACGCTCACCACGGACGGGCGGCGCGAGGAGGTGCATTTCGATACCGCGCTGCTGCAACGCGAGGGCTATGGCGGCGTCACCCTGCCCGTCGAGTTCTTTATTTCCGTCAAGACGGAGCGGCAGAACCGCTTCGCCGCCGCAGCCCAAAATGAGCTGATCTTACAGCTGGTGCAATTGGGGCCTTTGCAGGCGGCGGAAGCGGTCGAGCTGCTGCACTTTGAGGGGAAGGAGCAGGTGCTGGCGAAGATGCGAGAGCGTGGCACAGAGGAAGCCGTCCCTGTCGCCCGGAAGGGGCGGCGGGGAGCCGGATAGTGAATAGTTAAAAGTTGTGGTTAAAATTCCTGCGGAATTTTGATTCAATCAGGAATCGCTTGCGATTCCTGCCATAACTCTTCACTTTTCACTTTTAACTCACCAAACACAATCCAAACCCGAAAGGAGAACCAGATGTTATTCAAAAAGAACTCCCCGCCGCCGGAAGCGACGGAAGAAAACCCCTTTGCCGAGCTGGCGGTCGAGCTGGCGCAGATGGCTGAAGAGGGCAGTTTGCCCGAGGGCTTCGATTTGGAAGCCGCCTGTCAGGATCCGGCCTTTGCGGCGCTTTTGGGCGAGTTGGAGCCGTATGCGGCCATCCGCATCTATGCGGCTGAAGCGCGCGCGGCTGCCGCCGAGGAGAACGCCATGCAGACGCTCTCAGCCCGCCAGCAGGCGCGGGCCTCCCTGCCTCTGCCCGCGCGCGGCGGCAGCGGCACAACCGCCACGCCCGATTATGCCGCGATGTCCCCCGCCGCTTTCCGCGCCCTCGAAGCGCAGCTCCGCGCCGCGCAGAGGCGGGGAAGGAAATAGGCAGTAGGCAGTAGTGCCTGCAAACAAACTTTAATTAGAATTGTTTGCGACAATTCTTACCATGCCTACTGCCCACTGCCTATTGTCTCGTATACCAACAAAATTCGAAAGGAATCAAACCAATGAACACCACCACCAACGAATCCGCTTTTTTCAACAAGCAGTTCTATGACAAGAAGCTCCTGGAGACCGCCAAGACGCGCTTGGTGCACGCCAACTTCGGGCAGAAGCGCAACATCCCTCGCCACAACGGCAAGAGCGTGGAGTTCCGCCGCTATGAGCTCTTTACCCCCGACGCCAACGCACTGACCTTGCAGGAGGGGGTGACCCCCGCCGGGCAGAGCCTCGCGCAGTCCAAATTGGAGACGGAGGTCAAGCAGTACGGCGCCTATGTCGAGGTCTCCGACCTCTTGGATATGACGGGCTATGACGAGGTGATCGCCGACAGCGCCGAGCTTCTGGGCGAACAGCTGGGCTGCGTCATCGAGCAGGTAACCCGCGACGAGATGGCGGCGACGACCAACCTCCAATACGCGGGCGAGGGCCACAGCGACCGCTACGAGCTCAGCGCCGCGGATGTACTGACGACGGAGGAGATCCGCAAGGCCGTGCGCACCCTGAAGCGCAACAAGGCGCGCCCCTTTATGAGCACGCCCGAGGGCGCGCCCCGCAAGCCGCACTTCGTCTGCATCTGTTCACCCGAAGCGACCTATGACTTGCAGAACGACCCGCTCTGGCGCGACGTCAGCAAATACAGCAACGCGGAACAGATCTATTCCGGCGAAATCGGCCAGCTCTTCGGCGTCGTGTTCGTGGAGAGCACCGAGAGCAAGGTATACGCGCAGACCGTCTATACGCAGGCAGTGGAAAAGCTCTCCGCGGGCGACACGGGGCTGATCTTGCCCGCGCCCGCAACGGCGGAGCAGGAGCTGTTCTATAAGACAGCGGGAACCCGTCTCGGCATCAGAGAGAGCGCCAAGCAACTCACCACGGCCGGGAGCGCCGCCGCGCTGCCGAACGGCAACTGGGAGGTGCAGGTGGACGCCATGATGGGTTTGGATATCCTGCAGGGCTGGACCGTCTATTCCTACGACGCGGGCGCGGTGAATGCCGTTGGCGTGGGTGCGGATGTGCACGCCGCGCTGGTCTTCGGCGCGGATGCCTATGGCATCGTGGACGTGGACGGCAGCGGCACCATGGAGACCATCATCAAGCCCTGTGGCAGCTCCGGCTCCCTCGACCCCCTGAACCAGCGCGCAACCGTAGGCGCGAAAGTTGCTGCCTACGCCGTGAAAATCTTGAATCCCCTGTGGCTTGTCAAGATTGAGCATACGGTGAGCGGTTAGTAAATGAGTTAAGAGTTAAGAGTGAATAGTTAAGAGTTGCGGTAAGAACCGCAAGCGGTTCTTAATCTTATGAAATGCCATGGGCATTTCGACAATAACTCTTCACTATTCACTCTTAACCGCGAACACAACGAACAACGACGAAAGGAATAAGCCATGAATACCAACGAAACCATCACCCTCTACCTCCCCGCCGACGCGGGGGCCTATGTCGAGGGTTGCCTGAACGGCAAGAATTTCCGTGTGAAGACCGGCGAGTTTGTGGAAGTGCCCTCCTATATCGCCAAAATTCTGACCGCCAGTGGGCGCGCCCGTGCCGTGTCCGCGAAAACAGCCGCCGCCTTTGCCGCGCCGGGCGGGAAGGGTATGGGGTTACTGCCGTGACACTGCAAGAATTGATTGCGGGCGTACTGCAAGAATTGCATCGCGCCTCGGATACGGCGACCGTCGCCGAGTGGCGACCGCGCCTGACCGTGTATATCAACGAAGCGCTCACCGATGTCACGGTCGCCCTGCGCCCCTGGCGGCGCGAAGCCGTGCAGATCGTGGACGGGCGCGTCGATACCACCGTCCTCTCCCGCAAATGCGCGAAGGCATTAGAACTGCGCATAGGCGGCCAGCGCAGGCCCTTCTATTATGGCGGGGAGGAGAGCAGTCTCTGCGTGCCGGGTACAAAGGACGCGACGGCCGAGCTCTGCTACCGCTATACCCCGCCCCCGCTGGCGGAATTGACGGACGTCCCCGACCTGCCCGCCGAGTGCCACGCCTTGCTGATCACCTACGCCGCCGCGCGCGAGCGCATGCAGATGGACGGCGTCTCCCAAAACGCCGCTTCCATAGGCTTCTCCCTCTACGAAACGCAGAGACGCAGAGCGAGAGCGGGGAGTGGGGAGGCGATTGGGTATTCTATTTTTAATAGCTGAAAGAGGAAAGTGGAAAGAGTAAAGATAGAGTAAGCGGAGTATATGAACATAAAATTTAACCGTCACTTTCCTCTTTCCACTTTCAACTTTCCTCTTATCACACAAGGAGGTACGAACCCCATATGTCCCTACAAACCCTACGCTACACCCACTTCACGGGCATCCTGCAGTCCGCGCCGGAGAGCATGCTGCCCCTGCACGCGAGCCCCTTGGCCTATAACATCGATACGGAGCGGGGCTGGCTGCGGACGGCCAGCGGCTATGTTGCCGTTGTGCCGGCCATTCCCTCCGGGCAGCTGCCCCTGCGCCTGTTCCGCTGGCAAAAGACGGACGGAAGCGCGAACTGGCTTGTCTGCACGTCGACGAATATACTGGTCTATCACGTGGGTACGGGCGCTTGGCAGAGCGTATATAATTTCCCGCAGGCCTTGTATTTGCCCGGCCAAATCAGCTTCCTCCGCTTGAAGATAGGCAGTGCGGAAAAGCTCCTGATCGCCAATCCCCACGGGCAGATGCAGCTTTGGGATGGGCAGAGCACAGCCGTCACTCCGTTTGGCTCTGCCGTGCAGCTCTCCGATATGCCCCAAAACTACGCCGCGCTCTATTTCGGGCGCCTGTTCTGCGCGGGCGATCCGGCCCATCCCGCGCGTCTGTATTGGTCGCAGGTGCCGGGCGGCACGCGAAGCGTGGAGGACTGGCGGGCGGACGGCGCCAGCCCCGACGCGGGCGGCGGACACAACGAGATAGGCGGGGACGCAGAGCCGATCACGGGCCTGTTTGCGCTTTCCAACCAGTTGGTCATCCTCAAAAACGAGAAGGTATACCGTCTCGTAGGCGACAGGCCGAGCAACTATCGCGTCATCCTCGGGATACGGGCCTGCCCCTCGTACCCCATACCGCCTGTGCCGCCATGGGCGACCGACTCTTTTTTCTGGCCCGCTCGGGACTCTATTGTTACGACGGGCAGGGTCTCACCCGCCCCATGCACGCGGACGCACTGGTGTATTCCCTCGGCGTCAGCCGCTTTGACAAGTGTGTCGCGGCGAGTTGCGCGGGCAAACTCTGGTTCGCCGTGCAGCAGGAAGAGTACGGGTTTAACGAGGTCTCCTACGTGTATGACACGCGGCGGGCCTCGTGGATGGAACGGCAGGGCTATGGTTGCGCGGACTATGTGAGCGCGGACGGCCAGCTCTATATGCTCACCTATAACGGGCATATCGTGCGTTTTGATGAGGGCGCGGCGACCTATGAAGGCGCGCCGATCGAAGCCCTGTGGTGCACGCCCCGCACGGACGCCGGCGGCAAATTTTCGGAAAAGCAGCTATTGTCCCTCTTCTGCCGCGTATGGCTGGGTGGCCTGCGCGTGCAGGTGGTCACGGACAGGGAAAACTGTATCCGCAATTTCACGCCGAAGAACCCGAACGACCCCGAGGACGCGGAAATCTCGCTCACAGGCAGCGGGCGCGGATTTTCCCTGCGCTTCATGAACCCCGGCGGCACCCGCTTCTGTCTCCTCGACGGCGCGGAGCTGTTGGTGGATGTGCAGCGGAGACCGCTGTGAAAGTGGAAAGAGGAAAGAGGAAAGGGGAAAGGGGAAAGTTAGAGTGAGCGGAGTATATGGACATAAAATTTCTAACCATCAAGTTCCTCTTTCAACTTTCCACTCTTAATTTCTATGTAAAGGAGTACAACCATGCCCTACACCCCTACCGGACTGCAAGCCCTATTCCCCGTCTATTTGGAGCGCGACAAGGGCGAAGGAACCCTGCGCGACAGCGTGAACGGGCGCATTGCGCAGAACGAGAACAATATCAACCAGAATTTTGAGACCCTGTTCTATAAAATTCTGGAATTGGAATCCGCCTTGGCGGTGAACACGTAAATGTAGGGGCGAGACATGTCTCGCTCGCGAAAGGAGAATTACACAAATGAGTAGCAGTATAAACTATCCCGGCGTCCCGCAAACGGGTGCGGGCGCAAACAGCAGCGGCAATAGCGGCAGCGGCGGATTCTATGTGAACAGCTTTGAAGATCTGCTGCAGCAGATGCTGTCGGCCTATGACCCCGCGCTGGTCAACTATACGCCGTTGGACGAGCAGAAGACTCTGCTGCAGATCGCTTCGTGGCTGCGGCCCGCATTTGACGCGGCCATCGAGATGCGCGGCAAGCAGACCGAGCGCGCCGCCGCGGAGTTGGACACAGACGCCTACGCGCGTGGTATGGGGAGCAGCACCTTCCTGAGCGACGTGAAGGCGCGCAACCGCATGGATGAGGCGGACGATGTGCGCGCCATGGAGAGCGACTACGCGAGCAAGCTGGCGCAGTATCTCTACCAGGCCGTGGAGACCGACCGTGCCAGGGCCCTGGATGTCGCCAAATTCAACGCGGAGCAGACCAACGCGGCCCGCGCGCACGCGGCCAACGCGGCGCAGAGCGCCTATGCATCGCAGTCGCGCGGCGGCGGAAAGAGCGGCGGCAGCGGCAGCAATAGCAAAGGCAGCAGCGCCCCCCTGGGCGGGCTCGGGCAGGGAAGCGCCGATGCCAAACTCGGCGCGGAAGCCATGGCCTTCTACCGCGGTCTCAGCAGCGCCCAAAAGAAGCTCTTCTTCGACACGGGCAACCTGACCTATGCCAAACAGCGCAACGCGTTTCTGAAAGCCTACGGCGCGCAGAAATTCAACGCACTGCGGGTCGGCTTTTTGAAGGGGAACTGATTTTTAGTGTGAAGCGTGAAGTGTGGAGTGTGGAGTTTCGGTAGGAATCGCAAGCAATTCCAATTAAAGTTCAAAATGCCGCAGGCATTTTTACCTTAACTCCACTCTTCACACTCCACACCCGCCCCCCTACCCCAACCCCGAAGATTCTGTTATAATACCCCCATGAACAACCCCCGATTCGAAGAACTACTGCGCGAAGGCGCCGCGCCGCATGCCCTGCTTTTGGCGGGCATGCAGGGTTGCGGGCAGAACGCGCTGGCGCGGCGCTTTGCCGCGCTGTATTTGGGCTTGCCAGAGAGCGGACTCGCGAACAGCCCTTATTTTTATATGTGTACGGAGACGGTCGTGGACGCAGTGCGCGATGCGGCGTTTTTTGTGAATCGGCAGGCCTACGGCGCGGGACGGCGTTGCGTGATCTTTCCCGACGCGCACAATTTGCAGCCCCTGGCGCAGAACGCGCTGCTGAAAACCCTCGAGGAACCGCCCGCGAACACTTTGATGATACTGACCGGGCATGAGCCGGGCCTGCTCTCCACCATACGCTCCCGTTGCGCCGCCCTGCGCGTGGGCGCGGAGGATGCGAACAGTTTTCAGACGCGGTTACTGCGCGAAGGCATCGCCCCCGAACGCGCCGCCATCTGTGCCGCGCTTTCCGGGGGCGCCTATGACAGCGCAAAAGAATACGCCACCGAGCAATATTGGGATTTCCGCCGCGGCGTGCTGGATCTGATTGAAAGGCTGCTCCACGGCAAACCCGTTTTGCTGGAACTGCACAAATATCTGGCCGAGCAGCAGCCCCGCCCGTCCGTAAACAGCGAAAAAAAGAAGGCAGGCGTGCAAAGGGAGAGCATCGCCGCCTTTTTGGAGTTGCTCCTCTCCGTATTGCGGGATATCCGTATGTTACGCTTGGATATTCGCCTGCCCATCATCCACGCGGATCGCGCCGATTCGCTCGGGAAACACGCCGCGCTATTTACAAATTCCGCTTTGCAGGGTATGATGAGAGTTGGGTTTGACGCGCAGAAGTTTTTGCGTGATAACGCTTCGCCGCCCCTGCTCCTCGACTGGAGTTGGGCGGAAATGCAACAATATATAAATAAGGATACATAAGATGGTCAAAATTATCGGTGTAAAATTCAGAAACGGGTCGCGGGTCTATTTTTTCGATCCCGCCGCGCTCGACATATTGGACGGGCAGGGGCTCATTGTGGAGACCGCGCGCGGGCAGGAATATGCCTTCGCCGTAGGCACGGTGCGTGAAGTGGAGGAGAGCGAGATCGTCGCGCCCCTGCGCCCGGTGCTGCGCGTCGCCACGGAAGCGGATACGCGCATGCGCGGCGAGAATATCGCCAAGGAACGGGACGCGCTCGGAAGATGCCAGGCGGAGGTACTGCGCCACGGGCTGGATATGAAGGTCGTGGATGTGGAGAGCTCCTTCAACGGCAGCAAGATCACCTTTTTCTTCACGGCGGACGAGCGCGTGGACTTTCGCAACTTAGTGCGCGATCTGGCGGGCATGTTCCGCACGCGCATCGAACTGCGCCAGATCGGTGTGCGCGACGAGGCCAAGATGCTCGGCGGTCTGGGCGGTTGCGGGCGCCCGGTCTGCTGCAAGCAGTTTTTGGACGATTTCAAGCCGGTATCCATCAAAATGGCCAAGGAGCAGGGCCTGGCCCTCTCGCCGACCAAGATATCCGGGCTCTGCGGGCGCCTGATGTGCTGCCTGCAATATGAGCAGTCGACCTATGAGGAGACCCGCAAAAAGATGCCCAAAATAGGCAAGGCCGTGGTGACGGCGGACGGCGAGGGTACGGTGGTGGAAAACAACGCGGTGACCGAAAAGACCCGCGTGCGCGTCGCGTTGCCGGACGGCACCTATGATTTGCGCAGTTATCACTATACGCATATAGCCGCTGCGGGCGAGCGCGTACCCGCCGCGGCATTTGCACCGCGGGAGAATACTGCGCCCGCCATGGGGCAGGCCCCGCGCCGGGAGGAAAGCGCGCCCCCTTCCGCGCAACCGCGCGGCGGGCAGCCCCAAAAGCGCGACGGCAGTGGCCGCCCGGCCCCCTCCAAGCCCGCCCAGAGCAATGCGCCCCCATCTAAGCCGAGACCGGACGCAAACAAGGCCCCGCGTCCGAAGCCCAAGAAGCAGGCCTATGAGAAGGATATTTCCGAAGCCGCGCTGCCCGAACAGCAGGCCCCCGCGCACAACGCAGCGCCGCAAAACGCCGCGAAGCGAAAGAAGAATCGGCGAAGCTTCGGGTATGGGAAGAAGAGATAGTTACGTTTGAAGTAATAAGTAAAAATGCAGAAAACAGAGAGAACGGCTCTACACCTCTCTGCCTTCTGCATTATTACTTATTCCTTATCGGAAGATGCCTTCCAAGATAAAGCTGTCCACATCGTCGTCATAAAAATTATAATCATCCAATACGGGCGAATAGGTGACGACAGACAGATTGCCCGTGGCGGGGTCTATCGTCAGTATGCGCAGGTAGCCGAGACCCTCGCCGTTGCGATGCTCTTCCTGCAGGTTGAAGAGCAACGCCGTCACTGTATGCCCGGCAGGATAACTTTTCCGCCATTTTGCTTCGCCGTACATATGCCCGCAGAGCAACAGACGCAGATTCGGATGCGCGGCGAACAGGGCTTCCAGTCGCTCCCCGCCCCCCGTGGGCATGCCATCCGCCAACAAAAAGCTGTGAATGAGGATGATGACCACATGGTTCGAGTGCGCCGCCATTTGCGTTTCCACCCAATCGAAATGCGGGGTTTCCTCCCCCTGCCAGCCGATGCCGAGCAGCAGAATTTTCAAGCCGCCCGCGTCGATTGGCTGCGCCCAGCATTGCCCGCCCTCGTAGAGCAGTTCGGGCTCGCGCGCATCGCAGAAGTCGTGGGATAAATATTCGGTATAATCGAAAACGGGACGCCACACATCGTGGTTGCCGGCAACGACATAGAGGGGCATTGCGCCGCGTATGGCGGCCATGCCGGGCGCAATGTTTTCCCATTGTTCGGGCTTCTCACGGTTATCCACCACATCGCCCACATGCAGGGCCGCAATCAGGTTATGTGCCGCCGCATTGTCTGCAATCCAGCGCGCCGTTTCGTCAAACGCTTCGGGATACTTGGCCGCGTAGATCTGCGTATCGGAGATCCATACAAAGGAGAAGGGCGTGGGGATGGGCGTGGGCGCGGGGGTAACGATTGTGATCTCCACGGTGAAGGGCGTCGGGGTGGGATCGGGCGGCGTCGGATGCGCTTGCGAGGGCAGGTCTGCGCAGGCGCAAACAACGCAGAGCGCCGCGACGCATAACAGGAGCGCGCAAAACCGAATCTTTCGCATACCCATACCTCATAAGCAAAAGCGGGCGGCCAAAGGCCGCCCCCCAAAATGTCCCGACATCCGTTTGCGGCGGATGTCGGGATGTTTTTATTACGGCTTAGTCCTTCTTTTTCTTTCCGGCCAGGAGGATGATCACGACAACGATGATAATGATCGCCGCACCGCCGCCGATGATGAACCACTTCCAGTTATCCCAGAAGCTGGGCTCGTCAACCTCGGGCTCGATTTCGGGCTCAATCTCGGGCTCGGACTCAGGCTCGGGAGCGGTATAAGCGATCTCATACAGATGCTTGCCGTCTTCGGTCGTCGAAGAAACGGTGATCCACATTTCGACGCCCGGCTCGAAGTCCGTGATATCGGTCGTCTGCACGGAACCGTCGTTGTTGAGAACGATGCCTTCAATATTGGCAGGCACCTTGATCTCGGCCCAGCCATCGACCACGGTCAGATCCGCGCCCGGCCAGCCGCCGAAGGGCTCGGGCCATGCATAGAAGCAGGGCAGAGTCCAGCTATTGGGTACCGCGATGTGCACGGTGACCATCGGCGCATAGCTGAGTTCATAGAGATGCTTGCCATCATCGGTCGAGGTCAGAACGGTGATCCAGAGATCCACGCCCTTGTCGAATTCGGTGATGTCAACCGTCTGCGGGGAGCCGTCGTTGCTGATGACGATGCCTTCGATAGCGGCAGGCACCAGGATCTCGGCATAGCCGTCGACCGCTTCCACATCCAGGCCCGGCCAACCGCCGAAGGGCTCAGGCCATGCATAGAAGCAGGGCGCGGTCCAGCTTGCGGGTACGGTCAGATGCACGGTGATATCGCCTTCGAGGGCCTCGCCCGGCTCTTCCGGTTCCGCTACCTCGAGGGGCACATACTCCGGCTCATCGCCTTCGGTCAGCGCTTCTTCGGCAATCACTCCGACAAAGCCGTCTTCGGTTTCTTCGACGGTGATCCACATCGTGCCGGCAGCAAAGCCTTCGTCGTTCTTGATGTCCGCCGTTTGCGCACCGCCATCAAAGCCCTCGTTCACAATCAGTCCGGTCAGTCCGGCGGGAACATACATATAGAACCAGCCATCGTTGGCGGGATCAGCCGTAAAGGCTTCGCCCGGCCAATTTGCAAAGAGGTTGCCATTCGGTCCCCAAGCCCATAGGCCGGGGGCTTCCCAAGCTTCCGGAACTTGCGCATACAGAAGCAGCGCGCCTTCTCTCGGCAATTCTTCTGCACCGGCAGTCGGTACCAGCGCAAGCAGTCCTACGAGCAACATGCACAGAGACAGTGCAATCGCTACGATTTTTTTCATAACCCTAAAACCTCCAAATAATATTAGTGAAGGGGGTATCCCTTCTACTCAAATATATAATACACATTTGTAACATTTCTGTCAAGAAAAATATACGCGGTGCTTTTTGGCTGCAAATTGCAATTTAATTGCACGCCACAACGGGAAAGGCACAAATTCTTGCGGCGGGCGGGCATAGTATGTTACAATGCTCGCATATCGAAAGGAGTCCACGATATGCGAAGAATATGGACAGGGATCCTCGCCTGCCTGTTGCTGCTGCTCCTGTTGCCGGGCGCTGCGCGGGCAGAGGAGGAAAATCCGGTCATCCGCTCCCTGAAAACGGACGGCGCGCTGGTATATATCGACGCTTGGGGCTATAGCCCCGTCACTGCCTATGCGTTCTCGACGATCGAAGCCGCGCCTGCGCAGGACGCCACGGATTGGCGGCCCTACAAGGGCAGCCACATGCCCGTGTACAAGTGGGACGGCGACTATTTCGTGCGTGTGATGGACGCGGAGGGGCGTATCAGCGAAGCCGAGCGGGTGACGGTCGCTTCGGGCTATACCTATGTGTTGGAGGCGGAGGGGCAGGACTATCTCCGGGAACCGATCGAGAAATTCCTCGAGAAGAACGGGGACTCCATGGAGACTTTTAACCGATACCTTGCCCGGCAGGCGGAGCGGGCGGGCCTGTTTACCCCCGCGGCGGTCGCGTTGGTATCCGTCGGGTTTTTGAGCCGCATGGCGCAATACGACATGACGCTCGCCTATCAGGCGCACGGCAATTATACCCGCGCGGGCGATTGGGGTTTGGCCCCCGGTTGGGGCGCCAAGCTCAGCAAGCCCGATATGGACAACAGCAACAAACAGGCCTATCTGTATGGCGCCATGAACTGCGGCACCATCATCATGTGGGCCTATAAGCAGGCGGGCCTGAATCTCAGCGGTACCGGCGGACGGGACGGGATAGGCGACACGGGCCATCGCGTCAGGAGAGGGGACAACAAGATAAAGCTCGACAACGGGGACACGGGCGACCTCATCTCGACCAAGACAGGCCACTTCATTCTCATCTTGGACAGGGTGGATACGGATATGGACGGGGCGGCGGACTCCTACCTGGTTTTTGAGATGGAAAGCCCCTATCTGAAGCTCAAATGCCGCAGTTTTCGATCCGTGCGCGGATGCACGTTTTGGGATATGTCCGCCGTGTTCGACGGAAGCGGGGCCTATAAGCGGCTGAGCGCCTACTGGCCGGGGCAGTTCACAGTTCCCGTGGAGGAATTCCCGGAGTACTATGTGAAAACCCATCGGCAGCATAATGCCGGATATAGAAAAGGAATGAGATATCGAATTATCCATCTTTATTGACCCAACAAACGGGAGATGCGTGAAACTTTATGAATAGGCAGATTCGTATATTCTTGATTGCCATAATGCTGCTTGGCGCCTGCTTGCCGCAACTGCCCGCGCGTGCGGCGGAGCAACCCATTCCGGCGCCGAATCCGCCGTTCGCGCTTCCGATCGAATGTTTCTCCGGCTCTGCTTTCGCGGAGGAGCTCCCGTATTTGCAGGATAACGACTATATCACCTGCTATCCGAAGAAGCCCTGCGAAGGGGAACTGCGGGTACAGATCGACCTGTCCGCGCTCTCAACGACCATGGAAGGGTTTATGATCCACTGGAAGGACGAACCGGGCGCGTACAGCGTTTCGTTTGACAGCGCGGAAAGCGCCGCGATGCCGGGCGGGTTTCTGTGCGCCTATTTCAGTATTCCCACGGGCGCCCGCACCATACAGATTGCCTTTGGCGGCGGGGACCCCATCGCGGAACTGGCCTTCTATGCGGAGGGCAGTACGCCGGAAGGGTTTAAGCAGGCCTGGGAACCCACGCACGCAGACTGCGATTTGATGATCGTATCCGCGCATATGGACGATGAACACCTGTTCCTCGGCGGGCTCGTTCCCGATTATGCGGCCGAGAGGGGCTATCGTGTCACGATGGTCTACCTGACCGACTCGCCGCGCGGCGTGCTCTCCCGGCAGCGGGACAGCGAGGCCCTGGCCGGGCTTTGGAGCAATGGGTTGCGGCATTATCCGATTTTCATGTGCTTTCCGGGCAGGGGTGCGGTCTCCAATCTCGATGCGGCCAAGGCCAGCAACGATTGGAAGGCGATGCTGAAGCTGCTTGTGGAATATATACGCCGCTATAAACCGGCAGTGGTCGTGACGCTGGGCGGGGAATACGGGAACGACCAGCACAGATTGGTGGCCTGGTTGCTGCCCCAGGCGGTCACGGCGGCAAAGGATGAAAAGCGCTATAAGGAATCCGCCGAAGCATACGGCACGCACGAAGTTTCAAAGCTCTATATACACTCCTACGAAAAAGGCCCCATCACGCTCGACCTGCGCCGTCCCCTTTCCGCGTTCGGCGGGGCGACGGCCCTCGAAATGGCGCAAATCGGATTTTCCTATCATGTATCCCAGCATTTTTTGCGCTTTTTCGTGACGGACGAAGGCTATAGCGGCTGTGGAAAATTCGGACTGCGCTACAGCGCCGTGGGAAAGGACCTCGCAGGAAACGATTTGTTTGAGAATATTGAGACGCCCCCGCCGACACCCGAGCCGACGCCCGAGCCGACGCCCACACCGGAACCGCCGACGGCAAGCCCGGTACCGACCGATACGCCACCGCCCACCGCGCAGCCCACGCAGGCAGCCACGCCCTCCCCGGATATCGGGGAACCGGTTCCCGCGCGCGAAACCAACGGCAACAACATCGTTTGGTTCGTTGCCATCGGCGCGGGGCTTTTATTCGTGTTGATTGGCCTGATTATTTTGGGAATACGGGGCCTTGCGCGGCGTCGCTGATTATCCGTCCAACACGCGGATTATGCCGGGTATAAAGTCGTCTCTGTTTTCGACAAAGAACGGAACGAGCAGGATATCCTGTAAAAACCGGGACCTTCCGCCATAGCCGAGCTGATTGCGCAGTTCGCCCAGAAACCACATCTGCGCGGTCTGCCCGCCATCTAAATTGTACGCGATGCGGCAGCCGTAATCCTTCATCAGTTCGGCAAGCTCATCCATGCGCAAACCGCTGGATCGCCCGTTGCCCGCTTCCACAAGCACCCAAATATAATGCCCCGGTTCAAAATAGCCGAACACCATGCGTTGGTTGCGCGCGCCGTAATGCCCCGAATCCAAGGTCGGGGAGCTTTTCTGCAGAACGGGGAATTCCTTTCGCGGCTGCCCGGTTGCATCCAGCAGAATGGGGCCGAAGGAGAGCAGCTGCCAAATATTCCTGTCCTCTACAACGGTCGCGTCATATTCCCCTATCCCCATCGTGGCGACCGTGCCGTCCCGGTAGAGGATGAAAATATCGTATTCGGGGTCTACTGTGCCGCGTATCACATCGCTGTTGCGCACACTCAAGCCATATTTGCGGTTGTGGTAAAAGTCTCCCGAGATCGCCGCAATCGCGTTGCTCTTTTCCGCAAGCTGGGGCAGGCGCAGCCGCCAGTCTTTCTTGTCGGGATACCACAGGTAACTGCGAAGATCCACGATTTCCTGCACATAAATATCGATCCTGTGAATGAATTGCTGGTTGAATTTTCCGTCCTTGTCCGTTACTTCGGTGCTGTAAAACAGTGCGATGGTATCCGTTTGATAGCTGTCTTCCGTTATCACCACTTCCCCATCGGTGAACACATCAAAGCGGCCGCCGCAGAGACCGGAGGGCGTCGGCTCGGGCGTTGGGGTCGGCTTGGGCGTCGGTTCGGGCGTCAGCGTCGGGTTGGGGGCGGGCGTTTCGACTGCGGGCGTGGGATCCGCCGTTACGACAATGACAGGCCTTGCGGCGGCGGGCAGCACGATTATCAATACGATGCAAGCCACGCAGATAAAAGCGATGCAGGCCGCGGTGACCCAGAAACGCTTGTCCCTATGCGTAAAAAAAGCCACCGTCCGCTTCACGGCGGCAATGGCGGCGTGCTTAATCCGGCTTGCGGCAGCGGGAACGGTCTTCTTCAGCCGGCTCAGGGCAGAGAGAACGGTTTTCCGAATCCATTTGGCAGCGGCAATGCTTGCTTTTTTAATCCACTTGGCTACAGATACACTTGCTCTCTTGACCCATTTGGCGACGGTGACGCTTGCTTTCTTGACCCACTTGGCGACGGCGACGCTTGCTTTCTTAATCCATTTCGCGGTGGATATGCTTGTTTTCTTAATCCATTTAGCTACGGCAACGCTTGCCTTCTTAATCCACTTCGCGGTGGATATGCTTGTTTTCTTAATCCATTTAGCTACGGCAACGCTTGCCTTCTTAATCCACTTCGCGGTGGATATGTTTGTTTTCTTAATCGATTTGGCGGCAGCAATACTTGCCTTCTTCACCCATTTTGCGCAAGCAATAGAGAAATCCGCAATTGAAAACCGGCGCTGTCCTGCATCCGTCTTGCGGCGACGCTCGGGGGTCTCTCGTTTCTTGTGAATGTGCTTCCAAAATTTCATGCGGCTGAATCCTTGTAATTAGTATTATGCGACAAAATTCGCGCAAATTATAACACGGAGAGGACCTGTGGTCAACCATACTGTAACAAAAGCCAACAAAAGTTTCGAGTACTTCGAATGGTCGTCCCTACCATAAAATCGGCGCCCGCAGTTCCCCCTGCACAAACCTCGCCATGGGGCGCATCTTGAACGCGTTGGCGGCGTGGCGCGCGTCTATTTTTTGTCGGATGGCGGGATCGTCGCAGACGCCCTCGCGGATATATCTGTCGAGCACGGCATAGGTGAAACCCAGATTGTCCTCATCGCTCCTGTCCGTCAATCCGTCCGCTGGGATTTTGTCCACGAGCAGCGCGGGCAAACCGAGCGCGTGGCCGACGGCGACGACCTCGGTCGCGGTCAGGCTTGCCAGCGGCGAGAAATCGCCCGCCGCGTCACCGTAAAGCGTGGAATAGCCGACATAGTCCTCCGAGAGGTTGCAGGTGTTGGCCACGCGCCCGTTGACGGACTGGGAGACGGCATAGAGCGTCGCCATGCGCAAGCGCGGCGCGAGATTCACGCGCGCCCAACCCGAGACCAGTATATGCGCGCCCAACTCCTCGTCGACGGCACGGAAGGCGTCGGCAATGTTTGCGGTGAAGTGCTCAATCCCCAAATGCAGCGCCAGACAGCGCGCATCGGCAATATCCCGCTGCACGCCGTTGGGCATCAGCACGCCCAGGACGCGCGCGCGCCCCAGCGCCTCCACGCAGAGCGCGGCGACAACGGAGGAATCCTTGCCGCCCGAAATGCCGATCACCGCGCGGCAACCCTCTCCGTTCGCGGCAAACCAGTCGCGTATCCACGCAACTGCCGCATTCTTCACTTGTTCCGCATCAAATTTCATACAGAATTCTTTCGTGTGCTTTACATAGCTTGTCCCGTTGTGAGGGAGTTATGAGCGAATAGTGAAGCGTTAAGAGTTGTGGTGGAAATTCCGCAGGAATTTCCAATTAAATTTTGGAATCGCTTGCGATACCTTCCGCAACTCTTAACTCTTCACTTTTTACTCACACAATCACAATCCCCTCCGTATCCCGATGCAGCTTCACGCCCTGCGCGTAGCCCAACAGGTCGGTGGTGAGGGTGTCGGCCGCGAAGGAGTGGACGCTGGCGGGGTGCTTGTCTATCTTGCGCAGGTCGGAATTGCGCGCAATGACGGGGACGGGGCAGGCCGTCGCCATACCCGAGAGCAGGTTACGCGCGCGGCTCTGAATGCCCAACACCTTCACATAATCGTTGCTGGCCAGGGCCATATCCCGCGTCAGATCCGCGCTGATGCCCAAGAGCGCACAGCAGGCCATGCGCTTGATGCGCGCCATCGTATAGCGCTTGCTCTTCACGGTTTCATAGAAGGCGGCGAGGTTCGCGCAGTCCCGCGCGGCGCGGAAAATGACGTTCTCAATCCCCTCGCCCGCGCCCGGCAGGGCTGCCAACTCCTCCTTTTCCATCGTGCGCAGTTTATAGAGTATCATCGCTTCCACGGTGCGCTCCGCCGTCACCATGGCGTTGTTGAAGCGCAGGGCGCCGCCCACAAAGAGGGGTACGGAATCCAGCGCCGCCTCGTCGCCACAGCGCAGGGCTTCGCGTATGGCTGAGCCCGAGGAGATGGCGCCGCGCAGGGCGGCGTCGTGGTGGGCGCTGCCCCGGCGCAGTACGGGTACGGGGCGTATCTGGGGCGCGTATTTTTTCAGGGCGCGCAGGTATTCGATTGCCAATATATTGTTGGGCTTTTCCAACTCCGAAAGGTAATACCTATCCAAACCCATCTCGGCAAAGGCATCGGTTCGCGCGCGGGGGTAGGCCTTGCCCTGCGCGAGATGTTTTGCCAGCAGTTCCTTATATTGCGGACTCTCATTGTCGCTGATATCGGCCAGGTATTGCAGCAGCTGCAAGTTGTCACATTCGCAGCCAAAGGGCAAATGGGTGACCAACCCCGTATTGGCCAGCGCCCGTACCGCGCCCGCCGCAAACTGTTCGGCAGGGGCCAACGCATGTACGGCGGGGATCTCGAGAACTAAGGTCGCGCCCGCCTGCAAGGCCCATTCCGCGCGCGTATATTTGTCCGCGCAGGCCAACTCCCCGCGCTGGACAAAGTTGCCGCTCATCGCGACGACGCAGAGATCCGCACCCGTCAGGCGGCGGCTCTCCTCCATATGATAGATATGTCCGTTGTGCAGCGGGTTGTATTCCGCGATAATGCCAATGGTTTTCATGGGGGGACTCCTTTTGGGCGGGGGTTTTCCGTAGGGGCGCGATATATCGCGCCCTGCAGCATATTCCATGTATTTCGGGAAGATCGACAGTTAGTATATCATTTTTCGCGCGGATATGGTACAATTTCAGGCAGAAAATATTGCAATCCCGTGCATAAAGCAATTCAAAGGAAGACAGCGCATGAAAATCGGAAGGGAAAATGAAAAATTAGAATTCAAGAAGACCACTGCCGAGCTGAAAGAGGGCGTTATCTCGATGGCGGCCATTCTGAATAAGCACGGCGGCGGCGAGCTGTATTTCGGCGTCCGCAATGATGGTACGCCACTCGGGCAGATGCTGTCCGATAAAACCCTGCGTGATGTCAGCCAGGCGGTTTCCAATCATATTGAGCCCAAAGTGCATCCCCAAATCTCAGAACTTGTGATTTTCTACCGATCGGATGATCTGAGTTATTCCGAGGTTTATTCCGAATTTTCTTCACATAACCCCGTCGGTATAAATGAGATGCAGCAGAAGATAATGGCATTATTGACAGAGAATCCGAAGCTCACCGCGCAAAAACTCAGTGAACAATTAGGGATCACCCCGCGCCAAATTGAAACAAATATCAAAGCGCTCAAAGACGCCGGGAAGATAGAACGGGCGGGCGCAAACAGAAACGGCTATTGGATTGTGAAAATATGACCCCCGTCACACTGATTTACGGAACCGGGAATCCGGCGAAATTAGAACATATGCGGAAAATGCTTGCGCCGCTCCCTGTTGCGATACTTGGGTTGCGTGAGCTTGGTATTGCGACGCCCGAACCGGAAGAAAGCGGCAGCACGCCCTTGGAGAATGCGCGCATTAAGGCGTTGGCATACTATCATGCGTTGCGGCAGCCCGTCTTTGCCTGCGATTCGGGGTTGTATATTGAAGGGTTGCCCGAGGATTTGCAGCCGGGTGTGCATGTGCGCATAAAAGAGGGAAAGCGCATGAACGACGCGGAGATGATCGCCCACTACGCCGCGCTGGTCCGCAGCTTGGGCGGCAGGGCTGTGGCGCGCTATAAGAACGCAATTTGCCTCGTGACGGGCGAGAATGAAATCCACGAGCACTTCGGGGACGATATCTCCGGCGATACGTTTTATCTCGTGGATACGCCACACGCCAAACACGCGGAGGGCTTCCCCTTGGATTGCCTGTCGGTGCACATCGAAAGCGGCGAATACTATTATGACAGGGAAGGTCTGCGGAGCGAGAGTATAGGCATGTGCGAAGGCTTTCAGGCGTTTTTTATGGCGCTCTTCCCGGAACACCACACCGCCCCGTGAATAATACCGTAGGGGCGGATAGCAATACGCCCACCGAATACCATAAAAAGGAGCACCCCATGTCACTACTGCAACAAATCATCGAAAAAGCCAAGTCAAACAAAAAGCACGTATTGCTGCCCGAGGGCGGCGAACGGCGCACCCTGCTGGCGGCGGCGCGCATCCACGCCGAGGGCATAGCCCGCGTCACCCTGCTGGGCAATGCGGACGTCATCCGCACAAACGCACTGACGGCGGGCGCGGATATCGCGGGAATCGAAATCGTCGATCCCACTACCGACCCGCGCCACGAAGCCTTTTCAAATGCGTTCTATGAGATGCGCAAGGACAAGGGCGTGAGCAAGGAGGGGGCGTGCGCGACCCTGCGCGACCCGATGTTCTTTGCCGCCATGCTGGTGAAGCAGGGTTATGCCGACGGCTTTGTGTCGGGCGCGGTGCATACGACGGGCGACACCCTGCGCCCCGGCCTGCAAATCATCAAGACCGCGCCGGGCGTGAAGACCGTCTCGGGCGCGTTTATTATGGAATTCGCGGATACGAATCTGGGTGACAACGGGCTGCTGATTTTCGCCGACTGCGCGGTCAACCCCGATCCCGACGCACGGCAGCTGGCGGAAATAGCGATCTCCTCCGCCCAAACCGCGCAGAGTCTCTGTGGGCTCACCCCCCGCGTGGCAATGCTCAGTTTTTCCACCAAGGGCAGCGCCAAGCACGCGAATGTCGACAAGGTGCGCGAAGCGACGCGCATCGCGCGCGAACTCGCGCCGGAACTGATGCTGGACGGCGAATTGCAGGCCGACGCCGCGCTGGTACCCGATGTGGGGCAGTTGAAATCGCCCGGCTCCACCACGGCAGGTTATGCCAACGTCCTCGTCTTCCCCGACCTGCAGGCGGGCAATATCGGCTATAAATTGGTGCAGCGTCTCGCGGGTGCCGCCGCCGTCGGCCCCATCTGCCAGGGTTTCGCCGCACCCGTCAATGACCTCTCGCGCGGCTGTTCGGTGGAGGATATTGTGCATTTGGTGGCGATTACGGCGGTGCAGGGGCAACGTTAATCTCCGTTGCTTGCGGCAACGCAGGCCCATGGCATACACTGGCGGCGAAAAGGAGGTGTTTTATATGTTTGCACAAAATCTGAAAACACTTAGAAAAACCAAGGGCTACTCCCAAGAGGAGTTGGCCATACGCCTGTACGTCATCCGCCAAACCGTCAGCAAGTGGGAAAAGGGCCTGTCCGTGATAGAGCAGATCGCCTGCCTGTAGCCGTCTCACCGCCGTTTATACTGGGGACGCTCGAAATCCTTGCCGCTCTGCTTGTCCGTATTGATTTGAGCCTGTGGGATTTGCAATTCCCGCAGGGCGGCAAGTTGCCTGTCGTCGTTTTGGTCGCCGCTGCTGACGCGGATATAGGCGTAGATCTTCATTTTTTTCGCTCCTTTTTTTTACATTGTAGCAAACAAAATAGCGGCTGTCCGATTCGGAAAGCCGCTGTATGCATGCAAATCGCGGGCGTATTGCTATCGCGCCCCTACATATCCAGCCCCAGCTTCCGATACACCTTCCGCAAAGTCCTGCGCCCGGCGGCGGAGGCCTTTTCCGCGCCGCTGCGGAGTAGGGCGTTGAGATGTTCCTTATCCGCGAGCAGGCGGGCATATTCGGCCTGCACGGGTGCGAGGGCGCTTTGCACGGCGTCGGTGACGGCCTGTTTCAGCTGTCCGTAGCCTTGCCCCGCAAATTCCGCCGCGGCGTCCACGGCGCTTTGGCCCTTGCAGGCGGCATAGATGGTCAACAGATTGGAGACGCCCGGGCGATGCTCGGGATCGAACTCGATCACGCCGTCGCTGTCGGTCACCGCGCGTTTGATCTTGCGGGCAACGGTGTCGTTGTCGTCGGTCATGCTGATATAGGCGTTCGGGTTCTCGTCCGACTTGCTCATCTTCTTGGTCGGATCCTGCAGGCTCATAATGCGCGCGCCGTATTTGGGGATGAACGGCTCGGGCACGGCAAAGGTCTCGCCGTAGGCGTTGTTGAAGCGGATGGCAATGTCCCGCGCCAATTCGACGTGCTGCTTCTGGTCGGCGCCTACGGGCACGCCGTTCGCATTGTAGAGCAATATGTCTGCCGCCATCAGCGAGGGGTAGGTAAACAGGCCCGCGTTGATATTCTCCTGCTTGGCGCTCTTGTCCTTGAACTGGGTCATGCGCGAAAGCTCGCCCATATAGGTATGGCAGGTCAAAAGCCAGGCCAGCACGCTGTGCTCCGGCACCTGCGACTGAATAAACAGCGTGGCGCGCTCGGGATTGACGCCGCAGGCCAATATCATGGCCGCGAGATTGCGGATATTGCGGCGCAGCTCGGCAGGGTTTTGCCGCACAGTGAGCGCGTGCAGATCGGCCACGGCATAATAACAATTATCCGTTTGCGACATAATCGCCCAGTTTTTCATCGCGCCCAGATAGTTGCCGAGCGTCATGCCGCCGCTGGGTTGCATGGCGGAGAGGATGGTGCGGGGTTGGTTGGGGGTGGTTTCCATGGGGGCTCCTTTTTTTGAGTGGAAAGTGGAAAGATGAAAGAGGAAAGATCATGTTATTCCCATACGCTTCACCTGCTCTATCTTTCCGCTTTCCACTTTCAGTTTTCCTCTTAAATTGCGAGTGTTTCATAAGCCGGGTTCTGTATACACCTTTCGGTGACAGTGCTTATCTATCTGGGCGCGCCGTTGCCTGACGCGCTCGGCGCGGTTACCGGGAACGCGGCGGGCCGCCGTTATCCCAATATGCCATAGGCATATTGCATTCCCATATCAACCTTGCACCGCGTGGGGTTTACACAGCGGGTCTCGTCGCCGAGACCCCGGTGCGCTCTTACCGCACCTTTTCATCCTTACCCAGCACCTAATTTGGCATACAGCTTGTTTGAATTTGTGACTTCTCTTATGCCAAATTAGGCGCCGGGCGGTTCTTTTCTGTTGCACTTTCCCTGAGGTCGCCCTCGCCGGATGTTATCCGGCACGCTGCCCTGTGGTGCCCGGACTTTCCTCCCGGCACCTGTTTGCGAACAAGAGATGTTCGAATCCCATGCAGTTCTGTTCGCAAATAGGTGCCGGGCAAGCACCTGAAACACTCGCAAATTTATAGTTTTATTCCAAATACAACAATCTCCCGCAATTCTCGCACTCGCAGATCTCGTTGCCGGGGCCGAGACGGCGCAACAGATTGCCGGGGAGGGACATTTTGCAGCCGCCGCATTTATCGCCAAGCACTGTCACCACGGGCGCGGGGAAATATTTGCGGGCCTTGTCATACTTCGCCGCCAGCGCGGGCGCGACTAAGCTTTTAACTGCCGCGACCGCCGCTTCCGCTTCGGCGACCGCCGCCGCTCCCTGTGCCTTTTCGGTTTCGCAGAGGGCGCGCACCTCGTCATACTCCTTTTTGATGCGCGCGGCGTTGCGGCGCGTGGCGTTGTATTCCTGCGAAAGCCGCTTCACGCCCGCTGTCGCGGCATGCGCTTCGCGCTCCAATGCCGCCCATTCCCTGTCAAGGTGTTCGATATCGCGGATAAACTCCGCCATCTCCTCGGCGGTGGTTTCGCTGTCGCCCGTGAGGTTGTCCAGCTCGGCGCTCTCCATCTGCATGCGCTTGGCCGCCGCGTCCGCCTGCGCCTGCAAGCGCGCCAAGGCCGCTTCTATCTGCGCCAATTCCGCGCTCTGCTTGGCAATGTTGTCCTGCATATCTTTCAGCTGCTTATGCAGGCGCGAGAACCTTTTGCGGTTCTCCGTGTTTTTGATGGCTTCTTCCGTATGCTGCAACTGTAAATCAGCGCTCTGGAAGGCCAGAAAGTCTTTAAGCTGGCTCATGTTGTTCCTCCTCGATTGTCGCGTGCGGGTTTACGATTGAAAAACCCGCAACGCCGCGCGGTCATTCTCACTCAGCATATATTGTACACCATTATCGGCCGCCTGTAAACGCGCAATCAGGGGTTTTAATACCACAGATTCCGTTTCATAGTGTCCACATACTGCCAAAGCGATGCCGAGGGCGCGCGCGAAGAGCGCGTCGGAGTGTTTCGCGTCGCCCGTCAGCAAGATATCTGCCCCCGCTGCCGCTGCTTTTTGCAGATCGGAAGCGCCGCCGCCACCGACCAGCGCGACCGTTTCGATGCGTTGGCTGAGATCCCCGGCATATAATGGCGTAGCCTGCAAGCGTTCGCGGCAGAGTTCCAAAAACTCCGAAAGCGTGCATGGCGTTGGCAGCGTCCCCACGCGCCCCAAGTTCTCGGGAGGAAGTGGGCGCAGGTTTTCAAGACCCATGCAGGCCGCCAGACAGTCGTTCACACCGCCCTGCGCCGCATCGAGGTTCGTGTGCGCGGCAAAGTGCGCGATGCCATGCCGCGCCAGCAAGTATGGCAGATCCCGATGCGAAAGGCGCGTCAGCGGGTCCTTTATGGACGGGTGGTGCGTGAGAATGAGATCCGCACCCTTCTCCACGGCTTCGGCAATGACGGGCGGCGTGCAATCCAGCGCGACCAGCACGCGCGCAATCTCCTCCCTCTCCGTGCCGACCAGCAGCCCGATATTGTCCCCTTCCCAAGCCAGCGCGGGCGGGGCGATTGCGTCCATCAGGGCGCAGAATTCGTCAATATGCATTCTATCCTCCTTATATCGTCCAATTGTTTGATAAACTTCGCTTCCCCCGCCGTGCCGGTTGCTTCGCGGAGGCGCCGTTCGGCAAGCACGCGCTGCCGCGCCAACAGTTCGGGCAGCAAGGGCTCCCGTTGCGCAACGGCCATATAGCCCACGGTGTAGCAAGCTTCGGGAAAGCCCGCAGGCAAGCCCTGCCGCGTTGCGCGCGGCTCGGCTTTGATAATCTGATACAGCCGCCGCCCGTCGCGCACCACGCGGTCGTCCGAGATATGATAGTTGTTTTCATATAAGAACCGCCGCAAATCCTCCTGCGAGCTCTGGGGCTGCAACACCGCAAAGCGCGCGCCCGCAAGCGGCGGGGTTATAGTCGCAAGCAGCTTGGCGATCAGCGTGCCGCCCATGCCCATCATGCAAACGGCGTCCGCTTCGCCCGTGCGCAGGGGCGAAAGTCCGTCCCCGACCCGCAATTCCACCCTGTCCGCCTGCCCCGCCAGCTGCACCAAGCGCCGCGCCTTCATCAGCGAGGGCTCGGAAATATCCACGCCCACGGCCATAGCGCCGCCCTGCGCCAGCGCCACGGCAAGCCTGCCGTGGTCACAGCCTATATCGGCAACGGTTTTCGCGCCCGCAAGGAGCGCGAGCGCGGTTGAAAGGCGGGGGGATAGGTGGAGCATTTTGGTTCTCAGTTCTCAAGGGTTGGTATGCGATTATTATAACAGAATTCGGGGTGATAGCATAGCGTTGCCATCCCTCTTACCAAACTTTGCATTTTCTATTATATTAAATACGTAAAAAAGGCCGTCATCGGCGTCACAGCGTCACTGACGCACGGGTTTTGATCGGCACGCAATGACGACGATGACGGCGATGACGGCGATGACGACGATTTCTAAGATATATATCTCCAAAGAAGTCAATTGCAATCGCTCCCTACCACTGCTATACTTGCCCCATGAAGAACATCATTTTTCTAAACGGCGTGTCCAGCTCGGGTAAATCCACGCTGGCGAAAGCCCTACAGGAAGCGCTGCCGGAACCGTACTGCCTGCTCAGCGTCGACAATTTCCTCAATACCATGCATGAGAAATTCCTGAACGCCGAACACTACGCGACGATATTTCGGGCCGTTGGGGTCATGCACCGCACAATCCGGGTCTTCGCAGACGCGGGGCTGCCTGTGATTGTGGATCATGTGCTGGAGCGGCAGGACTGGCTGACGGAATGCGTAAACCTACTGCACGGATACTCGGTGCTGTTTGTCCGCGTGACCTGCCCGGTGGAGGAACTGCGGCGCAGGGAAAAGGCGCGCGGCGACCGCGATATTGGGCAGGGCGAGAGCCAGCTGGCGTACCTATGCCCGAAGGATGGCACCTATGATATCACGGTGGATACATGCAACAGCTCTATAGAGGAATGCGTGCGCGATATTATGGCACTGTTGGAGGAGCCAAGAAAGCCGAGGGCGTTTGAGACGCTTTGGGCGCGATACAATGCGCAATGCACGACGCGCAATGCGCAATGAAGCGCCCGCTCAATCAAGGAGATGCCGACGGCATCTCTACAACCATTGCGCGTTGAACATTGCACATTGAACATTGACGCAGAATATGCCCCTGGCAATTGCAATCGCCCCCTATAACTGTTATACTCTCCACCATGAAAGCAAAACATATCATTTGGGACTGGAACGGAACCTTAATCGAGGACACCTGGCTGAGCCGCGAGATCGCCAACGCCATGCTGGCCGAGCGAGGGTTGCCGGAATTTACTTGTGACGCGGACTATCGCGAGACTTTCTGCTTTCCGGTGGTGGAATATTACTACCGCCGGGGCTATACCTTTGAGGACGAGAGTTTCGACGAGGTATCGGACGACTATGTACTGCGCTATGAGGCCAATTGGCCGCGCTGCCGCCTGCGCCCCGGCACGATCGCCGCGCTGCAAACGGCGCGCAAGGCCGGACTGCGCCAGAGCGTGCTTTCGGCCACGCGCTTGGGGAGATTGACCCCGCAACTGCAATATTTCGGGGTCTGGCGCTATATGGAGCGCGTGCTTGGACTGACCGATGATTTGGCGGGCAGCAAGGCGCATCTGGCCGTGCAGTATTTTGCCGAAGCGGGCCTGAAGCCCGAGGACGTGGTCTTTATCGGCGACACCGACCACGACTTCGCCGTCGCGCAGCGGGTCGGCAGCCAGTGCATCCTGCTGGCGGACGGGCATCAGGACGAAAAAGTGCTGAAAAAATGCGGCGCGCCCGTATTTGAAACCCCCTTGCAAGCTGTGGAATATATCCTTTCATGATCCTGTTTGAGAACGTCACATATGAATACCCGGAGACCACCCGCCCCGCCCTGCGGGAGATTTCGCTTGCGCTGGATACGGCGGCGTTTACCGCCGTCGTGGGGCATAACGGCAGCGGCAAGAGCACCTTTGCCAAGTTGGTGAACGGTCTGCTCCTGCCCACAAGCGGAACGGTTACGGTGAACGGGCTGGCGACGGCAGAGGAAAAGAACCTGCTCGATATACGCCGCGGCGTGGGCATGGTCTTCCAAAACCCCGACAACCAGTTTGTCACGACGATTGTGGAGGAGGATGTGGCCTTCGGCCCCGAGAATCTCGGCGTACCGACGGAGGAAATACGCGAGCGCGTGGACGAGGCCCTGGCCACAGTGGGACTGTCGGACTATGCCCGCCACGCGGCGCACAAGCTCTCGGGCGGGCAGAAACAGCGTGTCGCCGTCGCGGGGATGCTGGCCATGCGCCCCCAACTGATGGTGCTGGACGAGGCCAGCGCCATGCTCGACCCGCGCGGGCGGCAGGAACTCCTCGGGACCGCGCACAAGCTGCATGCGGGCGGCATGGGCATCCTGATGATCACCCAATATATGGAGGAAACCGTCGACTGCGACCGCCTGATCGCCCTCCAAAACGGCGAGGTCGCCTTCGACGGCAAGCCCGGCGGCTTCTTCCGCGACGGCGATTTCGTCCGCTCCATAGGTCTCGAAACCCCCGAAGCCGTCTATATCCGCGACGCGTTGCGGCGGAATGGCGCGGCGATTGCGGGGAAGGCGTTGACCTTGGAGGAGTTGGCGGAGGAAGTTTGCGCGCTGCGCGCGCAGTTAAGAGTGAATAGTTAAGAGTTGCGGTAAAAAACAGCAAGCTGTTTTTATTGAAGCTTTAATATCGGAAATTTCGCAGAAATTTCCCAACCGTGCTGATGTATCGGCACGGTGCAACTCTTCACTATTCACTCGTCAAAAGTAAGAAACGGAAAACAAGCATGCTCCAAATCAAGACGACCAACCTAACCCACACCTACACCACCGGCTCCAACGAGGCGGTGCTTGCCGTGAACGGCGTCAGTTTTTCAGTTGTGGAGGGCGAATTTGTCGGGATCATCGGGCATACGGGCAGCGGGAAGACGACGCTGGTGCAGCATCTGAACGGATTGCTGGCGCCCACATCGGGCAAGGTGTTTGTGGGCGATTATGATATGTCCGAGAAGAAGCAGCGCGTCCGCGCGCGCAAGCTGGTCGGGATGGTGTTTCAGTATCCCGAATATCAGTTGTTTGCGGATACGGTGATTTCGGACGTGAAGTTTGGGTTGAAGCAGGATAAACTGCCCGAGGAGGAGCAGAATAGGCGGGCGCGGGAAGCGCTGGCGCTCGTGGGGCTGGATCCAGACCTGTTTGCGGAAAAGAGCCCCTTCGACCTCTCGGGCGGCGAGAAGCGCCGCGCGGCGCTGGCGGGCGTGCTGGTCATGCGGCCCCGCTTTTTGGTGTTGGATGAGCCGATGGCCGGCTTGGATCCGCGCGGGCGCAAGGAGATCCTGCATGTGCTGGAAAAACTGCGGGCGGACACGGGTTGCGCGATCCTGATGATCTCCCATTCGATGGACGACGTGGCCCGCTTTGCCACGCGCATACTGGTCATGGACAAGGGCCGCCTGGTGATGGACGATACGCCGCAGGCCGTCTTTGCCCGCGAGACGGAGCTGTCGGCCATCGGCCTGTCCCTGCCCTATTCCGCCGTGTTCTGCCGCCTGTTGCGCCAGCGCGGCATGGATGCCCCGAACGATATTTGCACGACCCGCGCCCTGCTTGCGTGGCTGAAAGGAGAATTGTCCCATGCCTGATATCACGCTGGGGCAATTCGTCCCGAAAGATTCCTGCATCCACAGATTGGATCCGCGTACCAAGATCGTCGGCATGATACTCTATATCACCGCCGTCCTGCTCGTGAAATCCCTGCTCTGGGCGCTGGCCGTCCCCGCCGCGTTTGTGATCCTCGTGACCCTGCTTGCGAAAATCCCCATCGGCTATCTGTGGAAGGCGATCAAGCCCCTGCGCGTGGTGCTCTTGATGATGTTCGTGCTGCAAGTGCTGATGGTGCACGGCCCGGAGGATACCGTTTGGTTTGAATGGTGGAAGATCATCATCACAAAGGAGAGCGTGATCAACGCCTCGTTCCTCTCCCTGCGCCTGGTATTGTTGGTGACGGGCACTTCGCTGATGACCCTCACCACCTCGCCGCTGGCGCTGACGGATGGGCTCGAGCGCATGATGGCGCCGCTGAAAAAAGTGAAATTCCCCGCGCACGAACTGGCACTGATGATGAGCATCGCCCTGCGCATGATCCCCGTGCTGATGGAGGAGACGGAGCGCGTCCGCAAGGCCCAGCTCTCTCGCGGCGCGGATTTTGAGAGCGGCAACATCCTCAAGCGCGCGAAGGCGATGATCCCCATATTGATCCCACTCTTTGTCTCCGCCTTCCGCCGCGCCGATGAATTGGCCATGGCCATGGAGAGCCGCTGCTATCACGGCGGCGAGGGCCGCACCAAGCTGCATGTACTGCGCTATGCCTGGGCCGACCTCGTGGCTGTGATAATTCTGCTGATGCCGATCGCGGCGGCCATACTCTTCGAATATTTCTTCGGTGTAAAAGTATAATGCGCCGCATACGTCTGATTATCGAATACGACGGGATAAACTATGTCGGCTGGCAAACCCAACCGAACGGCGTTGCCATACAGGAAAAGATCGAGCAGGCCATCCTGCACATCACGGGCCAACATGTGGCCCTGCACGGCTCGGGCCGCACCGACAGCGGCGTGCACGCGCGCGCGCAGGTCGCGCACTTCGATACGGATGCGCGTATGGACGCCGGGAAATTCGCCGTCGCGCTGAATACCCGCCTGCCATCCGATATCCGCATCCTTTTTTCGGAGGAATGCGCGTCGGATTTCCATGCCCGCTTTTCGGCAAAGGAAAAGCAGTACCGCTATACCCTGCAAATCGGCGAGCATGCGCGCGTGGAGACCCGCAACACCGCCCTGCACCTGCACAGCGCGCCCGACTTCGCGAAAATGCAGCGCGCGGCGCAATCCATAATCGGAACGCACGATTTCGCGGCCTTTATGGCAGCAGGTTCGAAGGTGGAAAACACCACGCGCAGCATCTACGCATCCGAATGGACGCAAATAGACAACTATTGGTACTACAACGTGCGCGGCAGCGGCTTCCTATATAATATGGTGCGCATCCTGGTCGGCACCATGCTCGACATAGGCCGCGGCTATCTGCCCGAAAACGCCATGGAAACGGCCCTCGCAACCCGAAACCGCAACAACGCGGGCGCAACCGCCCCCGCGCACGGGCTCTGTTTGATGCGGGTGGTTTATGATAGTGAAGAGTGAAGAGTTCTCGTAAAGCATGCGGCGTTTTTATGAATTATTTGTAATATCTGTCATAGCCCTGTGGTGAAACGGGCAAGTATGGTGTATGATGTTTCATACCCATTTTTATTTTGGAGCAAAGCTATGAACGAGCATTTTGAAGATAAAACGGCCGAACTTTCGGAAACAACCGAAACGGTCGAAACAACCGAAACCGTGGAAAGCGCCGAAACGACCGAAACAGTCGAAACGGCGGAAACAGCGGAAACGATAGAAGCGCCCGAGACCGCGGCGCCTGCCGAATCGTTCTTTTCCGAGGAAGACGCGATGTTTGAGCGCGCCCCGGGTGCGGCATTTTTTGCCGCGGGCGGGGAATGGATCATGGAATCCGCCGAGCCCAAGCCCCCCGCCTTTGATGCGGAGTTCAGCGAGGAGCTTGCGTTTGAGGAGGAGGATGCCCCCGTGCCCAAGCCGCGCAAGCAAAAGCGCAAAAAGCGCTCGGCCTATTCCGCGCGCCGCCGCCGCGCCGCGTTTTTGTGGATCAGCATCGCGGCGGTCTTCGTCCTCGTGACGGGCGTCTTCACCGGGCAATATGTGGGCGCCATGATCGCGAATCCGCAGAATCAATTCGTGGTTGAGGCCGACACTCCCGCGCCCGCGCCCGCGCCCCCCGACAGCAGCGCGCCAAGCGCAACCCTGAACCCGGACGGCACCACCCCCGCGCCGACGCCCGACCCGATGGATGCGCTCCTGTCCATCAGCGATGACAGCATACGCAGCGGCGATATCGTCAACATCATGCTGATCGGCGTGGACTATGAGGACATACGCACCACCTCCGGTTGGGGCGGCAAGAGCGGCAACTCCTTCCACTCCGATGTGATGATGGTATTGGCCTGTAATTTCAAGGAAAACCGCGTCGATATCATCAGCATACCCCGCGATTCCTATGTGAAGATACCCGGCGTGGGCGGCATTTATAAGGCCAACGCCTCCCTGAACTGCGCGAAGGATTCCGAGGGAAACTACGGATACTTCGCCAAGGACGGCTCGGGCTTCCGCAAGGTCTGCGATATGGCCGAGTGGATGCTGGGCGGCGCGGCGAAGATCGATTACTATTATGCCGTCAACTTCGGCTCCGTCAAGCAGATCGTCGACCTGTTGGGCGGCGTATATTATGACCTCGAAGGCAATTTCGACAACGGCGGCCGCCGCTATTATAAGGGTCCCCAGCTGATGGACGGCCAGGCGGTGCTCGACTATATGCGCGTGCGCAAGGGCGGACACGGCAACCTGCCCACGGGCGACGAGAACCGCACCGCGCGCCAGCGCAAGATGATGGTCGCCATCTTAGAGCAGCTGAAGCAGTCGGGCAATATCTTCAAGATTCCGCAGATGATCAAATCCTTTGAAGGTGACTTTTTCACCAACTGCACGGTGGAGCAGACCGCGAGCCTGCTGCTCTTTGCCTATAACCTGCGCGAGCAGGACATAGGTCTCTATTCCATGGGCGGCAGCATGCGCACGATCTTCCACTGGAATTTCTGTATGACCAACCAAAAGAACCGCGTGAGCATCATCAAAAAGGTCTATGGCGTGGAGGTGCAGCAGCGCAATGCCTACTCCAACGCGGGCGCGGAGCGCACCTGGGGCGAGATGCTCTATCCGGTCTATATGAAGAATGCGGATAAGATCCTCAAATATGTCGACGACCTGATGGCAAAGGACAATTTGCTGCCCGAGTTCACCTCATCGCCGACGCCGACGGTGACGCCGACGCTCTCCCCCACGCCGACGCCCAGTCCTACGCCGACGCCCACGCGCACACCGACGCCGACCTTTACGCCCACACCCACCAATACCCCGGATACGGGGGATTCGTCGGGCGTAATATTCGCGTACAAGGCCCCCATGTTCGGCGGCGGCATACTTTACGCGGGCGCCACGGCGGAGCCCACGCGCCAGTATACGGCCAAGCAGCGCCAGGAACTGAAAGAATTGCATGATTTTGTGGATAAGATGAAGCAGTGGCACAAGAAGGGCAACGCGCAGGCCTATGACCTCTCGAACCTGTTGGAACTGCAAAACCGCATCATCGCGATTGCGAAGGAATACGACTGGACGGAAAAATCCAGCGGCAACAGTTCGCGCATCCTGCTGCCCAGCAGCCCCACGGACACCGCAAAGAACAATTCCGCCTGGTCTCTCATCTATTGGCAGGACAAAAAGGTGAATGATTTTATTGTAAACTTTAATTAAGTGGAAAGAGACACCTTTCAGCTTTCATAGAAAGCTGAAAGGGAGGAAAGAGGAAAGTTAGAGTGAGCAATGAACATGGAAATGCCTTAACTTTCCTCTTTCATCTTTCCACTTTCCTCTCTGCTAAGTTATGATTCTGCAAGCAACCCAACAAGACCTCCCCGAACTCATGGCTCTGTACCGGAGCCTGATTGGCACGCCCGGCTGCATCTGGAGCACGGAATATCCCTTTTTGGAGTTGGCGGAGGAGGATGTGGAGCGGGGCTATGTCTTTGTGATGCGGATGGGCGGCAGGCTGATCGCGACCATCACCGTGGAGACGCCGGAGGATATCGCCGACTTGGACTGGACGTCCAAGCGCCCCTGCGAACTGGCGCGCTTAGGCGTGGCGCAGGAATATCAGGGACAGGGCCTTGGCGCAACGATGCTGCAATTTGCCCTGTACAAAGCAATGGAACGCGGCCACGACGGCGCGATCCTGTTGGTAAACCCCGCGCACGAAGCCGCCGTTGCCCTGTACAGAAAGCATGGATTTGCGCGTTGCGGGGATCTATTTATGTATGAAAGAAATTGGGATAGGTATGAGCTGTGTTTTTAAGTGGAAAGAAGAAAGTGAAGGTAAAAAATGCTGCGCATTTTTGATTGAAATTTTATGTCCATATTCCCCCGCCCACTCTAACTTTCCTCTTTCCACTTTCAACTTTCCACTTCAGCTTGCGCTTCCAACGCAAGCCGCAGTCTCTCTCGCCATTCCTCCGCCACCCCCTCCGGCTCCAAAATCACCACCTCGCCGCTCAGGCCGAATAGCCAGCCGTAGAACTGGGGACTGACGGCGGCGCGTATGTGGGCGCGGCAAAACCCGCCCTCCTTCGCTTCCACGCAGAGCGCGTCGCCGAAACGGTCGGCAAAGACGGGCAGCAGCGCGCTGTCAAAGCGCAGAAGTATGTTTTCCTCCCGTCCCGAATACATGGAAAAGCAGGCGTCCACATATTTGGCCAAATCCAGCTCGGCAAACTCGTCCTTGCCTTGCCGCTCGCTGCCCTCACAGAGCTGAATATGCTCCATTTTATCCACGCGGTAATGCTTGAATATACCCTCCGCCGCCACATAGGCCAGCAGGTAATAATTGTCCTGCGCGCAGATGAGGGCGTAGGGACTGACGCAATAGCGCTCGCCGCGGCGTCGATAGACCTTTTTCGCGCGGGCGCGGTAGCTGAGATAGCGGAAGCTGATATCGGCGTCGGTGCCGATGGCAGCATGAATCTTGTCCACCGATACAAAGATGCTTTCGTCCATGTTGCGCACGCGGCCCGAGACATAGAGCTCGCGCTGCAAGCGCTTTGCGTCGTGCTCGCTGCACAGGCAGGAGAGCTTTTCGATCAGCTCGGCCGCCTTCTTCTCGGTGAGAAAGCGCGCCGCCTGCACGCCGTCTATCAGCATCTTCAGCTCCGCAAGTTCAAAATCCCGCTGCCCGAGGTAGTAGCGCGTGGTGCCGCCACTGCGCAGGCTGCAAATATCGAGCCCGTGCGCGCGCAGTACGGCAAAATCTTTATACAAACTCTTGCGCTCGGCATTAAAGCCCGCCGTTTGCAGGCGCAACAACAACTCCTCCATGCGAAGCGCGTGCGCGGCATCCGTTTCACGCAGGAAGATTTCGCGCAGTAATAATAGTTTTTCTCTGCCGATGCTGCCTTTGGACATGAAAGGAACCCCCCTTTATATCAACCCGGAAAGATCGAGAAAATGCCGCGACGCATTGTTCGGCTCATAATACACGGGTAGTTTCTGGTCGCTGCGCGAAAGATAGGGCCGGGGGTCTATCTGACATTTGCTCTCGCCGCGATGCGAGGTGTCCGTTTCGGGATCCTTCCAGTAGTAAGAAATCTCGTAATACTCATGGGTGGTGAAACTGTCGGAATAGCGATATTTGCACTTGGTCACTTCCGTTACGGTCGCCATCGCGCGCGCACCGCTTTTACGCAGGCTTTTTTGCCGCGCGCTTTTGGCCAATGCAAAAACGAAGATTCCAATACCAAGAGAAGAAAACATAGCCCCCAGAATCATGGAAATATGCACATCCGATGATGTACAGTTCATCTCCCCACTCTGTATGGCGGATGAGAGCGCGAGGTTCAGCCCTACGATTGCCAAGCCAAAGATGAGTATGACAATGCCCACGCCGAGGCCGCTATTTTTCTGATTCATAATACCTCTCTCCTGACTCGTTCTATTTCGTTGCCGCCGCGCTCAGATCCAAGCCCGCCAGATCCCCCGCCATCAGGTGAAAATAACCCTGCGCGGCGATCATGGCGGCATTGTCCGTGCGATAGGGCGCGGCGGGGGCAAAGAAGCGCACGCGCCGCTTGGCGCATTCGCGCGTCAGCAACTCCCGCAGATGCCCGTTCGCGCATACGCCCCCCGCCAGACAGAGCGTATCGCCCTCCCTACAGTGCAGCAGAGCTTTATGTGTGAGGGTTTTGTTGATGGCCTGCTGAAAGCTTGCGGCTATATCGGGCAGAAACAATTCCTCCCCGCGCGCCCTTGCGTTGGCAATCAGGTTCACCAGCGCGGTCTTTATCCCCGAAAAACTCATATCGGGGTCGTCGCTCTCATTCAGCGTGGAGTGAAAGGGATACTTGTTCGGATCGCCGCCCCGCGCCAGCTTTTCGAGTTCCGGCCCGCCGGGGTAGGGCAGTCCCAGCGCGCGCGCGGCCTTGTCATAGGCTTCGCCCGCCGCGTCGTCGCGGGTTTGGCCCAAAAGGGAGTAACTGTCATAGCTGTCAACGCGGAGCACATGGCTATGCCCACCGCTGGCGACCAGAGAGACAAAGGGCGGTTCCAACGCGGGATGGCTGATATAGTTCGCGGCGATATGGCCGTGGATATGGTCCACGCCCAAAAGCGGCAGGCCCCCCGCCAGTGCCAGCGCCTTTGCATAGCAAACGCCCACCAGCAGCGCCCCCACCAATCCGGGGCGGCAGGTGACGGCAATCGCGTCCAAATCCTCCTTGCGCAAGCCCGCCGCGTCCAAGGCCTCGCGCACCACAATCCCGATCTGATCCGCATGGTTGCGGCTGGCCAATTCCGGCACCACGCCGCCATACTGCCGATGCAGCGGTATCTGCGTATAGATCACATTGGACAGCACAACACACCCGCCCTGCACCACAGCGGCGGCAGTCTCATCGCAGGAAGTCTCGATGCCGAGGACATATGCCTGCTTCTTCAAGGGCAAGCTCTCGGCCTTTTTTCGGGCGGTTTCGTTATAACGCATGATTCGCTAAGTAATAAGTAATAATGCAGAATGCAGAGAGGGGAATATTTTCTCTGCATTCTGCATTATTCCCTATCCTCTCTCCCAAACTCCTCCACATCCCCGCGAATCTCCGCCTCCCACTGCGCGGTCTCGGCGAGCTCGTTGCGCTTGCTCAAGGGGGTGTTCATCTTGCGGTGCAGGGACAGGAGGTCGGGCGCGTCTTCAACCGTGATCGCCGCCAGCGGGTCGCGGTTCGCTCTGGCGGCGATGGCGCGCTTTTCCGTCCGGCGTTCGATAACGCGCAGGGCGATGATCCCGGTCAGCGAGAGCAGGGGGAGCGGCGCAAGCAACGCGGCGCCATAGATGCCTATACGCGTCACATAGGCGGAGAAAAACTCCTGCGGCAGCATTTCGATCATATTCGTCCCGGCGGGCAGCAGCCAGTTGGTGGAGTTCGGAAACGCGACTTGATGGAAAAAGGTCCAGAACCCGTCGAAGTCCGCGACCGCCCAGATGCCGACGAAGGCCGCAATCACCCCAAAGAGCATATAGGCATAGCATATGGCCGCGCCGCAGGTCGGAATCAGCTGCCGCCGCTGGAGGACGATGCCCAACAGAAAGAGGAAGATGGCGCCGATGGCGGCAAAGTTGCGCAGGGCGGCGATGCGCTGCCAAAGGTTGCGCACCTCCCGCATATGCACCTTCTCAATGGTGGAGGGGAACATCTCGGTCTTGAGCATGCCCTTATAGCCCTCGTAATAGATATCGTTCACATCGCCGCGCATATAGTCCAAGAGCCGTTGCGTCGCGCCCACGACGTCGGGCAGGCGGGAGTTGAGACTCTCACTCGCATAGCTCTTGATCTCCGCGTGGGTCTGCTCCAAAAAGGGCCGATCCCGCATCGTAAGATCCACCGCCGTGACAATCAGGCAGGCGATCAGCAGCAGCGTGGCAAGGGACATCAGAGGTATGGTAAAAGCTTTTCTTTTCATGCGAGTATTATAGTGGATGGGTTCCCCTATTGCAAGCGGGAGAGAGGAAAGTTAAGGCATTTCCATGTTCTCCGCCTACTCTATCTTTCCACTTTCAACTCAACGGCGTATACCCTGTCTTCTCCACCAAATACTGTCCCTGTTCGGACAATATCCATTCCAGCAGCAGCGCTATATTCTCGGCGCATTCGCTCTCTCGCCCCACGACCGTCAACGCATAAAAGTGCGCGACCAGCGGATAATTTTCGTCTGAGGGCGAGAAGCCGTCCACCGAGAGCATCTTGATCTTGCCGCCTTGGATCATCTCGGTCATGTAATAGCGGAACGAATAGCCTATGGCGTTCTTGTAGTTTTTGTAACTCACGACCTCGGCGAAACCGCCCATTGTGGAATAGATATCCTCCTTATTCGGGCGCATCACGGGTGTTTCGCCCATCATCTTGCGCAGCGCGATTTGGCTGCCCGATTCCTCGTTGCGCTGGAAGGCGTGAATCTCCCAGTTCCGCCCGCCCACGACGCGCCAGTCGGTGATCTCCCCCGAATAGATGCCCTTGATTTGCGCGAGGGACAGGTTCTCCACCGGGTTGCGCCCGTTGACAAAGAAGACGAAGGACTCCCGGCCTATGGGCGTCAGTTGCAGGGTGACGCCCGCTTCCTCCGCAGCTGCAAGCATCGCGGGGGACAGATCCATCAGGAAGACGATATCTGCAGCGCCCGCCAACAAATTCTTGAACGCTTGATCCGTGCGCGTACAGTCCACCAACGGGAAGGGCTTTTCGCGCAGATTGTAGTTGTCTATCTGCTTGGGATACACCGCCTGCGCAAACGCCGCATACAGCGGATAGAGCGCGGTTGCGCCGTCCAATCTCGGCAGCGCGGCATCGTGCGCAAACTGCAAGTCCGCCGCTTCGGACAGGGTCGCCAAGCGGTTGTGTTCGGCAAAGGGCTCATATTCGGACAGCGCTATCTGCTCCGCCGCGACACCCGAAACGGCATTCTCATAGGCCTGTACGCCGATAATCGCGCCGAGCGAAAGAATAAACAATACCGCAAACGCAATAGCCGGAGACAATTTCAGCTTTGCGCGGAAGGGCTTCCAGATAAAGAGCAGAGTGGCCGCCAGCGCGAGGACGGCGGGCAGATTGAGCAGCCAGGTCGGCCCGTTATAGGCAGAGCTAAACCCAATTGCAAGCAGGGAAATAAACCAAATAATAGTTATGCCGAAACACGCAAGCACCGTGCCCGTAATCTTGGCAAGCAGCCGCTTGCGCAGGCAGAGCGCGACAATCATTGCTATCATCGCGTTGAACGGTATGCTCAGAATGAACAAGAATAATAGATCCATTTAATTTTCCTACCAATTGATTTTCTTTGTATGTCCCCAATGGTTCCCGATATGCCCGATGCCGAAGACAACAGCGGATACTATCATCCAAATCACCCGCCCGTAAATGCCGAGCAGCACAAACGCCAAAACAGGCAGGGCCGCGCCCGGCACGGGGACGCCAAGCAGCGGACGGTAGAAGTCCCGCAGGGTCCGCGGGCTTCCGAAATAGCGTATCCAATACACTATATACAAGCCCATCAAGGCCGCCGAGATAAACAGCCAGACAAGCCACAAATCAAGCGCGCGCGGATTGTAATCGCTGAAAATCAAAAGGGAAGCGGTACAGAGCGCTTGTCCTACGCGCTCGAATATGCGCAGAATCTTATTCTCTCCCGACGAATCATAACCCTCCGGTCTGCGCCGCGCCCAAAGTATGCCCGGAACAATCAGCAGCAGCAGATAGAGCAGGCCGATGTAGGAGAAGCCAACGTTGCCGAGCCAACGCGTCATGTTCGCCTTCCCCCTGTTCCCTTCCCCCTGTCTCCTGTCAACGCATAACTCCGCCGCACCATGCGCAACAACTGCTCCTCCGGCACATCGCCGTCCACGGCGACGCCGTTCCAGTGCGTCTTGTTCATATGATAGGCGGGCGTGACGTCCGCAAACAGATTGCGCAAAAAATCGGCTTCCATGGGCTCGCATTTGAGGTTGACGCAAACCCGGCCGCCGCGCTCATAAATATGCGCAAAGCCCTTACGGCTCCCGCGGTGGCGCATCACGCACCAGGACTCGCCGTCGCCAAACGGATAGTCCTCATATGCGCCCGGCAGGGCCAGGCAGTGGTTCTTTAGTTCCCGGGCGGTCATGGGGTTATAGAAGATTGTTCCATAGGAGCACCTCCGATATGAACTATACAGGAAACGGGTGCGGATTGCAATCCCGGTATGGTGCAAAGCGTTAAAAGGGGAGCGGGGGCAGGGCAATGCGTCAATGTGCAACGCACAATGTTCAATATGGTGGGAATGTATAAACCCACAAAATAAAGAGAGATGCCGGGGGCATCTCAAGCTTCATTGCACATTGCCGTTTGGGCGCTTTCCGAGATATATACCCCTTTCATACACCCTTCCTTTCACAACTTTCCCCCAGCGGGCAATCCCCGCAGAGCGGCCTTTTACGGCAGTGGGTCTTGGCGTGGATCACAATCAGCGCGTGGAATTGGTTGTACAGGGCAGCATCCACAGGGAGACGTTCGGTGAAATAAGCTTGGATCGCGTCATAACCATTGCCCGCGGGAAGGGACAGGCGCGCGCATAGGCGGGAGGTATAGGCATCGACCACAAAGGAAGGGAACCCGAACGCATAGAGCAGGATGGAATCGGCGGTCTCCTTGCCTATGCCGCGTGTGGCCAAAAGCTCGGCACGCAGGCGGGGGAGGGGTTCGCGCCGGACGGTGGGCACATCAAAATCATAGCGGGCGTACCACTGTGTCAGGGCTTTCAGGTAGGCCGCTTTTTGGTTGAAAAACCCGGCGGGGCGTATGATCTCGGCAAGCGCCGCCAGTTCCGCTTGCAACACAAACGCCGGGTTGAGCCGATCCCCGAAATTGGCAATTGCGCGCCCCACATTGCCCCAGGCCGTGTTTTGGGTCAACACCGCGCCAACCATCATCTCATAAGGCGAATCCGCGGGCCACCAGTGCAGCTCGCCGTAGCGGGCGTGGAGGGCGTCATACAGGCAGCGTGTCGACAAAGTGCCTTTGTCGACACGGTTCAACCGGATTTTCTTGTTTTGCTGCGCAAAACGGCCAGAAAATCCTTCAATGTGTGCGCTTAACGGGCGGATGAACCGCCCTTGCGCACGGATTGAAAGCTTCTGCCCGCTCACGCGGGACTTTGTCGACAATCCGGCGTCATACAAGTTCTGCGCGGCGTTGCTCACAGAAACCACCAAAGAAGGAAGGTGACGCCCAATTGCAGCAGGATAATCAGCGGAAGGCCGACCATAAATTTGGCGTGCTTGGTCTTGTGGCGTACAAGGCACATGGTAATCAGCATGGCGAGCGCCCCGCCCAGCAGGGAGATCGTCAGCAGGCTGCGCTCCGGCACGCGGCGTGCGTTGTGCTGCCGCGCGGCGCGCTTATCGTGCACGGTAATCACGATGGCGATGGCGCTGAGGAGGGTGAGATAGGCAATTGCAATGTATGGCATATGTGGCTCCTTATTCTACACAGACAAAGGTAATGGGAACATCTTTATTTCTGCTTAAAGCAAACGCATCCGGCAGCTGATCCCTGTACAGCGGGTCATTGGTATAGAAGATATATGCGACGTCGGTCTCAGAATGAAACACGAGACAGTATATCTTGCTGCCCTCCAAAATCAAATCCACGCCCATGCCCGCGCCGCTGATAAAGCCGGAGTAAGTAAACATCTCTCTGTTGTCCCAGCCGGAACCATATTCCATCACCCGCGTAATATACGCAAATTCCTCTTCGCCCAACAGCGCAACCATATTCGCGCGGATTTCCTCCGTGGGGAAGATATCATGGACTATGTTTGCGTTGGTATACGCGGGTTCATCCTTCGTGTAAACACCGTCGGGTTCGACGTTCGTTCCGAAGCCAAGGGCCATCCAAACGCCCTCATACGAAACGATCAGATTCTCTCCGTCCAAGGTAAAGGTAAGCGTTCCTTCGTCCGTATGATCGGCAAAGTCCACTGCTATATGCCATTCCGCCCGATTGGGTGCGGTGAACAAAGCCACACCATCCGTGCCACCGGTATGCGCCTCCCAAACCGCATCTATGCTGAACCGAAACTGCGTATCGGTTTGCTCTGTTATCTCAATCTGCGCGCGCATGCTCCGCTCCACATTTGTCCTCTGCCAAACTCCTGTGAAGTCTTCGTTTTTGGTCGGGCCAGCGCAGGCGGCGCAAAGTGCGGCGATGCACAGCACCAGAGTTATTGCAATGACTTTGCGCATAAACGATCTCCTTTACAAATCAATCTTTTTCCTGAAAATGAAATCCCCGTTATCTAAATCTGCAACGCCGGTGTTCACAAACCCGAGCCCCTGCCAAAATGGCGTCGCACTGTCCGTGGTGAGTTCGGCGAATTTCGCGCCGCGCGCCTTTTCGCGCGCTTCTATCAGTTCATACAGCAGTTTACCATAACCCTGTCCGCGACAGGGCGGCTCCACGCAGAATTCCATGATAAAGAGCTTGCCGTCCTCCGTATAATAGTTGCAATACAGGGCAAAGCCAAGGGCGGATTGATGGGCGTCCAACAATTGCACGGCGCGGATGGGATTCTCGGCGCGGTCCATCAGCGTCTCGACCGTCGTTTGATATTCCTCCGAAAGCAGATAGTCCAAAAACTCGGCGGGCAGACCATATAAGTCCTCCCGGAAATAGCGGCGCAGGCGCGCGAAGAACGCGCCGCGCCGATCGCGGGGGAGTTCGGCGATATGTGCGGTTGCGGCTACTATGCTTTCAGATCCGCAAAGCCGACCACCTCACAGCCGCGCGCGCGGATGGCCGCTTCCGCCTGCTCCCTGCAACGGCTGCCGCCCGTGGCGGAGACGAGACAGAGGGACACGCGCGCGCCCGCGGGCAACAGGGCGATGGCGGCATGGACGGCGGGCGGCATATGCCCCGCCCATACCGGGGAGAAGATGTGGATATGCTCGTAGGCCGCAAGATCTGCCGCAAGCTCCTCTATCGGCCAAGCCTTGCCGCGCAGGGCGGCGGCGACGCCCGCCGTGAATGCCTTGAGCTTGTTGGGGCGCTTTACATCGCGGATTTCGGCGATATCATCCGCCCCCTCGCGCGACGCGCAGAACTCTGCGCAGGCCTTTGTGTGGCCTGTGTAGGAATAGTATAGGATCAGATATTTCATGTTGTTCCTCCCGTCTTTAGGTGCAATTTTATTTTCTTCACCGCCCAATCATAATGGCTGGCGGTCGCGGAGATGCAGTATGCGCCAACGCTCGTGCTGCCCGTCCAAGGATAGTGCTGTTTCTCAAAGAGTTCGGCGTCACTCAAGGATTCGATCAGGGCCATAGCCTGGGCGTGGCTTTCGCGCAGCAGCGCTTCCGCCTGCACATAACTTGTGCCCTGATGCTTTTCCCCAAATTCCACGTTCATATCACCATAGCTCTTCCAGGTATGGGGCGCGGGCAGAAAGGGCAGGGGTTCGCCGCGCAGGTTGGATTCCACCCATCGGAGGAGCAAGGAATGCCATTCATAGAGGTGCACCAGCACATCGCGCAGATTTTTATCGCGCGGCCAGTGCGCTTCCTTTAGCTTTGGATCGTTACCGAAACGGAATTCGGCATCTCGCAGGGCGGGCGGCATAGAAGCAATCAGGCTCCACATCTTGTTCCATTGCTCGCTTGCGGCGGCGATCAGTTCGGTTTTATTCGTCGGTCGAGGCATGGGTTTCCATCCTTTCATTTCCTGTTCTTTCGCCAAGAATAGATGCCGACGGCAAGCCCCGGCAGCGCAATGGCGCCTGCGCCGATCCATACAAACAGGCTGCCGTTCCCGGCGGGCTTTTCGGGGGTCTCCACTGTGACAACACAGCTTTCGCTATAGTCGCCGTCATTTGTGGTGACGCTGATGACGGTTACACCCGCCGCCTGCGCCGTAACTACGCCGCTCATATCCACCGTGGCCACGGTGACGTCACCGGATGCCCAGGTCACGGAGACGTCGGTTCCGCCTGTGGACGACACAATGACTGTCAGCGCGGCGCTTTCTCCCACAAAGAGACGCAGGTGCATCGGGTCCAAGTTCACGCCCGTCACGTGCGCCGCTTCCGCCAAAGTCGTCGCCGTCAGCGCGGATTCCTCGCCATGCCCGGCGGCATTGACGGCCCGCATCCGGAAGGTATATTCCGTCCCGCTTGAAAGTTCGGTGAAAGTATGTTCGCCCTCTCCGCCCGGTTCCACCCACGCGTCGCCCATGGAGACCTGATAGCCAAGAATCTCGCTGCCGCCGTCGTCCTCCGGGGGTTCCCAGCGGATAGTCACAGCATATGCCCCGAGCACGACTGCAAGGTTGCGCGGCGCGCCGGGCGTGGTATAGACCTCCACCGCGACGGCCTTGCTTGCGACGGTCGCGCTCTTTTCGCCGCTCACGTTGCCGTTGGTGTTGGTTACCTCCACATAATAATAGGTCAGGCCCGCGGCGTTTGTGGGCGGATCATATTTGGCCTTGGTCGCGCCGCCGATCTTGCGCCCCTTTGTGTTGCTGTCCGTTTCGCTCTCATACCACTGATAACTGAGCGTACCCTTGTCGTCTACATCCGCCGTTACGGACAGGGTGAGCTCGTCTCCCAACTCCACCTTGCCGCCCTTGGGCTGCACTATGATCTCCGGCGTTTCGGCGTTGACCAAGGCGTTGACCGTGACTTTCGCCGTATTGCTGGCGATGGAAGCCGTTTTATGTCCAGTCGCGTTGTTGTTGGTGTTCGTCACGATGATGTAATAATAGCTCGTCCCCTCGCGGGCGGTGGAGGGCGTATAGGATGCCTTGGTCGCGCCGCTGATGGCGGTTCCGCCGCTGTTGCCGTCCTTGCTGTTGCTGTACCACTGATAGGTGAGCGTGCCGCCGTCCGTCACCTCCGCCGCCACCGACAGGGTGATTCCCGCGTTCAGGTGCACGGTGCCGCCGTTGGGATGGCCCGTGATCTTCGGCGTTTGGGCGTCGATCAGGGCGGCGGGATTCACGATAAGCTTGGCCGCCTTACTGGCAATGGTGGCCGTTTTCGCGCCGCTTGCGCTGTCGTTGGTGTTGGTGATCGTCACATAATAATAGACAGTCCCGATATTCGCCGTGGAGGGCGCATAGCTTGCCGCGGTCGCGCCGCTGAGCAGGGTACCGCCGCTGTTGCTCTCGCTGCCGTTGCTGTACCACTGATAGGTGAGCGTGCCGCCGTCGGTCACCTCGGCCATGACCGTCAGGGTAAAGCTTTCGTTCACCGTCACGGTGCCGCCATTGGGCTGGCCACCAATCTCCGGCGTCTGGGCGTCGACCAAAGCCGGGGCGCTGACCGTGACCTTGGCCGCGTCGCTGGTGACGGTGGCGCTGTTCGCGCCGATCACGCCGTCATTGGTGTTGGTGATCATCACATAATAATAGACAGTCCCCAAGTCCGCCGTGGGCGGAGAATAGCTTGCAGCGGTGGCACCGTCAATCGGCGCATCGCTGTACCATTGATAGCTGAGCGTACCGCCGTCCGACACTTCGGCCACAACCGATAGCGTGACGCTGCCATATTGCTCCACTTCAGCGCCCTTGGGTTGGCCGCTGATCTCCGGTGTCTGGGCGTCCGTGATCGCGCCCACCGTCAGGGTCGCGGTATCGGAAACGGCGATACCCGCCATACCCTCTGCCACGCAGCGGAATTGGTTTTCATGTATCGCGTTGCTGACGGCCCGCAGACGCAGGGCGTCCTTGGTCTGCCCGGCGATATCCTCCCAGGTCGCGCCGCCGTCCACGGAACGCTGCCATTGCAGCGCGGGCGCGGGGGCGCCGATAGCCGAGACCGAGAAGACGATATCCTGCCCCACCGCCGCGCTTTGGCTCTCGGGCTGGACGGAAAAATCCGGCTCCCGGATCGCTCTCACCTTGGAGAAATGCTCGGTAAACCAAGCCTGCTCATAGCCCCCGGCAGCCGGATCGGGGACATAGGCGGTGGCATTTACGCCGTCAAGAAGCCTGTCTCCGATGAGGGGGGCATCGTTGCCCGTAAACAGGATGGCGGAAAGCCGCGTGCAGCCGCTGAACATGGCATCGGGCAGCATGGGCAGGGCGGGTAATTTCACTGCCGTCAGCGAAGTGCAGTCTTGAAACAGGACGCTGAACTCCTTCCTGTGGCCGCTGAGGTCCAATTCAGTCAAAGCGGTCAGTTCATTGCGGATAAAATCCTCATCCGCGGCGTTCAGCGCAGACTCGTCCGTCAGAACCAGTTTCGTCACTTCCCGATAGTCGCTGACATAGGCATCCGCCGCCGCCCGCAACCCGCCGGGCTCCACGGCAGAGAGCGTCAGGGTGCCGTTTTCATAGCCCGGAAACGACGCGGACCAGGCGGCAAACATGGGCGGGGGCGCGGATACTTGAGGCCCGCAGGCGCAGCCTGCTACGCAGAGCAGCAGGGCCACGATAAAGAGTATGGCATATAACTTCTGTTTCATAAGTCTCTCCCTTATGTGTTTTATAATTTTTGGCATTCCTCGCAATAATAGACGCTCCCGCCCATATAGGCCTCTTTCCGGGCCGCACCGCCACAGTTCGGACAGATGAGGAGCTTATTGTTCTTGCTGAGCTTGGTTTTATAGCCGCCCGGATTGCCAAACAGGTCGCGCTCGGTCTCGCGGCCGCCCAGGTCCGTCATCTCCCGCAAGGTGGCCTTCATAACGTCGAACAGCTCGCGGCGCTCTGCTTCCGAAAGCGTATGCATCTTGCGCTTGGGGTGGATTTTGGCGTTCAGCAAAATATCTTGCAGCACGCCGTTGCCGAGGCCCGGTATGCGCTGCTCGGTCGCGAGGAAGGCCTTCGCGCTCATGCGCTCCCCCTTCTCGGCGAACAGGGTTTGGAAGTGGGCGTAGTCGAAGGCGTCCGACAGGGGCGGGACGGCTTGCTTGGAGACCCGGTAATAGAAATTCTCGTCCAGCCCGCCCGCGTCGGCAGCCATAATGCCGCCATACATCGCGACCGTGACGACCAGCGCCGCACCGTCCGTAAAGCGCATCAGCAACTGGTGCTTGTCCGGCACGGCTTCGCCGAGGGCGTAGTAGCGCAGGATGGTGCCGTCGTTGAGACTGAGGATAGCACCCTCCATTTGGAGCTCCACGCGCCCGCCATAAGCGTGGGCCATTTCCACCACGCGGCCGGACAGCAGGGCGTCATAGCTCTCCGGTTCCCCGTGATACCAGGTGAATTTGTGGGGGGATGCGGCGGCAATGACGCTTTCAATGCGCTTGCCGCGTATGGTTTCGTTCAGTTGCCCGGCCAGGGCGATGGCTTCGGGTAGTTCGAGCATGGGGGTTGGCCTCCTTGTTGGTATGGGTTCTGTAATGTTCAATGTTCAACGCGCAATGTTCAATGACGGATGAAACCCCCTGTGGGCGTTTCTTTAATCAAAAAGATGCGCAGCATCTCCACCATCATTGCGCGTTGAACATTGCATATTATACATTAAAGTCTTCACTCTTAAAACCGGCATAGTACCGCCCGCGCGCCGCCGTAAATTTCAACACACAATAGTCCGGGTCGCCGACACCCAGCGGATAATACATGGTATCGCCGACTTCCCATATCTCCTCCTTGATGGCGGCGTCCTCCAGCACTTCCATCGTGCCGACGAGCTGCACGCCGCGATAAAATCGGCGGTCATAGAAATAGATGGCGGCCTTGGGATTCCCGCGGTACTGCGCCACGCGCCGTGAACTCGTGTTAGTGGAAAACCAGAACGCGCGTATGCCCTCGCGCTTGCGCGGCGTGAGCATACATTTCAGGTTGGGGAAGCCATCCGCGTCCACAGACGCGATAAAGCAGTGTTTCTGTTTTTCGATCAGGTTGCCGATGGTTTGGGTGGGGTCGCGTAGCATGGGGGTGTCCTCCTATTTGGTTTGGCTGGCGGGGATGGGAATGGTGAGTTGCGTGAAGAGTGAAGAGTGAAGAGTTGCGGTAGGAATCGCAAGCGATTCCAAATTTAAATTAGAAATTCCTGCGGAATTTCTGCCTTAACTCTTAACTCTTCACTCAAAACAACTTCCTCTCCCCCTTAATATCAATACCGCATTCCCGCGCAACACTGCTCTGCTTGAACGGATTGATTTTCAGCACTTCGCCGTCCTTACGGAAGAAGGAGCCCGTGTTTTTGAACCAGAAGGTTTTACCTGCGGCTGCGCATTGCTCGCGGATTTGCAGTACCCAGTCATAGTCGCAGACGCGCGCTTCGCGGCCGCTTTCGCCGCCGACTGTGACGTGTTCCACGCCTTGCAGATAGGGCGTCAAATCAATCGGCCCCAGCAACGGCCCACAGGCGATAAAGCGGCGGCGGATGGGGAATGAAAGAAACAGGGGCAGGCGTTGATCGGCGATTGCCTGATTCTCCACGGTGCAGCCGAGGTTCACGTTTTCATAGCCATCGCCCCAGTCGGCGGGCAGGGAGACGGGGAAGCGGTCTATGCGCTTGGTCAGGATAAGGAATTCCAAATCCGGGCGCGCGCGCATCATCGCCCAGGCCTCGGCGCGCCACGCGTCCGCTTCGGAAAGAAAGAAGTCCGTGGCAAAGCAGGTGGCGACGATCTTACCGCTTACAATCCGTAAGGGCTTGTCAAACTCGCCGGTCTTGACAATCTCGTTCTGCCCATAGCGCTTGCTGTAAGATCCGTAGAAATAGCAATATTTACAGCCCTCGCTGTGCGCATAACAGCCCGTCCACGGCTCCCAGTTCATTGCAGTCTCCTCTCCATATACACCTTGTCTTTCAGTACAATACCGTCCTCAATAATCGGCTGCTCGTAGTGCGTCGTAAAATAATCGGGTATCCTGTGCGTAACCTCAAAGCCCAAGCGCCCGTAAAATCGCAGTATGCCCGACACATCCCCCGTGCCGAGTATCAGCTTGCGCTGGTTGAACCAATAGCGCGCCGCCACAAACTCCACCAAGCGAGACGCATAGCCCCGGCGGCGGTAACCGGGGTCGGTGGCGAGGTTTTGGATTTCGATCACCCCGTCGCCCTCAACCGTGACCGCAATGGCTGCCGCGGGATATTCACCGTCAAACAGCACATACAGCTCCCCGCGCTGCAAATACGCGTCGATTTGGCTCTCCGACTCATCGCCCAAGAGCAAAAGCGGGAGAAAGGCCTTTTTGTTTGCGGCGATGCGCTCAATCATTGCCGAAATACTCCCTTGCCAAAATCCCATAATACGCCGCGTCGCAAAACCCAATCTGATTGTTCCTATCCGCTTCGCGCAGGGTACCCTCGTAACGCAGGCCCGCCTTCTGCATCACCTTGCCGCTGTTCGGGTTGCGTGGGTCGTGGCGGGATTCGACGCGGTTCACGCCCACTTCTTCAAAGAAAAAGCGCACCAACCGCCGCAGAGCTTCGCTCGCAACGCCCATATGCCACCAAGTTCGACCGATGCAATAGCCGACATGCACCATGCGCGTGTCTTCGTTTTGGTGCACCGCGGCGATGCTGCCGACAAGCTCGCCGCTTTCCCGGATTTCGATGGCCCAGCTGTAGTGGTTCGGCTTCTCATAGGCCGCTTCCCATATCGCAAGTATTCTCTGCGTCTCCGCAATATCGCCGTGCGGTTGCCAGGTCAAAAATTTCGTCACCTCCGCGTCGTTCGCCCAGTTATAGAACATGGCGGGGGCATCCGCCGTTGTGAAACGGCGGAGCGTCAGGCGGGAGGTTTCGAGTTGTACGGTGCCAAGGTGGTGCATGGGGGGCTCCTTTGTACAGTGAAGAGTTAAGAGTGAATAGTGAAGAGTTATGGTAGAAATGCCTGCGGCATTTCTGCAACTAAAAGCTTAAATAAAAACAGCTTGCTGTTTTTACCGCAACTCTTCACTACTCTTCACTCTTCATTTAATTATAACAGACTCCGCGCACATATACACGTATTTTTTACAATTCGACACCTTGCATTCGATTTTCGCATATGCTATCATACAAACAGTTGAACAGATGCTCAACTGTTGGTATATAGGAGGTTCGGGGTATGAAACGGGAATACAGTTTGGAGGGCTTGGACTGCTATAACTGCGCGGCCAAGATCGAAAAGCGCGTGGCGGCCTTGCCGGGCGTGCAGGCCGCGACATTGGCCTTTGCCACGGGGCGTTTGGTTGTGGAGAGCGGGCAGGATTTGAGGAATGAAATTGTACGGATTGTGCATGAACTCGAACCGGGCGTGAAAGTAATAGGTAATAGATGCGACCTCCGCACAAGCGCGGAGGGCAGAGAAAGGGCTGACGAGGGACACAGCAGTAAAGCAACTTGGCTCCTGCGCGGCAACGGCCTTCTCTTATTTGTCACCGCCCTGCTCTTGGAATGGGTCTTCCACTTGGAATGGGCAAGCGCCGCCGTCTGCGTCGCTGCGTATCTGCTCTTGGGCTGGGACGTGCTGTATAAGGCCGGACGCAACTTGCTGAAGGGCCACCTGTTAGACGAAAACTTCCTGATGTCGCTTGCCACCATAGGCGCGCTATTCACGCGCAACTTTATCGAAGCCGCGGCGGTGATGCTCTTCTATCAGGTGGGCGAATATTTTCAGGAGCGGGCCGTGGGCAAATCCAGAAAGTCCATCGCCGCGCTTATGCAATTGCGGCCCGATACGGCCAACTTGTTGCGGGGCGGGGAGACCCTGCGCGTCGCGCCCGAGACCGTGGCTGTGGGCGAGGAGATTCTCATTCGCCCCGGCGAGCGCGTACCCTTGGACGGCGTGGTGCTGTCTGGCAGCTCCTTTATGGATCTGTCCGCGCTGACGGGCGAGAGCGTGCCCCGCCGCGCGGGCGAGGGGGACGCCGTGCTCTCTGGTACCGTCAATCAAAGCGGCGCATTGACTGTGCGCGTCACCAAGCCGTTTGGCGAAAGCACCGCGAGCAAAATCATCGAAATGACCCAAAACGCCGCCTCAAAAAAGGCGAAGACCGAGCAGTTTATCACCCGCTTTTCGGCGGTCTATACGCCCGTGGTCGTGGGATGCGCGCTGCTGCTGGCCCTGCTGCCGCCGCTGCTGTTGGGCGGAGGCTGGGGCGATTGGATACACAGGGGGCTTATTTTCCTTGTCATTTCCTGCCCCTGCGCGCTCGTGCTCTCGGTGCCGCTCGGTTTTTTCGGCGGCATAGGCGGGGCCGGGCGGCGCGGCATACTGGTCAAGGGCGGGAACTATCTGGAAGCCTTGGAACGCTTAGATATCGCCGTGTTTGATAAGACCGGCACCCTCACCTACGGGAATTTTGAAGTGACAAAACTGCTTTGCGCGGCGGGCGTGACGGAGGAAGACTTGTTGGAGACTGCCGCAAGGGCCGAGACGCAGAGCAGCCATCCGATTGCGCAGTCGATTTTGCGGGCATATGGGAAGACCCCGGATGTGAGCGGAAACTATGAGGAGATTGCGGGGCAGGGCGTGCGGGCGGAAGTGGATGGTTCTGTTATTCTTGTCGGGAATGAGAAGTTAATGTTCAACGCGCAGATGCCACATCCGCACTTGTGCGGATGGCGCAATGCGTATAGGGACGAGGTCGGAACGCGCGTCTATGTCGCCAGGGACGGCGCATATATAGGCTGCATAGTCGTGGCCGATGCCGTAAAGGCGGAGAGCCGGGCGGCGCTGGCGGCTTTGAAGGCGCGGGGTGTGCGCAAGACCGTTATACTGACGGGGGATGATGCGGCTGTGGCGCAGGCTGTGGCGGCGGAGTTGGGCGTGGATGAAGTGTGGGCCGGGTTGCTGCCGCAAGACAAAATGGCGGAGATTGAGCGCCTTTTGGGCGAGAAGCGCCCGGGCGGCACATTGTGCTTTGCGGGGGACGGGATCAACGACGCGGCGGCGCTGGCGCGGGCGGATATCGGCATCGCCATGGGCGCATTAGGTACGGACGCGGCGATGGAAGCCGCCGACCTCGTATTGATGACGGACGATCCCACAAAGCTGGCTATTGCCATGGACTTAGCCCGCCGCACCAAGCGCATCGTTTGGCAAAATATCATCTTCGCGCTCACAGTAAAACTCGTCTTCCTCGCCCTCGGCGCCCTCGGCGTCTCGGGCATGTGGGAAGCGGTGTTTGCGGATGTAGGCGTGTCGTTGTTGGCGGTGTTGAACGCGGCGCGGGCGGGGCGGTAGAAGGAATAGGAAATAATGCAGAATGCAGAGATTTTTACGGAATACAATCCGCAAAAGCTTGATTATGCATATGTTTGCGGAATGTAATCCTTAAAATATGCTAAGCTTCACTGCCTTCTGCATTATTACTTATTATTTAATTTAATCGTTGACTACTCAACAAATGAATGGTAAACTGCTCCCGTGGAGGTGGCCTTATGGACGCTATGAAGGAACAGTTGGTGCAGCTGCTGTTTAAGATCCGCAATCTGGGCGCGTTCGCGACCTCGCGCATGGACGCCTGCCCTGTGGGGGTCGATATCAATATGACCGAGTTCCTGTTTATGCAGCAGGTGGCAAACCGGGATACGCGGCGCGGGTTCAGCCTGCAGGATATGCAGAACAATTTTGGGATATCTAAGTCCGGCGCGTCCAAGATGCTCTCCGCCTTGGAAAAGAAGGGCTGTCTCCTGCGCGATACGGATAAAAAGGATCGCCGCAATCTGGTCGTCACCCTGACCGAAGCGGGCCTGTTGGCCGTGACACAGCTGAAAGACTACGTGGACCTCGCCATCTCGGAATATATACGCCGCTTGGGCGAGACCGAGCTGTTGCAGGCCATCGCGTTGATCACCCGTTTGGAAAAAGAGAGCAACGCGGTGCGGGACGCCGTGCGCACCAAGCGTCTGGAGCCGGGGGTAAATTAAGACATATGCGAGTTCTGATCTTATCGACGGGTACGGGGCAGGGCCACAATTCCGCGGGCTTTGCGGTACAGGAATATCTGCTTGCGCAGGGCGTCGACGCGATTTTTGTCGACGTGCTGAACACGGGCAACCAAAAGGCGAAATTTATCGCGGGCCTGTATAACGGCATGGTCACGCGCGCGCCTTGGATCTTCGGCGCGCTCTATGCAACGGCGGAGCGCATACGCGACCCATACAAGCATTCGATCATCTATTGGCTCAACACCCTCTACGCGCGCTCTCTGTATGAACGGATCATGGAATTGCAGCCGGATATCATCGTCTGCCCCCACCTGTTCAGTGCGCAGGCGATCACGAACCTGATCCTGAAATTCGGGCTGGATATCCCGACCCTCGGCATTATCACCGATTATACCTGCAGCCCCTTCTGGGAGGAGACGCGGCTCACGCACAATATCGTCGCGCACCCCATCGTGTTAGAAGAATCCGTGGCACACGGTATGCCGCGGGAAAGACTGTCCTGTCCCGGCATGCCCGTCTCCGCGCGCTTTACGCGCAAGCAGGACAAGGCGGCGGCGCGGGCGGTCTTCGGCATCGAGAAGGAGACGGTTTTCGCCATCATGGGCGGCAGCATGGGCTATGGGAAGATCCCCGATCTGGCAAAGGCTTTGTTGCGGCGCGCGCCGGACGCACAGGTCGTGGCCGTCTGCGGGAACAACGAACGCGTGCTGGAAAAAACCAAGAAGATACCCGGCGTCATCGCGCTGGGCTTTATCGACAACGTGGATATCCTTGTGGACGCCGCGGATCTGCTCTTAACCAAGCCAGGTGGGCTCTCCTGCTCCGAGGCCATCGCCAAGCGCGTGCCGCTGGTGATCACCCTGCCCATACCCGGCGGCGAAGAGCACAACGCCCGAGTGATCTCCTCGCTCGGCATGGGCGTTGCCGCGCGCACGGTGGAAGAAGCGGCAGACGCCGCCTGCGCCCTGCTCGCAGACCCTGCCGCGCAGGAAACGATGATCGCCGCGCAGGGCTCCCTGTATTGCGCGACCGCTGCAGCGGTGATAGGCCGGCAGGTGATGCGGATGGCATTGCGGCGCGGCACGGAATATGAGCTGGAGTTGGAGGAGACGGCGCTGGCGTAATTATGAGTGAAGAGTTAATAGTGAATAGTTGCGGCAGGAATTCCTGCGGAATTCCCTAACTAAATAAAAAATACCGCAGGTATTTTCACCATAACTCTTAACTCTTCACTCGAAAGGAGGGGCCATGCTAAACTGCATAATAATGACCCTCGCGGGCTTCCTCTCGGGCGCGGTGATGTATGCCTACCTGCTCCCGAAGCTCTTGCGCGGCGTGGACGTGCGCGAACACGGCGAGGACGGGAATCCGGGCAGCATGGGCGCGATTGCCGCCGTGGGCCTGCCCTTCGGGCTTTTTTGCCTTGCATTGGAAGTATTGAAGGCCGCCGTCCCCGTCTTTATCGCGGCGCAGGTGCTGGATGTATCGGGCTGGTATTTGCTGCCCGTCGTGCTGGCGCCCGTGCTGGGGCATGCCTATACCCCGTTTCTGAAATTCCGCGGGGGGAAGGCAATTGCCGCCGCATACGGCGCCCTCTTGGGCATGGTTGGCATCAGCTGGATGCTGCTCTTCTTTATCGGCGCGCTGCTCTTCTTCCAATTCCTCATCGTGCTGCATCCCCATTCCGCCGTCACCATCATCGGCTTCGCGGCAGCGGCGCTCTTGTCCCTGCTCTTTGAGCCCGTCTGGGCGCTGAAATTGGCCGCGTTGGGGATCGCAGCCTTGGTCTGCGGCAAAAACCTGCGCAATCCCAACCGCGGGGCGCACTATGTCTCCGTGGGCGCGCTGCGTTTCACTTGGGAAGAGCGGCGCATTGTATTGAAAAACACGAGAAAGGCCTGATTATGAAAAAGAAAAGACCCGAAACAGAACCGAAGCTCACATGGGCGGAAATCAAGGACAATAAGCCGATCGGCCTGTTCATCATCGCGAACATCTACGCGCTGGCATCCGTGCTCGGCATACTCCTCTTTAACGCGTGGCCGGATATGCATTTCATCTGGCGTATCGCGATCGCCGCCGCCGCCGCGACCGTATTCGTATACCTCACGGGCCTGATCTTTCAAAACGCGTCGGTCTATGATCCCTATTGGAGCGTCGCGCCCCTCGTCGTGTTTTCGGGCTTTGCCGTGCACGTCGGCGTGGTCAGCCAAGGCACGCCGCTGCTCCTGCTTGCGGTCTGGTTCTGGGGCCTCAGACTGACCCGCAACTGGGCTTATACGTTCAAAAACCTCGCCACGCAGGACTGGCGCTATGACAATTTCAAGCAGCGCTTCCCGCGTCTCTATCCGATCATCAGCCTGTTCGGCATACACCTGTTCCCCACCCTCGTCGTCTATCTTTGCATGCTGCCGGGGATCGCACTGATGCAAAACTATTTCTTCAATATATTTACGGTGTTAGGCTTTGCGGTCTGCGTCGGCGCAACCATCCTGCAACTGATTGCCGACAGGCAGATGTACCAATTCCGGCGCAAAGACAAGGACAGGCAGGGCATCATCCGCGTGGGCCTGTGGAAGCACGCGCGCCACCCGAACTATCTGGGCGAAATTCTGATGTGGTGGGGCGTCTACGGCATGATGCTCTCGGTCGCGCCGCGCCTGTGGTTCCTCGGTCTCGGCGCATTGGTCAACACGCTGATGTTTCTCTTTATCAGCATCCCCATGGCGGACAAGCGCAACCGCGCAAATAAGCCCGGCTTCGCGGAATACGTGCGCGAGACGAACCACTTGCTGCCGTTCAGGCTGAAGCGGCAGGTGAAAGGGAGCAGGGGACAGGGGGCAGGGGACAGGGATCAGGAGACCGCCCCCGATCCCGCTGTCTCCGCGCTGCCCTTTTTGCCCCCGGATCTGTAATTGCCTGTATATATCTGATTATGCGTGACGTGCGTGACAACCGTTACATCTGTTACGCTTTGTAATGCTCAATGTTCAACGCGCAATGTTCAATGTTGGTGGAAACGCCAAGGCGTTTCTCTATTGATTGTATAGTATACCTGCATCACCCATTAAACCGCAGCGCATCAATCGGCTTACACTTCGCCGCCTTGTTTGCGGGGTAGATGCCGAAAACTAAGCCCACAAACAGGGAGAAGCCGAGCGCCATTTCTATGACCGAGAGCGAGATGGCGAGGGGGATATTCATAAAATATGCGACGACGCGCAGGATCAGCGCGGAGATGCCCAGGCCGAGTCCGCCGCCCAACAGGCAGAGCAGGAGCGCTTCCACGAGGAACTGGAAGAGGATATTGCCGCGCGTGGCGCCGATGGCCTTGCGTATGCCTATTTCCCGCGTGCGCTCGGTGACGCTGGTCAGCATCATGTTCATGATCCCGATGCCGCCTACCAGGAGCGCGATGCCCGCGATGCCGCCCAGCATCAGCGTGAGGGTCGCCGTCGCTTCGCCCAGCGCGTCTAACACATTGCTCTGGTTATAGATCGAATAGTTGCTGTTGTCGCCGCCGCTCATGCCGAACATCGCCATTACATTGGTGCGCATATTGCCCGAACGCCGACGGTTGCTGCCCTCGGAATTATCCGGCATCAGATCATCCAGATACGCTTTCAGTTGGGCTTCGGCGTCGTTCACCGAGTCCGAATTGCTCGCCGCGACCGTGAAGCTCGCGACGGCGCGCGTGCCTGCTATCTTCTGCGCCAGCGTGAAGGGGATGAATATCTGCGAATCGGTGCTGCCCATGGTGCCGCTCTCGTTCTTTTGCAGCACGCCCACCACGGTATAGGGCAGGCCCGCGATGGTGATCGTCTCGCCCACCGGATTGCTGCCTTCAAACAGCGTGCTCGCGATGTTTGCGCCGATGACGGCGACATAGCTCTCATTGTCCAAATCCGCCTGCGTGATAAAGCGGCCCTGTGCCAGCGGCGCGTTCTTGACGGCGGGATAGGCGGGCGTCGTGCCGGATATGGAGCGGGCGTTCATCGTATTGCCCATCCATTTCAGCTGGCCGCCGCTGACGTTCTGTGAAGGGGCGACATCGAGCACGACGTCCATCGCGCGGAGATCCGTCTCCAATTTTTCCAAATCGAGCGGGTTGTCCTCGGTCAGTATGCTCACTTCCAGCACATTGGTGCCTATGCCCTCGATGGTCGTGACGATCTGCCCGGTCGCGCCCTGGCCGATGGTAATGAGTACGGTGATCGCGACGATGCCGATGATAATGCCCAACACGGTGAGGAAGGAGCGGGTCTTGTTGCCCCAAATGGCCTTGACCGCCATCTTTGCCGATTGCCAGATCATGCACAGCCCTCCTTACTATCCTCATATAACTTGCCGTCCTGCATGCGCACGCGGCGCTCCGCCTGCGCGGCGATGGCGGGATCATGCGTGATGAGCACAATCGTATTCCCCGCGGCGTGCATCTCGTGGAAGAGTTTCATAATCTCTTCGCCCGTCTTGCTGTCCAAATTGCCCGTCGGCTCATCCGCCAATATGACGGAGGGGCGGCCCGCCAATGCGCGAGCAACCGCCACGCGCTGCTGCTCGCCACCGCTCAATTCGTCCGGCTTATGCGTGGCGCGATCCCGCAGACCCACGCTTTCGAGTGCTTGCAGCGCCGCCGCCTTGCGCTTGGCATAGGGCAGGTTCTGATAAATCAGCGGCAGCTCGACGTTTTCCAGCGCGTTCAGCTTGGGCAGCAGGTTGAAGCCCTGAAAGATGAAGCCTATCTTGCGCCCGCGTGCCTTGGCGATCCTGCGCTCGGAGAGGGCGGTCACGTCCAACTCGTCCAACTGATAGGCGCCCGCGTCGGGTACATCGAGGCAGCCAATGATGTTCATCAGCGTGCTCTTGCCCGAGCCCGAGGGGCCGACGATGGCGACAAACTCGCCGTCCTCCACCGTGAGGGACACCCCGTCGAGCGCGCGCACCTCGCTGTCGCCCACCTGATAAATCTTGTATGCGTCCGAAATGCTGATCACGGCTGGCCCCCTATGTACGTGATGATCTCGCCATCGCCCGGCTCGCGCTGCCCGCCGCCTTCGGGTATCATCACGGGGCCGCTGTTGAAGCTCATGCCTATGTTCTCCTGGAAGAAGATGGAGTTTTGGGTGTTGTTCTGGGTATCCAAAATCAGCACGCGGTCGCCCTCGCTGAGCCCCGTCAGCACTTCGGCATAGGTCGCGTCCGCCAAGCCCGTGGTGATATAGACCTTCTCGCCCGGTTCGCCGATATTCTCCGTCACGCCGTCGACCGCTCTGTATACGTACTGCTGCCCGCGCTCATAATAGATGGCGGCCTGCGGCACGCGGAGCACGTTCTCGCGGGAGTCGATGACGATGGTCGCCTGTGCGCTCATGCCGATTAGGAAGGCCTTGTTTTCGGCCACGGTGATCTCGACGGCGTATTTCACCGCACCGATGCTGCCTGTGCCGCTCTGCGCGACGCGCGTCACCACGCCCTCAAAGGCGCCCCGCACCGCGTCCACGGTGACAAGGGCCGTCTGCCCGACCGCGATGCTGGCGATATCGGCCTCGTCCACGCTGACTTGCAGGATGTTCGCGCCGCCCGGATAGAGATTGACGAGCGCCGCACCGCCCGTGCTCTCGACGATGCCCGCCCTGTCCGTCACCAATACGCCCGTATCGAGGGCTTCCAAAAGCGTGGCATAGGCCTCGCCCAAATCCTCGCGCTCGGCAACGGCGGCATAATATTCATCGGAATAGGGCAGGTCGGAAAGGGCCAGCAGCTGCGCGCCCGCGTTCACCTTCTGGTTTACGGAGACGGAGAGGGCCGAAACTTTGCCGCCCTTGTGGGTGATATAGATGGGCGCGGAGACGGCGGCCACGCCGCGGCCCACTTCCTCGCCCGCGGCATTGCGCAGGATAACTTCGGCACCCACAGCCGGCCCGTCGTCGCTGAAGGTGACGCTTGCCACGCCCTGCACGACCTCGCGCACAACGGCGTCATAGCTCTTGCCGTCTATCACAGCAGTCAAGGCGTCGCCCTCCGCATAATCGTCGCCGAGCGCGCAGTGCACCAGCATTTTGCCGTCGCCCGAGAGCAGCAGCAGGGCGCCCCGATCGGTCATCACGCTGTTCACCCAAGCGTTCTTTTGCGCATAAATCTCCTTCACGCGCGAGACAGAGGGCGCAGTGACCTTGCCCGTATCCTTATGTTGCATGGTGAGCATGCGTATACGCTGGTCGAGGGTCGTGACGGACGAGCGTATCGCCGTGAGCGCGGCGCCGACTTCGGCGGCGTCAATTTTCGCCACGGCGTCGCCCGCCGCCAGCACATCGCCCGCCCGCACGAGATAGGTCAGTTTACTGAGGGCATAGGGCATGTCGACCGCAACGGGCTCACCCGCCGACAGCGACCCGTCGGCCGCGACGGAGCGCGTGATATTCCCGCGCGTCACCTCCTGCGCCGTATAGGCGGCAGCGGGCGCTTCCGCCGCTTTCGGGGTGAAATACCAATACACGAGACCCACCGCCCCGATGATCAGGATGAAGATGATGAGCTTGAACCAGCCCGATTTGGTGAAGCGCTTTTTTTTGTTTGTCTGCGACATGTTGCTCTCCTTTATTTGAGTGAATAGTGAAGAGTTGCGGTGAAAATACCTGCGGTATTTTTATTTCATTAGGAATCGCCTGCGATTCCTACCATAACTCTTAACTGATGCGCCAGTTTACCACAGAAATAAGTCTTTCCAACATGCAAAAAGTGAAAAAAGAATGACACCCATGCATTTTCGCACGGATTTTGGGGAAAAGTATGTAGCAGATACAGAGCAAAGGAGGTGAAAACCCATGGCAAAAACCACGAGCACCAGCAATAAGAGCAAGAGCACGAATAGCCGCAGCGGCGGCAGCAGCAGCGCAAGCAGTTCCGGCACGAAAAAGCAGAGTATAAGCCCGGCGCAGAAGACCAAGTTCGACAGCTTCAAGTCCGAAGTCGCGTCCAGTTTGAACGTCAATCTGAAAGAGGGCTATAACGGCGATATCTCCGCGAAGGACGCGGGCAAGGTCGGCGGCGAGATGGTCAAACGTATGATCGCATACGCCGAGAACAACATGAAGTAAGGAGTACACCATGCCAAAGCAAGGATCCCTGATCCCCGAAAGCAAGAAGAAATTGGACAGCTGGAAGGCCGAGGCCGCTTCATCCCTAAACGTGAATCTGCAAAAGGGCGGCGACATTTCCGCCAAGGATGCGGGCAAGGTCGGCGGCGAGATGGTCAAACGCATGATCGAATTCGCGAAGACGAATATGGACAAATGAGAAAAAGCTGCCGCAAGGCAGCTTTTTTAGTGAAAAGTGAATAATTAAGAGTTAAGAGTTGCACCGTGCCGATGTATCGGCACGGTTGGAAATCGCAAGCAATTCCCATGATAATATTGAAATGCCGCAGGCACTTCTACCATAACTTTTAACTCTTCATTCTTAACTCTTAACTCTTAACTATTCACTTGCTATATCTCCCTCGCGGCTCTCCTTGCATTCTCCACAAACAAGCGCACCTTCTCCGGGTCTTTGCGCAACACGACGCCGTTCTCCACGACCGAGGTCTTGGTCAGCGAGTCCACGCCCCAGGGGCGCACCTTTTGCACGGCGTCATATACATTGTCTGCGGACAGGCCGCCCGCCAGCACGACAGGGATATTGACCTCCTCGACAATGCGGCGATCCAAGTCCCAATCGTGTACAATGCCGCTCGCGCCGATGCCATATTGACAGAGGGTATCCGTCATCAGATAATCTGCCGCGCCCTCATAGCTCTTGGCGACGGTGACGCACTCCGGCCCGTCCACAGACACAGCTTGCATCAGGCGTATGCCGGGGATCGCGGCTTTCAGTTTGGCCGCGAACGCGTGGGTGGCAAAGACCACCTCGTCGCAGAGATGCACGATATCCGGGCGCAGTTCCTTCGCGATTTCGATCACCAGATCCTCATCGCGCACCATAATGATGGCGAGCTTGACCGCCAAATGCCCGATGGCGTCAAACACGGCTCGGGCCCGTTCCACATCAATACAAGCGGGGCAGGAAGCATCGCCCACCAGCAGGCCGATCTGATCGATGCCGGCGCGGATGCACTCCAGCGCTTCCTCGGGCGTCTGTATGGAAAAGACTTGGGTGACCATGGCGAATCTCCTTTTAGATGATAAGTAATAATGCAGAATGCAGAGAGGGTTGAGAAGTAAGAGGTAATAATGCAGAGAGATTCTGAGCAAAGACTTATTTGCTCGTCCTAACGCATGTTTGCCGAATGAAGATTCTCTGCATTCTGCATTATTACTTGTTCCTTCTCCTCCTCCCGCACACACTCCGTGCACAGGCCGCCGAAACTCAGGCGGTGGCGCTCCACGCGCAGGCCGGTGCGCTTGGAGAGCTCCTTATCCAAGATCTCCGGGAAGTTCGGCATTTCATCCAGGATATTCAGGACGCAGCCGCAGGCCCGGCAATAGAAATGATAATGAATGGGCGTAAACGGTTCATAGCGCGTCGGCTGATGGGGCAATTCCACGGAGCGCAACACTTCCCGCGCTGCCAGCACCTGCAAATTACGGTACACCGTGGCGCGCGAGATATTGGGCAGCTGCTCGACTATAGCAGCATACACGTCGTCCGCACTCGGATGCCCTCCCATGGCATGCACGCATTGCAAGACGGCTTCTTTCTGTTTTGTCTCCCTTGTGCTCATTCCTTAATAATACAATATATTATTATGCGTGAAAAGTCAAGTTTTATTCCGTTTTTCGCGCCGTTTCGACAAAAACAGTACGAATCCAAGGAAATCCGGGCCAAAACCCGCCCAAGGCGGCGCGCCTATCCGCCCGAGGGCGGCGCATCCTGTCCACCCGCAGGTGGGGAACTCGCAAAAACATTGTGAAATAAAAAGGTCGCCGCGAACCTAGCGTAGTCCGCGGCGACGTGGAGCGGGAAACGGGGCTCGAACCCGCCACCTCAGCCTTGGCAAGGCTGCGCTCTACCGAATGAGCTATTCCCGCGACCGCATTTATTATAGCGCTTTATCGGGTTTTGTCAACCGTCCGCGCAAAAAAAGGACGCCCCCGCATTAGGAGGGCGTCCCGGTTGGGAATTGCTTAGAGTACGGTGATGATATTGGCCAAATAGCGCAGGATCTTCGCGGCGTCCTCGGCGGTGATCGCGGCGCGGTTGGGCAACAGCGGCGTCACATCCGTAACCTCGGCGTTGATCGCGCCCTGGTCGCTGAGGTCCGACAGGCCCGCAAGGAAGCGCAGGATGGCCGCGGCATCAGCGGCGTCGACCGCGCCGTCGCAGTTCGCGTCGCCGCGCATGGCAGTGACGGGCGGCGTGCCAATGAAGTCAATGTAACCGTCGGTCAGTATGAGCCTTCCTTCCGATTCCACGCTGAAGAGGTCTTCGAACTCGCTCCAAAGGCAGATGAACATCTCGTCCAAGGGGTCGCTACTTCCGCCAACCGTGATGTCGAATACGTCACCATCGGCGACATTGGCCTTAACCACTTTGAAGGTGATGGTCAGGATGGGCGCTTCCGTATCCCAATTGATCTCTTCGTCGAAATCACAGATCCAGGAACCGAAGTACGAGCCTGATGTAATGTACTCCTCGAACCAAGCGCCACCGCTGCCTACATAGGCGGTATCCGCACTACCGACAACCGTGTGGCTGACATATTCCAGCTCGGTATCGTCCCAGGCCGCATACAGGCCGTAACCGGACAGTGGCATGTCTGTAGTAACTTCGTTCAGGCTTATGGACCAGGTGACCGTGTCGCTCGCAAGGTTGAAGGTCGCAAGGTCAACGGTTTTTTCCTCGCCCGTCAGGGTGTGTATCGGAGGGAAGCAAACCTTCACATCATAGATGCCATTCACGCCAACGGAATCATATACACCTGACCAATATGTGAACTTCTGCCCTTCCGTAAGGTACTGGACGAATGCATAGTGGTATCCGTCTGCTTCGTCATTCCAAGTCGTACCTATGCTGCCATCCCCTAAGTATCTGTTCGTGCCGGTTGCAGCGACATAGGGTTCCGAGTCGTTAATGTTGTCACTTAGGTTAGAGGACGAGTTGGTGTGCGCCGAGAAGGTGTAAAGCCCCTCCTCCGGTGCTATGAAGAACACTTCGCGGCGACCCGCGCTGATTATTTCCACGGGTACCCTTGTGTTCAGAATTAACTCAATGGGTTCCAAAGGATCGGGTACACCCGTCACGCGCACATCATAGTTTCCAGCTGTGGTGAGCGCGGAACCATACAAGCCCGTCCAATAGATGAAGGTTTCGCCGGCTGTCATGTGTCTTGTAAACTGATAGTTGGCGTTTCCGGCCTCCTCATCGCCCCAGAAGTTCTCGGGATTCGAAGCATACGCGAACCCATTCTCCTTCCACGCAATGGGATCCCTCTGGGTTACACCTGAGCCATTGTTCAGACTGGTGAAGGTAAAGATCCCGGTATAGGGCGCGGTGAAGCGTGTCTCCCAGCGCGGGTTCGGTGCGCCGGCGGTGATTGCGGCGGGCACGTTCGTATCCAATTGCAGGATGATGGGGCCTATCGACGCATGTTCCCGCACATAGGGGACGGACGTGTTGGCGCTGAACGCATGTCCTGCCGTATAGTAGTTGGGGTCGTTATAATCATCCCCATCCCACCACCTGGGGGCAAATCCATCGACGGCATACGCCGCGTGATTGGCACCGCCGCCATGGGTGACCACGCCCGAGTTCACAGAGTAGTTGAAGAAATAGCGGTTGCCGCTACCGTCCTGCGTCGTGCTGAGCGAAGAAACGGGGAGCGTGAAGGCAAACATACCGTTTGTAGTGGAGGAATAGCAGATGAAGTTGTCGTCATCCACTATGCCGATGCCGAAGGGCGCGGTTGCACTTGCGCGGTACTCGAACGCGTTGAAGCCATGGTTTACATAATAGAGCTCACCGGTCTGTATCAGGAACGCGCCGCACCAGGTAAACAGGACATCGTATCCGGCCTTTATCGCAGGACTCATGATGGCGCCCATGATGGTGGCTTCCGTCGCACCCTTGGGATAGGGCTTCATGTAAACAGTCTGGTTATTGGTGGTGACGTCCACCGCGCCGAAGGTCGTCGCATTGGGCGTCGACGCCGCGTTGTAATAGGTCACGGTCGGACGGCTGCCGCTTACGACAAATCCAAACAAAGTACGATAACCTACCGAACCCCCGTTCCTTGAAAGACCGAGCATATAGTTGCCGTTCGCGACGCGAAGACTTGCCGCCGGCGTGGTTGACCATGTGTTGGTGGCGGTATAATAATAATCCGCTACCTGCCCGATGGTAATCTGGGTAAGCGTCGAGGGAGCCCAGCCCCGGGTAGCATAGAACTCACCGAGGTTGCTGTATGTGCCGCCCAAATTCACCCTGTACTTATAACCAAAGCTTGCTGAGCTTGTATTGGGCCTCTTCAGCAGAAAGATTTCAAAATAGGAAGATCCGCCGGATGTTATGACATCCACCGCGTTCAGTTCAGCCAAACTCTCAAACTGCAGATAAACAGTGTTCATCGTGCTGATGTCAACATCATCGGCGATGGCGTCATTGCCATAGCCAACCATGGTGGGATGGTCGGGGAAGATGAGCCACGGAACATCGATGACCATGGGTGGTCCCTCGGGAGGCGTTATCACCGCTGCGCCTACACGCACGCCCCAGGGGAGGTAATAATCCTCGCCGTTGGCCGTGACCCGGATATAGCCTTCATACAGACCCTGCGCCGCGGAGGACGCGATATCGAGAGCCACGGAGAAAGTGGTTGCGCTTAGGGGCGTAATGACGGGCGTCACGACACCGGCGGAGGACAGGGAATAGCGCGTATTGTCACGGGATAAGGAGGTAGCCGTGAAAGAGGACGCGCCCGTTACAGTCGCCACGATGGCCGGTGTAATTGCATTCGCAGGCTGCTGATGGAAGCTGAAGCTTGCCATGGTGCCCGCAACATAGCCGGAGCTCTGGTTGCCGTTGGTGACATTGTTGGCGACGGTGATGATCACGTTCGTGTCAACCGCACGGACGGGATTCACAAAGCCTGCGCCCTGTTCCCAAACGGAGATCTGCGAGCGGGTATTGCCATCCGCTGCCGGATAGACGGCACTGGGGTTCAACGCGAACGGATCCGCCGTATTCATCAGGCGCGCCTTCAGCTGCGCAGTCGTCGCGGTTGGGTACTGCTGCTTCAAGAGGGCATAGAGACCGGTGATACAGGGCGCGGCCATGGAGGTGCCGCCCATATAGGTATAGCCGCCGTTCAGGTCGGTGCTGAGGATATTCTCGCCCGGCGCGATGATGTCCGGCTTAATGGCGCCCGTTTGCTGTACGGGGCCGATGGAGGAGAAGCCTGTGACCTGGTTGGCCATCGGTACCGAAAAAGAGACGCAGGCCGTTGCCGCCGGGGTTGTGGCACCGTTGCTGTAATTGCTGAATACGCTTGTATACGCGCTTACTTTCGCGGAGAAGGCCGGCATAGTGGCAAACGCCGAAGGGGTGCCTGTGGCTGTCCAGCCCATATTGGTGATGAAGTCTTCATCGCGGTTGATGCAGATAACGCCGCCCGCTCCCTTGCTGACCGCAGCGTTCCAATACGCGGTAAACTCAATGCCGCGGCCGACGACGAGGATTTTGCCGTTCAGCGCGGGCAGGCTATTGAGCATGGCCTGTGTCGTCACCGTCTGCCCCGTTGCGGGGACGCCGGTCATGCAAACATAGTATTGCTTGCCGACAAACCAGTCGCTGGTCAAAGCGGGAAGCAACCCATCGCTGTTCTCATTGACTACATCAAATACCCGGCCTTCCAGCGTGGCGCGGCGGCCGTTCAAGCCGTTGCCGCCGTATTCGCTCGCCGCGACGGAGATGCCGAATGTGGCTGCCGAACTGGGCGCGTTGACCGTGTAAGAAGAACGATAGTTATCGCCTGCATAGGAGTCGGTCTGGCGTCTGCCGTAGTTACCGGCGGAGACGACAAACATGGTGCCAATGAGAGCCGCATTGTTCATTTGATAGGCTTCCGCGTCATAGGCGGAGTTGTTGCCCGTCTGGCCGAAAGAACAGTTGACAACATCCATCTTGGGGAGATGGCCGCCGGGTTCGCCGCTTTGCGTAATATCCTCAATCGCCGCCAAAACTTTGGACTGGGTGGCACTGGGGAAAATCTGCGCGATATACAGGTTGACGCCGGGTGCCATGCCGAGGGAGCTGGCGCCTTGGCTGGCAATGGTGCCCGCGACGTGGGTGCCGTGGTTGCCGTCCGGCGTACCCAGCGCGTAGCCGCGATAATCCCAGCCACCCTTAAAGGCAGCCGCCAAATCGGGGTGGGAGGCTACGGTGCCGCCGGAAGTGGCTTGTATGCCGCTGTCCATAACGCAGACGTTGACGCCCGTGCCGACAATCCCGCGCCCGTGGAGCTCATGGAGCCGGAACAGATCGCGCGCACCCAGGTTGCCGGGGGTGGCATAACCCGGATCCAAGGTATATTCCATCTCATGCTCCATGTCTGCCGTGATGCAGTAGACACCGGGCATTGCGGCCAAGGTATCCAAATAGTCCGCCGGAACTGTTGCGGCGAGACCTGCGAATACCCAGTTGTAATTATGCGTAACCTCAATTTTTGTGTCGGCATTTAAGCTTATGCGCGCGGCCTTGGCATCCGCCTTGGCCTGCTCATACGCGACATCCTGAACGCCCATGGTGGTATAGCGCGGTTCCAGCGCATCGGGCAGCTGGGACAGCCAGATGATGACGTCGACCGTGTCCTTGCCCTTCTCCATCTGCAAACCTGCGGGTTCGGTGAGAGACTCGGCGATTTCAAGCACATAGGCGTCTTCTTCGGAGAGACCTTCCATGCTTATGCCGCTCCCGAGAACATCATAATCCATGATGCTCGTTTCTGCCATCAGGCTGAGATCCACGCGTTCTGCGCCTGCCGGATTGGGTATCCGCTGCGCACGCACGGCGTCCATATCCACTGCGGTTAACCCGGATGCGCCTATCGTCGGACCGGTGGAGACGCTCTCCGTCCTGATCGGTCTTCCGGCGACCTGCGCTTCGGGCGCTTGTTCCACGTTTGCAGCCAGGGCCGGCACCACGGAGAACAGCAGCGCAAAGACGAGAAGGAACGAAAGAATCTTTTTCATCTTGCTCATGTACATATTTCCTCCTGAAAATTATGTCTCCCATGTAAATAGAGTGTGTCCCTATTATTAACGGAGATAAATGTTTATATATTATATACAATTCTTTGTCAATCCCCTTGGCCTCGAATTTACAGCTTTGTGAATCGCAAAAGTGAATTCCGGAGTAGAGCGGCGTGACTGGACGTTAGAGGTGCATGAGATTCCCGAACAAGTTTGCACGAGTAAGAGCTGTGTTTCATAATTGAGACGTACCGCCGA
>WREI01000006.1 GCA_009779405.1 Clostridiales bacterium
ACGCCCGAGAACGCCGCAAGCTGCCGCCGCCTGCACCCGCGCTGCGGCACCAATTATATGTTCCTCGTGATGGCGGTTTCCATCCTCTTCTTCGCCTGCATCAATGTCCCCAAGGAGCTATTGTTCCTGCGCATCGCGTCGCGGCTCGTCTTTATCCCCGTTGTAGCGGGCCTGTCCTATGAAGTGCTGAAATTGGCCGCGAAGAGCGACAATATCATCTGCCGCATCGTCCGCGCGCCGGGCCTGGCTTTGCAGCGGCTGACCACCGCCGAACCGGACGAGGGGATGCTCGAGGTCGCGATCACCGCGTTTAAGCTGGCAAGGGATGGCAAGCCTGTTGGGGACGACATTGACGCCGATGCTGAAACGCCATAACGCCTATCTCTCCCTGCGCGGTCTGTTGCGACCCCGCGTTGGGGCGGACTGCGGCTTTGAAGCGGCGCAGTTGCTATCCCATATCTGTGACGACGCGCCCGAAGTCAACGACGCGCAATGGCGCGCGCTGCTGCTCTGTGTCGCAAGGCGCGCCAAGGGCGAGCCCCTGCAATATATCATAGGCCGCTGGGCCTTCTATGGCTTGGACTTTTTCGTCAGTCCCGCCGCCCTGATCCCGCGCCCCGAGTCGGAGTTCCTGGTCGAAACCTTCTTATCCCGCACCATACCCGCCGAACCCCTGCGCATATTGGATCTCTGTTGCGGCACGGGCTGTATCGGTATCGCCGTCGCCAAAAAGCTGGAATGCGATATGCGCTTCGCCGATCTCAGCGCCGACGCCCTCGCACTCGCGCAAAAAAACGCCGTACACCACGGGATACCCGGACGCTTTGTGCTATGCGATCTGTTCGAAAATATCACCGAACGCTTCGACGCAATATTATGCAATCCGCCCTATCTGTCGGATGCGGATTTGCTTAGTTTACAGAAAGAATTAGAGTTTGAACCGCGTATGGCCCTGTATGGCGGCGCGGACGGGCTCGATTCCTATCGCCAACTGCGGCAAGACGCCCCCGCCCACCTCGCGCCGGGTGGCGCGCTGTATATGGAAATCGGCGCAACACAGGCGGAAGCCATACGCGCTCTATTTGAAGATTGTGAAATCATAAATGACTTAGAGAACCGCCCGCGCGTGGCTATCTATAAACCCAAATCCTGAAACAATTTCCGCCGTTCGCGCATCTCTGCCTTGGATACCGAAAGGTTGTCCCGCAGGCGCAGTCTTGCGCGGCTGTCTTTGGCGAACAGGCGCGAAAAAATATAACGTGGTCTGCCGAGCAGGCGCAAAAAATGAGACAGTCTGCCGCCGCTCTGCGCGAGTTCGTTCGTCTCCCGCTGTACAGAGCCGCCCAGGGCAGTACCGCTGAGCAGATATTTTGAGAAGGCAAGCTGTGTTGTATCCAACTCCACGCCGGACATCCATGCCGCGTACAGCGTCTCCGCCGACCTTGCCAAATCTGTGTCGGCAAACGAGCCGTATGCCCCGCCATACAATCCGATATCCAGAATAAAGCGCGCGCCCGCGCCCGCCGCGCGCAGATGTTTGGCGAAATGCGTAAGCAGCGCGGCATAAAAATCGGCGGCGCGGAGCCTGCCGTCCGCCGCCCGCGCCCGCATCCCGTCCTCGCGCCCGCGCGGAATCCCGTCCAAACGAGCGTGCAGTTCCACACAGAGACAGGGCGGCGCTGTCAGCACGCTCTCGTCCGCCTTTTGCGCATACAGACTATAGCCCTCCGCACAGAGCAATGCTGTCGCCCGCGCCAAGTCCTCGTGCGCGACCCAAAAATCCAAGTCCGTCATATGCCGCAGATGCGGCTCGGGATACAGTTCGCGCAGAACGATCCCGCGCAGGGGAAGACAGTCCGGCAGTAAAGTCAAAACCCTCTCCGCCGCCTCCGTTTGCAAGCGCGCCCGCTCCATATCCAAGACTCGCACCTGTTCCAAGGCGTGCAGCAGGCTCGTCGGCGTATCCGCTCTCCGCTCCAAGGCCCGCAAGATGAGACTCTCCAAATGCTGGCGCCGTGCCAAGTCAAACAACACGCGCCCGCGCAGAGCCGACGGCGGCGCGGGTGGGCAAGTCTCTGCCAACCCATGCCGCAACAGCACGAGAAAATATAACTCTTCGGGCATCAGCGCTGCACTCATACGTCCAAATCCCTGTGCAAAATCCTGTGCAGCAGACAAAACAACAGAGGGGAAATATAGAAAATCAGAAATTTCACGCGGACAGAGAAGCGCAGTTCCCGCCCGCGCTGTGGATAGAGCCTGCGAAACGCTGCGGCGACCTCGCGCCGCTTCGCCTTCCAATTCTTTTTATCGGCATACATATCAAAATAGATACTGCACATAAAATGCAAGCCGCTCATGCGTTGCAGTTGCGCCGCTTCCGCGTCCCACTCTTGTAGTTCGGCAATCCATTCCTGGATCTTGTCCACCATGGTCAGCTGGCTTGCGCGGAAAGCACCGCGCACCGCGCTGTCCTCGCTCTGCACATAGTGATAGAGCGGACGACTGTCCAAATAAACGCGTTCCGCGCGCATCAGCACGTGCCGTGCAAATTCCGTGTCCTCGCCCCGCGCCAGACCGGGGGTAAAGCGCGTATCGCCGACTATCGCGCGGGTAAACAATTTCGCCCAGGCAAAGGGTGAGCAGCGGTACAGCGCCTGCACGGCACCCCTGCCGTCAACCAATCCATACTGCGCCGCGTTCAGTTCGTGCAGAGTTTCCGTCCCGCCGCGCTTGACCCAATGTTCCAAACCCACTGCGTCCGCATTTTGCGACGCCGCAATTTGCAATAAATGCGCGTATGCGTCCGGTTCCAGATAATCGTCGCTATCCAGAAAGTGCAGCCACTGTCCGCGCGCAAGTTCGAGCCCTGTGTTCCGCGCAACACTGACGCCGCTGTTGGGGATGGAACGAAAAACCACGCGCCCATCCCTCTCGGTGTACTCGCGACAAATTTCGCCGCTCCCGTCCGTGCTGCCGTCGTCCACCAGAATCAGTTCCCAATCCGAAAAGCTCTGCCCAAAAACGGACTCCACGCAAGCACGCAGATAACGCCCGGGGTTATACACGGGTACGATCACGGACAGCGTGGGTTGTTCGCTCATTTGCACACCCTCTTCTTCGGGTTGATGCCATAGGTGTAAGAAATATCCGCGGCATAGTCCCGCAGCCTACGCTTGAGGGAGCGGGGCGTATGCAAGAAGGCCCGCCTGTCAAACAGGAGCGATATCGCAAGAAAAGGATTCCTCGTCTCCTGCAAGCGTATGCGCTTTTCAATATATGCAGCCGCTTGTTCAATTTGTTTCGCCTGTTTTGCCGTCAAAAGCGCGGCAATTGTGGGCGTCTCCAAAAACCACCTGTGCGCGGCGGCGGCCTGTTTCCAGCGTGACAGGCGCAAAGTGGGCGTCGTCCCTTGCACGGTAGAGGAACGAACCCGCTCCCTGGAAGAATTCTGCCCATGGATGCGATGCAAAAACGTAACGCGCCGCAGTTTTTCGACCCCGCCCATCGCGCAGCTCATCACCGCTAAAAACCAATCCTGCCCGATGCTTTGCCAGCAATCGGGCGAACCCAGCTCTCTTGCCGTTCGGATCACATCCCCGCGCACGCAGAACGCGCAGCCCGGATGCACCGAATGCGGTAGAAAATCAGTCAGCGGTATGGGATGCAAAGTATTATCTTCGCGATCCCATTTCTCCCGCCAAAACGGCTCCGAATGCGCGTCGCAATACCCATAGCCGCCGATCAAGAGCGACAGCTCCGGCCGCTGCTTCATCAGCGCCGCCATCACTTCCACCTTATCGGGCATCCAAATATCATCATGATCCACCACAAACACCAAATCGCCGTTCACGCGTTCCCATAGCGCCCTGTGTCCGCCGTCCAAACCCAAATGGGCATGGTCCTCCAACAAGTGCCAGTCCTTCAACCCATGTTTCGCAATAAACGCCGCAACAAGCGCCCGCGTCGCGTCCGAGCTGCCGTCATCGCGCACAAACACCTCATCCACGCGCCGCGTCTGCGCGCGTATGCTCTCCAACTGTTCCTCAATATATTTTTCGCCGTTATAAGCGGGGATATAGGCGGAGATTCTCATCGCGCGTCGTAGTTCCTTACATAATATGACTTATATTCGCCGCTTAAGATTTCCCGCCACCAGTCGGCATTGGCAAGATACCATTCCACGGTCCGACGCAGACCTGTATCAAAGTCAACGCGCGGTTCCCAGTCCAACTCCCGCCGCATTTTGGTCGCGTCTATCGCATAGCGCAAATCGTGGCCGGGGCGGTCGGTGACATACTGAATCAGGTTCTCGGGTTTGCCGAGTGTGCGCAACAGGGTTTGTACGACCTTCAAGTTCGACCGTTCCGCGTTGCCGCCTATGTTATACAGTTTGCCAATGCTGCCCCGCCGCAAAATGGCGTCGAGCGCGGCGCAATGGTCTTCCACATAGAGCCAGTCGCGCACGTTTTGCCCCTTGCCATAGATGGGCAGGGTTTCATCGGCCAGTGCGCGCGTGATCATCACGGGTATCAGCTTCTCGGGGAATTGATAGGGCCCGTAATTGTTTGAGCAGCGCGACACGGTGGCGGGCAGCGCAAAGGTGCGCGCATAGGCCAGCGCTAAGAGATCCGCCGCTGCTTTGCTCGCCGAATAGGGGGAGGAGGGGGAGAGCGGCGTGGATTCGGTGAACTTCAAATCGGGCCTATCCAACGGCAAATCCCCGTACACCTCATCCGTGCCCACCTGATGGAAGCGGATATTGCCAAAACTACGGCAGGCATCCAGCAGCACCTGTGTACCCAATACATTCGTCCGCACAAAGATACCGGGATCCATGAGGGAGCGGTCGACATGGCTCTCCGCCGCGAAGTGTATGACCGCATCCGGCCTTTCCGCTTCAAAAATATCGAAAATCGCCGCTCGATTCGCCACATCGGCCTTATAGAATCGAAAATTTGCGTGCTCCCGCGCGCGTTCCAGCGACGCGAGATTGCCCGCATAGGTCAGCGCGTCCACGCAGGTGAGGGAATCCGCCGGGTATTTGGCCAGTATATAATAGATAAAATTGCAGCCGATAAAGCCCGCACCGCCCGTGACAAGCAGTTTCATAGTTCCTCTCCATACACAAAATTACAATCGCCATCCGCAAAGAACGGCGCGTTTTTATCCTTCTCAGACAAGATCGGCTCCGCAACACCCCAGTCGATGTCAAAGAGCGGGTCGTTGAAACGTATGCCCCTGTCTAACGCGGGGGCATAGGTGCTGTCCACCTTATAGGAGAACAGCACCGCATCGGTCAGCGTCACAAAGCCGTGCCCGAAGCCCCGGGGGACAAAGAGCTGGCGCCCGTTTTCCGCACTCAGATGCACCCGCACCCACTTGCCGAACCTGGGCGAGCCGCGGCGCAGGTCGACGGCAACGTCATACACTTCGCCGCGCAGTACGCGCACCAGCTTCGCCTGCGCCGCCGGGATATTCTGAAAATGCAGGCCGCGCAGGGTGCCGCGTTGGGCCGTGAAACTCTCATTGTCCTGCACAAAATCACAGGTGATGCCGCATTCAGCCAGCTTGGCCTTGGAATAGGTCTCGCAAAACCAGCCGCGGGAGTCGCCGTGGCGCGCGGGTTCCAACAGGATTACCCCGGACAATTCCGTTTCCGTGTATCGCATTATCTTCCCTCCGCCACTCGAATCAAATACTGCCCGTAGGGGGAGCTGCCATAGCGCCCGGCGGACGCCAGCAGTTCGCCGCTTGTCAGCCAGCGGTTGCGGAACGCAATCTCCTCCGGCGCGGAAATCTGAATGCCCTGGCGGCTCTGCACCATGCGCACAAAGTCGGCCGCTTCGCAGAGCGAATCCGCCGTACCCATATCGAGCCACGCGAAACCGCGCCGCAGCAGTTGCGCCCGCAGCGCACCCGCTTCTAAGTAGAGCCGATTCAGATCGGTAATCTCCAATTCCCCCCGCGCGCTCGGGCGCAATGCCTTCGCGAATTCGCAAACCCGCGCATCGTAAAAATACAGTCCCGTCACGCAGAGATTCGACTTCGGCGCGGCGGGCTTTTCCTCTATGGAAAGCACGGCGCCATCCGCATCCAACTCCATAATGCCGAAGCGATGCGGATCCGGCACATGATAGCCGAATACGGTGGCTATACCATCCGCGGCATCCCGCGCCGCCTGCCGGAGATAGCCGCCCAGTCCGTTGCCATAAAAGAGATTGTCCCCCAGCACCATCGCGCAGGCGTCGCCGCCCACAAACGTCTCGCCAATGAGAAAGGCCTGCGCCAGCCCGCCGGGCGCACTCTGTACGGCATAGGACAGGGAAACGCCCATGCCCGCGCCGTCCCCCAGTAGCTGCGCAAAGCGCGGCGTGTCCTCGGGCGTGGAGATAATCAGAATCTCCCGTATCCCCGCCAGCATCAGCACGGAGAGCGGATAATAGATCATGGGCTTGTCATAGACGGGCAGGAGTTGCTTGCTGGTGACCAAGGTCAGCGGATACAACCGCGTACCCGCCCCTCCCGCGAGGATAATGCCTTTCATTTGGGTCTCCCCCCTTGTGCTTTTTCCATCGCTTCCCGCAAGAACGCAATGGAAGTTTCTCTTTCCGTTAATAATTTTCCATCTAAAGCACTATAATCTGGAGGAACATATTTTCCTCTGTCAACATACCCACCCGTTATGCTCAACTTGCCCAACAGGGTTCCAATGCGGTCATCGCTCTTATACCCCGATTCCGCGCGAACAAACGCCGCAAATGGCTTGCGAAACAAAACAGAGAAGGCAACGCCGTGGAAAGAATCCGTGCAGAACAAATTGGCGTGGGCTATGAGCCAAAGGAATTCCGCGGGATCGTATTGATATTCTATCGACTTCTTCGGATTTTGCAACTCTATAATTTCCAAACCCCGTTGCGCCGCCAACCTGTGTATATCGCGCCTGTATTGCCGCGTCATTTCGCCCAAAAAATAGCACAACACATAGGGGTTTTGCGGCACGTCTGCAGGCGCGCGGCCCATGTGCTCCCAAACCGCCGCGTCTATGCACAGGGTCGGATCCAGCACAACGGGCGCCTGACGCCCCGTCAGTTCCGCAATAATTCTCGCTCCGCTTTCCTCCCGCACCGACAGATGAGGGATATCGGCGATCCACTTCGCGTAAAGTTCCTTTCGGATTTCCGGGATCTCCTGCACCCCAAAACTGGGCGCGTAGGCGATGCGTTGTTCCTGCGGCGCGAATTGCAGAAAGCGAACGGAGGAGGTATGCGTATAGAGAGGATTCCAAACCTGATCCGAGCCCGTGACAAACGCGGCATATACGCGCAACATATCCGAATCGGAAAAGGACGCGTTGGACAAAGAAACTTCACTGTCAACAACATAATCCTGCAAGAACGCATCAAAACGCTGCTTGCGCGCGGTCTGCAAGGCCTTACATTTCCGTCGCCGCGCCGCCAGCAGGCGATAGCGCAACACCTCCCATATATGCCCGGGTCGCAGACGTCGGCGCAATGACTCCTTGGGCAGCGGATCGGCAAACCCGCAGACCGTGCTATCCCGCAAGGTCTCCACTTCCACGCCCAAATCGCGCAAAAGCAGCACCATGGCGACATGCTGCAGCGCATTGCCATAGTTGCTGCCCTCCCGCAATGTCATCAATGCAACCTTCTTCATCGCTGCCAAATCCATTTCCACTCCTGCAAACCCCCCGCTTCGACGAACCAATATACGATATATAGCGCAACACAAAGCGCGGTTACCAGTGAGCGCACCTTTTTATTGGGCGCGAGTTCCAATATATGTGGGATGCCGATGACGGCATACAAATTTGTATATATGCCGATACGTGCGAAATACGCGCTGTTCATACTGGCGGTCACCAGCGCGGCATTAAAGAGCGTGAGATTTGCATAAAACTCCTTTTCGGTGTCCCAAAGGGGCAATTCACTCCATGTCTTCCTCTCCTTAAAAAAGTATAGGAGCAGTATTGGTGCCCAAGAAACCAGAATGCGGGGAAGCTGCACGACCCTCGTCGCATAGTTGCCCCCAGCTCCCAACAGATAGTTTTCCTGCCCGCGCACCTCATCCACAAAACTAAAAATGCGATCATAGGAGAGCATGCCAACAAGGACAATAATCGCTATAATTGTCCACTGTCGTTTATCTAAATTCTTGCCTGCAAAGAAATAGGGGAGTATCAAGAGCCATGCAGAAACGTGAAACAGCCCGCCAAAAAAGATGACGATCGCGTACCTCCAGAATTTCCTCTCCAAAATCAGCCGATGTCCTGCGAATACAACGGCGGCAGCCGCACATTGGCGTATGGCATTGAATGTGACATGCCAACCGCCCATCAGCATATAGAGTAAAATGCTTAGACATACGACGGGGGAATATTTGCCGATGGTGATAACCACAAGTCCTATAGTAAAAAGTGCTGACACGAAAAAGAAAGACGCATAGTCAGCATAGAACAGCTTTCCGATTTTTGCCAGCACATAGATGCCCGGTTCCTGCACACGAATGATTTCCAGAAAACCTGCTGGTGAATAATGCGCGTCATAGTTGAGGGCATATTGTGGATAATCCACACCGACGCGATAGCGTAGCCCCGCCACAATGGCGAGCGAGAGAAAAAGGAATACTGCAATCAGGGGCGATTTGCCAAGGGGTTTACTACGGATAAATCTCTCCCCCGACTGCCTGTCGACAATCAGCCAGGTGAAAAGGACAAGCGCGATCAGCAAGTAATACTGTACCATGCTAACCCCCTTTTTTGCGCCGCAGATAGCGCGCCGCCTGCATACGTCGGAATATGCGTTGCACCCAATAGGGTGTCAGACTCTTTGCAGAATTTCCGATAAAAGCTGCCAAAAGCCAAAGCCGTGGATATTCCAGCAACTTGTGCGCGAAAACGATGCTGGGCCAAATCTGCCAACGGACGCGGAAAGAACGCCGTGCAATGGCGTTTGCGTCCTCTCGTACCCGGTAGAGCGGCTCCGCTAAATTCGCCCCTTGGAACCCGGCGTGAAAGAAGCGCGCCCAAAGGTCATAATCCTGCCCGCGCTCTGTGCGCGGCAATACGGTATAACCGCTGAGCGCGTCGTACACGCGCTTATAGGTCAAAATCGTCGCGTGGAAGAAGGGAGTGCGTTTGCGCAAGGTAAATTTGTCCGGTACCGGCAATGCATACACAATATCAGTCAAACCGACTTCCGAAAAACGCTGCATGGCCGTGCCAACCAAATCCAGATTCGAATGTTCGGCCAAAAAAGTCACCTGTTTTTCCAACCGTGTTGGCTCAGAAATATCGTCCGCGTCCATGCGCGCAATGAGACTACCCGTGCAATGCTCCAAGCAGCGGTTCAGGCTGAAAGCGAGCTTTTTGTTCTCCGCGTTTTGCAGTAAGATAAATCTGTCCGGGTGCTTCTCTTTGTATTCACAGAGTATCGCCCCAGTACCATCCACGCTGGCGTCATCGCAAATCACAAACTCAATTTCCGCATAACTCTGCGCCAAGATGGAATCCACCGCGTCGCGTAGGGTTCCTTCGGCATTGTAAGCAGCCATTATGACGGAAATTTTCTCAGCCATGCTTTCCTCTCAAAACGATATGCGGGTTATTCAGATTAATCCAACTGCCCATGCGCAAATCCCACTCCGGCGGTTGTATATTCCTGCAACCCCCGGAATGGTAAAGTGTAATTTCCCCGAAATAGATTTTCCCATCCACATTGTAAAGATCCACGCGGCAGAATGGAAAGGGCTCACTTAGTTTTTGTGCAATTTCCTTCATTCGCGCATAGTTCTCAGGTTGTGGGTGCACAACGCCTGAGGTGCGATCCATATCGCTTATAGGCAGCGTGTGCAGTTCTGCGTCGCAATAATCTAGTGTGTAATTGCGGTTATAGGTTCCATTCGCATGAAAAGAGTCCTCCTTTACGCAGACCAAGCGCACTTCCCCTTCAAAAGAGAGGAACTTGTAATCTGTAGGCCAATGCCCGGCGCTATCTCGCAACATCCACTCCGCTATAATCTGCGGCGCTATGTTTTTATAGTTCCACTCTCGCGATAGCCATTGATATTTCCATCTGCTCTCAAAGGCAAGCGCGCGGCGAATCAGTGCTCTCCCCGTCTCATTATCCAACTCTCCGTCTTTACGAAAAAAGATATTCCCACCCGAACCTTTGTTGCACTTTAGGATACTTTCTTCGCTCAAAACATTGAAATCTATATTTTGTGCTCTATCCCAAATTCCGTACAACGGAACCAAAATATCCGCAAAACCGCATTCTGCCACATAGTCCCGCACGGCCAGCTTATCGCTGCACCTCGTCAATTGCGGATCTCTATTGTTCAACTTCAGCCACCACTGCTTATCGTCAAAGGTCTTCGGTTCTTTCAGATGCAATTCTTTATTACATGTGCGCCAATACACCCATTTTGCATATAAAACATCGGGTACAACGGAAAGCAAAACAGAGCGTAATGCCATCCATTGCCTGTTGCGCAGTTTTTTTCGCAGCTCGCGGACAGAAGGGTTATCATTTTTTCGCATAACTTTTTCTCCTTTCGCTCTTATAAACTATGTGTTCACTGTTCAAATCTATCCAGCTGCCCAGGCGCAGATCCCATTCCGGTGGCTTTATATCATTGCAGCCGCCACCATGATAGAAAGTAATCTCCCCGAAATAGATTTTTCCCTCCAAATTATAGAGGTCGACGCGGCAAAAGGGAAAGGGCGCGGAGAGCGCGCGGCAGATATTGATCATACGTTCCCAATTATCCGGCCTTTCGACCGCCATATCCGAATTCTCCCGCGTCTCGAGCATGGGGAGCAATTGAAAATTCATATCATACACATTGCGGCGATAATGATGATTCAGGCTGCCATCCTCGTGCAACACACCCAAATCCAAAGTCAGGATGCGCGGTTCCCCGCCGAAACAGAAGAATTTGTAATCCAGCGGCAGTCTGCCATCCTTGTCGCGCAGCACAGCTTCGGCAATAATTTTCGGTGGCACATTTTTATAGTGCCACTCGCGGGAAATCAGGTGATATTTCTGTCGCAAAGCATAGTCCATCACCTTGCGCATATAGCGATGCTTTTGCGGGTTATCCAGCTCTCCGCCCTTCGCGAAGAGGAAGTTATCCCCGCTGCCAACATTGGGTTTGACCATGGCTTCGTCGGCGAACGTGTCAAAATCTATATCCTTTGGACGCTCCCATATACCGAGTGTCGGAACCAAAATATCCGCGAAGCCCGCGTTTATCACATAGTCGCGCACGGCAACCTTGTCCGCGCAGTGCGTGAGCAGAGGATTGCGATTATGCAGTTTCAACCACCATATTTTCTCATCAAAGGTGCGGGGATCTTCTAGATGTAAGCTTTTACCCGTATACCGCTTGTACATCCATTTGGCATATTTGGTGTCCGGCATCACGCATAGCAGATGCGCGGTGAAATTACGTATGCGCATATAATGCAAACGAAAAGATACACGGGTATCCGCCAATTTGCGCAGCCTTTCCTTTATTCCATACAACATCACATATCCCCCCTATACCAAGCAATCGCCCTCTCCATCCCCTCGGCAAACCCAAATATCGGGTCATACCCCAAAGTCTCCTTCGCTTTCGCAATATCCGCATTGCTGTGCGGAATATCTCCGGCGCGCGGCGGGCCGAAGCGGGGCGTGGTGTTTACGCCGAGGGCCTTGCAGATGCCCGCGTAGACGGAGAGCAGGGTCTCGCGCCCGCCGCAGGCGATGTTATAGGCGTGACCGCAGGCGGACGCAGGGGCGGTCAGCGCCGCCAGATTCGCCTGCACGGCGTTGTCCACGTAGGTGAAGTCGCGGCTCTGCGTGCCGTCGCCGTCAATGGTGGGCGTCTCCCCGCGCAGCAGTTGGGCGATGAATTTGGGGATTACGGCGGCGTATGCCCCTGCGGGGTCCTGGCGCTGCCCGAACACGTTGAAATAGCGCAGACCCACGGTTTCCAGCCCATAGTGCAGCGTATATTGCCGCGCGTATTCCTCGTTCACGCGCTTGGTGACCGCGTAGGGCGAGAGCAGGCGCCCCTCTTCGCCTTCGCGCTTGGGCAGCTTCGGCGCATCGCCGTAGACCGAGGAGGAAGACGCATAGACAAAGCGTTTCACGCCCGCTTCCCGCGCCGCTTCGAGCATATGGAGCGTACCGCGTATATTGATCTCCTCATAGAGCAGGGGCAGCTGCACACTGCGCGGCACGGAGCCCCAGGCCGCCTGATGAGAGACATAGTCCATGCCCTCGCAGGCGCGGCGGCAGGTCTCGAAGTCCCGGATATCGCCCTCCATCAGCGCAAACTGCGGATGCGCCGTAAAGGCCGCGATATTCTCCCGCTTGCCCGTGGAGAAATTGTCTAAGCAGCGTACAAAATAGCCCTCTTGGAGCAGGGTCTCCACAAGGTTGCTTCCTATGAAGCCCGCGCCGCCCGTGACGAGCACGCGGGCATTTTTCGGCAATTTCGGCAGCTGCATCACAATCTCCAATAGGTATAGCCCGCGGCTTCCATCTCGCCGCGATTCAAAATGCCCTTGATATCCGCCAGCAGGCGGCAGCGCGGGCCATATAGCGCGGACAGCTTTTCCGCGTCCAGATCGCGGAACGCCTCATGCGCCACGGCGATAATCACCGCGTCCATATCCGCAATCGCGGTCAACGGCACCAATTCCAGCCCGTAATGCGCCCTCGCTTCGGCGGCGTCGGCCACAGGGTCGCAGACAGGCGGCCGGATGCCGTGGCGACGCAGTTCTTCTATAATATCCGTCACGCGGGTGTTGCGCGTGTCGGGGCAGTTCTCCTTAAAGGTCAGGCCCAGGATGGCGATTTTCGCCTCGCCGACGCTTACGCCCTGTGCAAAAAGCGCATCGATTACGCGCTCCGCGACATATTTCCCCATCCCGTCGTTGATGCGCCGCCCGGCGAGTATCACCTGGCTCGCATAGCCCAATTCCTCGGCCTTATAGGTGAGATAATAGGGGTCGACGCCGATGCAGTGGCCGCCGACAAGCCCCGGATAGAATTGCAGGAAGTTCCACTTCGTACCAGCCGCGGCGAGCACATCCTTTGTATCGATCCCCATCCTGTCAAAGATGAGGGAGAGCTCATTCATAAAGGCGATATTGATATCGCGCTGGCTGTTTTCGATGACCTTGGCTGCTTCGGCCACGCGTATCGTGGGCGCACGATGCACGCCCGCGTAGACCACCAGCTCATAGACGCGCGCAACGGTATCCAGCGTTGCTTCATCCATGCCCGATACGATCTTGATGATGCTCTCCAAGCGGTGCGCGCGATCGCCCGGATTGATGCGCTCGGGCGAATAACCCACAAAGAAGTCGCGCCCGCAGACCAGATTGCTCTCGCGCTCCAAAATAGGCACGCAAATCTCCTCGGTAACGCCGGGATAGACCGTCGACTCATAGACCACGATGCTCCCCGCCCGTAAATACTTGCCCAGGGTCTCACTCGCACTGCGCAGGGGTCGCAGATCGGGGCTGTGGTCGGCATACACAGGGGTCGGCACGGCGACGATATGAAATTCCGCTTCCGCCAGCGCTGTCGCATCCGCGCTAAAGCGCAGTGTGCTCTGCGCCAAAACGTCATCGCCCACCTCGCCCGTGGCGTCGCGCCCGGCCATATATTGCGCCACCTTCGCGGTATTGCTGTCATAGCCGATCACTTGCAGTTTCTTCGCAAAAGCGACGGCGATAGGCAACCCAACATAGCCCAGGCCGATGACAGAGAGGGTTGCTTGTTTGGCTATGAGACGGTCGTATAGTTCCAAACTATATATCCTCTTTCTTCGCGGGCGAGGCATGCCTCGCCCCTACACGGGCGGATGATATCCGCCCCTACGATTTTATGTTCCCAATAGTTCCTCCAAAATCACCCGGTTCACTTCCCGCACGTCAAAGCGTTCCTGTGCGTATTCGCGGCTGCGCTTGCCCATGCGCTTGGCTAATTCACGGTCGCCCGCCAGCTTGCGCATGGCGTCGGCCAGGGCGTCCACATTGCCCACGGGGAGCAGGAATCCGTTCCTTCCGTCGCGTACCGTCTCGCGGCAGCCGGGCGCGTCGGTGGTGATGATGGCCCGTCCCGTCGCCATCGCTTCCAATGCCGAGCGCGGCGTACCCTCGTGGTGGGAGGGGAGGACAAAGGCATAACAGTCGCAGAGCGCGGGGCGTATATCTTTCAAAAAGCCCAAAAACTGCACGCTGCCGTCCCGGATATAGGGCTCCACATCCTCGGGCTGCATCGCGCTCGGGTTGCTGTCATAATAGCCCGCCATCGCAAAGGTCGCGGGCAGGCCCTCCCGCGTCAGGCGCCGCGCCGCTTCCAAAAACTCCGGCAGACCCTTATCGGCCAAAAAGCGGCCCACAAAGAGGAAACGCTTTTCGTTCGGCAGGGGCGTCGGCAGAAAATTCTCCAAATTGACCCCGCTGCCGTTCAAAATGCGCAGCTTATCGGGATCCACAATGCCGCCGTCGACAAAGAGCTTCGCGTTGTCCGGGTTCTGAAAGAAGACTGTCCGCGCCCGCTTCAGCGCGTAACGATATTGAAAGAGCAGCAGGCGGCGCAAGAGCTTGCCGCGCAGATCCGTCCCCCTGTGCATCAGCACGGAACCCAAACCGTTGATCAGCGCGAAGCGCGCCGGAACCTTCGCCACCTTCGCCGCAGGCAGTCCGTAGACCACAGCCTTGGCGTGGAAGCAGAAGAGCAGGTCCGGTTGCAGCGCCTGCAGCACCTTCTTCACCGCCCGCGCCGCCTTGATATCCGCCGAAACCTTGGTGCCGTTGCGATCCAAGGGTACGGGGATGAAGGACAGCCCCTCGGCCAGCAGCGCGCGCTCCGTCTTCGGATCCGCTGGTGCCAGCACGGTCGTCTCCAAACCCGCCCGCATAAAGTCGCGCAGCAGGTCCAAACGCAAAGTCAGGAGCGTCGGCGCATCGCAACAGAGCACGGCCACCTTTTTATGTACATTTTCCGCCATATATATACCCCACCCACAATATCACATACAGTATACTCGAAAACGTTCGATTATTCAATGCCCTGCGTATAACAAATACGCATTATACAAACCGCTTCAAATACCCGCTCAAGTTCCCATACGCAATCGCATAGATATCCACGTCGCGCAGTCCCGCTTCCTGCAAGGCGCGGCAAAGACGGTGAAAGTCCAGTGCGTTCTTCAAATCCTTGGGATAGGAGGTCATGCCGTCGAAATCCGAGCCGAGACAGCAGCAGCCCACGCCCCCCACGCGTATCATGTGCAGGATGTGCCGCACGATATCGGCGATGGCGCAGGCTTTGCTGCCCGTCAATTGCGGGCCGTAGAAATTGACGCCGATCACGCCGCCGCGTGCGGCAATCGCCGCGATATGCTCGTCGCTGATGCAGCGTTTCGCGCCGCAGAGGGTGCGGGCATTGCTGTGTGAAGCATAGACGGGCAAGCTTGACAGGTGCAGGGCGTCCTCAATCCCCTCGTCGCAGAGATGCGAAACGTCCAAGGCCATGCCTATCGCGTTCATCTCCGCCAAAATCTCCCGCCCAAGGGAAGTGAGTCCCTTCTGTTTGCGTCCCGCGGCGGCCCCGGCCAATTCGTTGTCCGTGTTCCAGGTCAGGGCCAGCGCGCGCGCGCCCAGCCGATAGAAATTGCGCAATACGGCCTTGCCGGCCGCTATGCACTCCCCGCCCTCGATGGTCAGCAGCGTGGCGATCTTGCCGCTCTGCGGCGTATAATCCGCCGAAAAGGGCGTCAGGTCGTCCGCGTATTTTTCCAGCATTCTGTGATAGGCGTCGATCATAGAAAGAGCCTGCAGTTCCGGGCTCAAGCGCAGGTTCTCGTCCGTCCAAACCGCAAAGCATTGCAGCGCGACATGCCCGCCGCGCAGATGCTTCAGGGTCGTCACCTGCTCCCGCCGCTGGCTGCCTAAGTCATAACCGTGTTCCATCGCCCCGTATAGAAAATCGCAGTGCGCGTCCGCGATCGGAAAAATCATACCAATACCCCATTCAAAATGTCTTGTAAAAAAAGGGTATGCCGTGCATACCCGTATGTTGCAATCAATAGGCTTTACTTCGCGAAGTCCACGGTCCTTGTTTCCCGGATCACATTGACTTTAATCTGCCCCGGATATTCTAATTCCGCTTCGATGCGCTTGGCGATCTCCTTGGCCAAGAGGGCCGTATCCGCATCGCTCACGCGCTCGGGCTTGACGACCACGCGCACCTCGCGCCCGGCCTGGATGGCGAAGGTGGTGTCCACGCCGTCAAAGCTGTTCGCGATCTCTTCGAGCTTCTCCAAACGCTTGATATAGGTCTCGAGCGTCTCGCGCCGCGCGCCCGGTCTGGCCGCCGAGATGGCGTCCGCCGCCTGCACCAGCACGGCCTCGATGCTGTTTGGCTCAATGTCCCCGTGGTGCGCGAGTATGCAGTGGATAACATGGTTGCTCTCGCGGTATTTCTTCGCGATATCCGCGCCGATCTGCGTATGCGTACCCTCGACCTCGTGGTCGATGGACTTGCCGATGTCGTGCAGCAGGCCCGCGCGCTTGGCCAATGAGATATTCGCGCCCACTTCGGCGGCCATGATGCCCGCCAGATGCGCGACCTCGATGGAATGCTTCAATACGTTCTGTCCGTAGCTCGTGCGATAGCGCATGCGGCCCAGCAGGCGCACGAGCTCGTGGTGCAGACCGCCCACGCCGGAATCGAGCACGGTCTGTTCGCCCGCTTCGCGGATCTGCGTATCGACCTCGCGGCGCGCCTTCTCCACCAGCTCTTCGATGCGGGCGGGGTGTATGCGCCCGTCCATGATCAGCTTTTCGAGTGCGATGCGCGCGATCTCGCGGCGCACCGGGTCGAAGGCGGAGAGTATGACGGCTTCGGGCGTATCGTCGATGATCAGGTCGCAGCCCGTCGCCGTCTCGAGCGCGCGGATATTGCGGCCCTCGCGGCCGATGATGCGGCCCTTCATATCGTCGTTCGGCAGGGGTACGACGGAGACCGTGGTCTCGGCCACATGGTCGGCGGCACAGCGCTGTATGGCCAATGTAACGATGTTGCGCGCGCGCTTGTCGGCCTCCTCCTTGGCCTTTTGCTCGATATCGCGGACGAGTATGGCCGCGTCGCGGTGGGCCTCCTGCTCCACGCTGGTAATCAGCAGTTCCTTGGCGGCTTCCTGGGTCAGTCCCGAAATGCTCTCCAAACGCTTCAGCTGTTCGTTGCGCAGGGCGTTGATCTCGGCTTCCGCGCGGTCTATCGCGGCCAGGCGCTCGTTAGATCGGTTTTCGCGCGTCTCCAAGACTTCCTGTTTCTTGTCGAGGTTCTCCTCGCGCGTGGCGAGACGGCGTTCGACGCGCAGTACCTCGGCGCGGCGCTCACGGACTTCCTTCTCCGCTTCGGTCTTGGTTCGGAGGGCCTCCTCCTTGGCTTCCAATATCCTCTCTTTGCGTATCTCTTCGGCCTTGCGCTGGGCCTCTTCATAGAGACGTTTCACCGATTGCTCGGCGGTTTCAATCTTGGCTTCGGCGACCTTCTTGCGGTAATAGAACCCGCAGGCATAGGCGGCAATCGCCGCAACGGCGGCAACAATGAGCCAAATCCACCAGAATCCTTCAAACATAATTTTTCTCTCCGAATCTATAACAATAATATAACCGGGCCGTGCTGCCCGGTTATGCAAACAAAACGACGCGTCAGTTCGCGGGAATAATAGACAGAATACGCCCTGCGTAACGGATGTATATATGAGCCCTGCGGATAAACGTCCGCTCCGCTCAAAAAAAGTTCTGTAAATCTATATCCCAACACGTGCGGCAGCACATGATTACTCATAGGTTACAATAACAGAGCTTGGGAATCTTGTCAAGAAAAATTTAGCAGTGGCAGCATGCCGCGCGCCGTACACATTACCGCCGTCCCCCAAAATCCCCTTTTATACTGCAAAAACATGAATAAACCCGCTATTTTCCGTAAAGAAACCATGAATTCCCGAATGCGCCTACATATTTTATGTATAGTGTGTCCACATATAACATTTTCTGTAGGGAGAGCAGTATGTTTATTTTGAAAAAGACGAGACGCACGCTCTGCGCGCTGCTGGCGGCCTTGCTCTGTGCGGCCGCGTTGCCTTTCGGTGTCCTGAGCCGTGCCGTCAGCTTTGCAGGAAATCTGGACGACCCCGACTGCTCGGCGTGGCGGCCCATTGGCGGGGGTACGATCTTCGATATCGAGGCGGACGCGCAGACGGGTGGTTCCTCGGTTTCGCAGGATATCGTTGGCAACGCCGAATATCCGCCCGCCTACATGCAGTTCAGCGAGAGCGGCGACGCAATCGCCGTGCGCATACGCGTCGACGGCACAGACAGCCCCGCGCCCAACCTGCAATTCAAACGCTTTGCGCATGTGGGCATAGATGTGGACGGCGACGGCGCGATGGATTTCTACATGGGTACCTATAACCCGACGGGCAATTCCGGGCGCATGGGCATTTACCTCGCCGACCCCGCGCTGGCCAACACCGGCCCGAGCAACGCGGGCGTCACAAAGCCCATCGCCTCCTATCAGCCGCGGGCGGGGGAGAACTATTCCTTTATCGAGGTGGGTGTCGGAAGCAACGGCTTTTCCGGCAACGAGGATTATTTCATCAGCTTTGTATTCACATTGGAGGATATCAACGCCGCGCTCATCAAGGCGGGCAAGCCGGAACTCTGTCTCACGCCGACCACCTCCTTCTATTTTTGCGCAGGCACGGCCATGCAGGACAACACCTTGAACGCGGATATCTGCGGCATGGACGGCATCGAGAACGGCCCCTGGCCCAATATCCCGCCCATCTCCACGGATGGCGCGGAATATTTTATCGTGACCTATGACAACAGCATCGGCGACTCCGAGGCCGCCCCGCGCACGATCCCCTTCAAGGAGGATGTGCAGACGAAGCAGGCGACGGCGGACCGCTATCCCGCGACCAACCCGAAAAAGCGCGTCACGGCGGACGGCAAGAGCTGGACCTTCGAGGGCTGGAGCACGACAAACCCCTATGACGAGAACGGCGACTTCATCGGTCCCGTCACCCCCTTTACCGTACCCGCGGCCATCGGCGCGAACATAACGGTCTATGCGGTGTGGCAGAGCCACGACAGCGAACAGGTGGTGGAGGACCTCGTCGTCCACTTCAACCCCGGCGGCGGCACATGGACAGGTTCGGATATACAGGATGGCCACAACAACTATTGGCACATCGAATCGGATGACGGCATCATTCCCTTCATGCCGCCCAACCCCGGCACGGCGGGGCTTCCCTCCCTGACGGGCCAAAACATCTATGTATTTGGCGGGTGGGTAACCACTTTCCAGGTATACGGAAAGGGCAGCAATCCCAACATTGTAGTGCTTTCCGACGGTTCTACGGGCGCGATCGGCGAGCTGAATTTCCACATTTGGAGCAACCTGGTCAGCGAATTGATGACGCCCAACCAAGCGGGCATAGCGTCCTTGGCGGGGCATGGAGATGAACCCACGGTCTATGCCCTGTGGCTGGTGGTGCAGGGAAACAAGATTCCCTACAAAATAAATTTCTACGACAACATATATACGGGTACGCCCGTTGCCCCGGTCTACGGCACCCTCCTGTACGCAATTTTCGGCGCGAATGGCGGTAAGACAAACTATTCGCCGATGGCGCCGACGCGGCAGGGCTATGCCTTCCGTGGCTGGGACACAAACCCCAATGGCACGGGTACGCGCTATGAGGATCCGTATAATGGCGCAAGCGCCCTGATCACGACGATCTCGCTGTCGGCGGATATGAACCTCTACGCCATCTGGGAGCCCGCGCAGTACGCGCTGCAATTCCTGCCAAACAGCGTGGATATGAACGGCAACGCCCTGATCGGTCTGCCGCAGGGCAGCTTCGGCGGCATACTCTGCCCGCCCGCCACGGACGGCATCAAATATCCCGCATTTCCCGCCGCGCCGATGCTTGCGGGCTACACGTTCAAGGGCTGGAACACCGACTCCGACGCGTTCGGCTATTGGGTGAATTATGACGCGCAGAGCGCCGCTTACAGCGGCGAGAATATCACGCCCGGCGGCAATCTCCGCTATTCCCTGCTCGACTATGCCGTGCCGGAAAACCTCCTCCCCGGCACGGTTCCGGAGGCCTATAATCGTCTCTATGCCATCTGGGAGAAGGATGTGACGTCAGGCGACGAATATTCCGTCGTCTTCTATGCCAACGGCTATGAAGCGGATGAACTGACCCCCGAAACGGGCGGCCTGTTCACGGACGGCGTATCACTGACCCTGGCCATCCCGGTCGTGGACAACCATGTGCCGGGCGCGCACTATGCGACTTTCGCGCCGCCGACGAAGGAGGGCTATGTCTTCGTCGGCTGGAGCTATCAAAGCGATCCCAAGCGCGCGGCGGCCTTCTTCCATCCCGCCGCGAGCGAGCTGATTTTTCTGGGCCAGACCAATGTCTACGCGGTCTGGACGCCGATCCCCGATATCTATACCGTCGCCTTCCACCCGAATAGCGGCGCCTGGCCCGAGGAGAACCCGGACTATATCGCCGAGCTCCCGAACGGCCTGAATGGTCCCATCGAGGTGGAAACGGACTATTTCGGCATGGTCGTCTATGTCCCCTATTCCGCCAATCCGACGGGTCCTGTGAAGGAGGACTTCGTGTTCATGGGCTGGAATCTCGCGCCTGACGGCTCCGGCGCGGTCTTCCTCTCCGACACGGAGGTGACGGCCTACACGCAATACCTCGTCAGCGACCCGAACGATGCGGGCAAAAAACTGCTGCCGGTCTACGCCCAGTGGCAGAGCGCGCTGGTGGGTACGGTGCTCGTCGTCTTCTATCGCAACGACGGCAGCACGGGCAACGGCGCGTACTATATCGATCTGACGCACTATACCGAACAATATACACCCTGGCCCGCGGGTACGACGATCCAGGAGCCCCTCAATCCCGACAACGGCAAGGGCTGGACCTTTGCGGGCTGGTATAAGGACGCCGCCTGCACAACCGGACAGGCCTGGAATTTCGGCAATGACCTCGCGGGGCGTGACCCCACGAACCTCTATGCCAAATGGCTCGTCGACCTCGTATTCGACTGGAACTGCGGCACGCCCAATATATACCACAGCGCCACCGTGCAATATGGCGCGGCCTATGCCGAGCCGACCCCGCCCACCAGGCAGGTCGCCACCTTCCTCGGCTGGTATGCGGACGCGGCCTGCACCATACCCTGGGACTTTGAAGCCCCCCGCCTTGCTCCCGCAACGGTCTATGCCGCCTGGGACGAGCCCGAACCGCACGAGCACGACTTCGTTTGGGATTCCGAAGAACCCGCGACCTGTACGGAGGGCGGATGGAACATATGGGTCTGCGAATGCGGCGAAGAGCAGCGGGAGCCCACCGATCCCCTCGGCCACGACTGGGGCGAATGGTACGAGGTCTATCCGCCTGAAGACGTAGAGCGGCGCGACTGCCTGCGTGAAGACTGTGAAGCCTATGAGACCCGCCCCCTCCTCCCCGCGCACGAGCACGACTATACGGAAATCATGATCCACGCAACCTGCACAGAGGAGGGCAGGGTGACGACTGCCTGCGAATGCGGCGATGCGGCGATGGAAATCCTCCCCGCCCTCGGCCACGACTGGGGTGCGTGGTATGAAATGATCGCGCCCCAAATCGGCATACCGGGCGAGGAGCGGCGCGAATGCCTGCGCGGTTTTTGCGATGCCTTTGAAATCCGCCCCATAGACCCGTTGCCGCCCCTGCCCGCCATAAGCGTTACAACCCTCGGCGCGCAGGCAAAAACCGACGCCTCCGCCCTGCGCTATGGCGCGTCCCTGCGCTTGAGCGAGCTGCAGGCCCTGCTCAAGCCCGGCGATATCCTGATCTTCGGCTTCTATGATATGATGCTGACGACCTACACGAACGGTCTGCTCCACCTGACAACGGGGACAGATGCCCTGCGCCGCGTCGTCTGCTCCGATGGCACGAACAACAATTCGGGCCGGAGCATCACCTGGACCGAAGAATTAGATACGGCCAAAGATGCCCAGGCCTGGTTGGATGCCCTGCGCGCGGGCGGCCGCACAGACGTCAAAATCTTCTCCGTCCACGGCGATATCATCGAATACTGCGTAATGCTGGACAATGCCCCCACATCCATGCAGAGCGCGTTCGTCGCATTCATGCCCTTCGTCGAAGCGCTGCTGCTTGGAGAAAATTCCACATATTTACCCTTGTCAGAAGACGGGATTTTGGGTATAATGAAATACAATTCGATCAACAATATACTGTTTGCCGAGATCAAGCGTAGCAGAAACCTCTCCTATCCCTATGATCCCGCCAGCCCGTATAACGAATAGGAGACGTGTTATGCTGCAATACAACACTCCAAAAATAGAGATCATTAAGCTGCGCGGTGCGGACATATTGGTCGACTCCTCAATTTGGCTCGGCGATGACGACGAGGAAAAACCGCCCGGCGACGGCACGAAGCCCGGCTGGCCGACGGACGCCACAGAGCCCAGTTCCCTCCTCGATCTGCTGCTCGGCGGTTGATCCCGAATTTAGTAAATCCGTAGGGGCGCGATATATCGCGCCCTGCTTGATTTTATGGTATAATCTCTGCGCAAGCAAAAACGCAGGAGGTCATGTGAAAACAGTTCTGGGTTGCATACGCCGCGCCGACGAGCGCTTTTCCATGATCGAGGACGGCGACAAAATCTGCATCGGCGTCTCGGGCGGCAAGGATTCCCTGCTGCTGATGCAGGCGATGAAGCTCTATCAGCGCTTCAGCAAGCGCAGTTTTGAAATCATCGCCATCGCGCTGGATTTGGGCTGGAAGAAGCAGGACTATACGGCCATCCGTGCATACGCCGAACGTATCGGCGTCCCCTTCGAGGTGTATTATAGTGATATCGGCAAAGTCGTGTTTGAATACAGACAGGAGCGCAGTCCCTGTGAGCTCTGCGCCAAACTGCGGCGCGGCGCGCTGAACCGCGAGGCCGCGGCGCGCGGCTGCAACAAGGTCGCGCTGGGCCACAACCGCGAGGATGTGCTGGAAACCTTCTGGCTCAGCTTGCTCTACGAGGGCCGCCTGCACACCTTTGCCCCGGTCACGCCCCTCTCGCGCAGCGGCGTCACCATTATACGCCCGCTCATCCTCCTGCCCGAGTCCTATTGTCTCGGTATGGCGCAAAAGCTCGAACTGCCCATCCTCCCCCCGCACTGCGACGTCGCCGGGCATACCAAGCGCGAGGAGATGAAAGAACTGATGTGCACCATCCAAAAAACAATGCCCGACCTGCGCGAAAAGATGATGCATGCGCTGTTGAACCCCGACAAATACGGGCTCTGGGACAACGTCTACAAAAAGAGGGAACCATGATCGAAACATTCAGAATTCTGGCCGAACAAATCTGCGAAGCCGGGCGACGGCTCTATCTGCACAATCTTGTCGCGGGCAGCGACGGCAATATCTCCGCGCGCCTGCCCGACGGCATGCTTCTCATTACGCCCACAGGCGTCAGCAAGGGCTATATGGATCCCGACCAATTGACCATATTGGACGAAAACGGCAAATGGCTGGCAGGCGCACCCGCCAGCTCCGAGCTGAAAATGCATCGCGCCATCTATGCGGCCAGACCCGACATCTCCGCCATTATCCACGCCCACCCGCCGACGGCCATAGCCTGGTCCCTGCATTTCCCCACATTTGAAAAAACCTTATCCCTGCTCCCCGAAGCCGAATACGCCCTGCAAAACCTTTCCCTCGCGCCATTCGCTCCGCTCGGCAGCGAAACTCTCGCGCGCGGCGCGGCAACGGCAGCGCAAAACACAAACACAATCCTATTGGAACGCCACGGCGCAGTAACGCTGGGCAAGGACATATTTGGCGCCCTCTTCCGTATGGAAAGCTTGGAACACTGCGCAAGCATCGCCCTCGCGAATCACCGGATCGCCCTGTAAACCCCTGTATGGGTAAATAATCATTTGCCCTCTCCGCCACCCCCGCCAACCCAACAACCCGTAGGGGCGGATACCAATACGCCCGTCGAACCAGCACACTCCAACCCCCAAAGGAGGCCCACCATGCCAAAAATCCTCATCATCGGCGGCGTAGCCGGAGGCGCCAGTGCCGCCGCCCGTCTGCGTAGGTTGGATGAACACGCCGAAATCATCCTCTTCGAGCGGGGGGAACACATCTCCTTCGCCAACTGCGGTCTGCCCTATTATATCGGCAGCGTAATCGTGGACAGGGATGATCTCCTCGTGCAAACCCCGCAGAGCTTCCGCAGTCGCTTCAACATCGATGTGCGCGTAAAAACCGAAGCCCTCGCCATCAACCCCGAAGCCAAAACTGTCACGGTACGCGACGGCACCACAAACACCACCTACACCGAACCCTACGACAAACTCCTCCTCGCCCCCGGCGCGGAGCCCGTCCGTCCGCCCATACCCGGCGCGGACTTTCCCCGCGTCTTCACTCTGCGCAATATGGCCGACACCGACCGCATCAAAGCCTACATGCAGGCGCACGCCCCCCAAAGCGCGGTCGTCATAGGCGGCGGCTATATCGGCGTGGAAATGGCCGAAAACCTGAAAAACGCGGGCCTGTCCGTCAGCATCGTAGAGCTGGCCGACCAACTGATCGCCCCGATCGACATAGATATGGCCTGTGACGTCCACCACTATGTGCGCCGCTGTGGCATATCGCTATACCTGCGCAACGCCGTGCAATCCATCGCCGAAGACGCAAACGGCCTGCGCGTCCAAATAACGGACGGCGAACTCCACGCGGATATGGCCATTATGGCAATAGGCGTACGCCCCGAAAACAAACTCGCCAAGGAAGCGGGGCTCTCCATAGGCCCGCGCGGCGGCATCGTAACGGACGCCCATATGCGTAGCTCCGACGCCCATATCTACGCTGTGGGCGACGCGGTGGAGACAGAGGATTTTGTCACGGGCCAAAAGGCCGTCATCCCCCTCGCAGGCCCCGCGAACAAACAGGGCCGTATCGCCGCCGACAATATCTGTGGCATCCCTTCGGCGTACAGCGGCACGCAGGGCTCGGCCATCCTGAAAATCTTCGACTTGACGGTCGCCGCGACGGGCGTCAACGAAAAAACGGCCCGCCGCCTGCAACTGAATTACGACAAGGTCTTCCTATGGCTGCCCGGCCACGCGGGCTATTATCCCGGTGCGAATTCCAACGCCCTGAAAGTCATTTTCGAGAAGGAGAGCGGCAGAATCCTCGGCGCGCAGATGGTCGGCTACTATGGCGTGGACAAGCGCTGCGACGTGCTGGCCACGGCCATCCGCGCGGGTATGAGCGCCCGCGACCTCACCCAGTTGGAACTCTGCTACGCGCCGCCCTATTCCTCGGCCAAGGATCCGGTCAATATGGCGGGCTTCGTCATCGAAAACCTCCTCACGGGCAAAGTAAAACAAATTCATTGGCACGACGTCGCCACCCTCCCCCGCGACGGCAGTGCAACCCTGCTCGACGTCCGCACCAAGGGTGAAGCGGCCAACGGAATGATAGAAGGCTTCACAAACATCCCCCTCGACGAACTCCGCGCCCGCATAGGCGACCTAAACCCCGATAACCCCGTATACCTCCACTGCCACAGCGGCACAAGAAGCTACATAGCCGCCCGCATCTTATCCCAACACGGATTTGAAACATACAATTTAAGCGGGGGATACAGGTTGTACAAGAGTTGCAGTTGAGTCATTTCCTAAACGCCGACATCATCTGCATCATCTGCATCATCTGCTCCATGCTCATCTCCTTCTTCTTGGGCGGTTCATGGGGCGGATTGTGATGTTCGTGCTCCTGTTGCCCGCGGGCGTGCTCACAATGCGGCTCGGGCGGGCGGTGCGGCGGCTCACAGGATAGGCGGCAGGCCAGCTGTTCGCACAATTCAAAGGGCAGAAAGCGGCACATGCAGTGCACAAATTCCTGTACCCCGCGCTTGCCCACCTCCGCGCGCACAAATTCCCCCAGCGCAATCGCGCAGCTGAGGGGCGTGAGCTCGGGAATATGGCAATGCGGGTGCTCTGGCATGCTATATTCTATGCTTCTCGTACAAAAAATGCACAGTTCCGCATATATTGCTATAAATATTGGGAGGTGCCTATGGAACTGACACAAGGGGAAATGCAGAGTATTTTGGCCCGAAACGCGGGCAAGAGCGAATCGGAGCTGATGGACGCCATCGTGGATAGCGCTCGCGACGCCGGCGGCCCAAGTGTATTGGAAAGCGCATACGCGCAGATTTACCCGCATCTAAACGATGCCCAGCGCGCCAAAATGGAGGAAGTGATACGGCGGATGAAGGGGACGTAGGGGCGGATATCATCCGCCCGTCGTCTTCACTAAAATACCGCCCACCCCACCCAAACCACCAAACTCAGCGCCAAAAGCCCCAGCCCCAACCACGGCTTCCCCTTTCGGTTCGGCAAAAAGAGCGGGGAAAGGAACGGGATAGCGACCAGCCACAGCGCAATGGTCAGGACGGGAGGGCGGGGGAGGGGTATATTTTGCGTGTCCATCAGCAAAAACAGCCGCTGCATGCCCCATAAACCCGCGCGGGCTGGCCAGTGCAGCACCCAGGCCAGCCCCGGCCACAGGGGTTGCGCAAACATGGCGAGCACGCCCGGGATGACGATGAAGGGGCAGAGCGGGATAATCAGGGGCGAGAGGAAGAAACTGATCCACGAAAAGCCGCCGAAATAGTATATGCCGAGGGGCAGGACGGCCAATTGCACGGCGATGGTGGAGGAAAACAGGCGGTAGACGCTCTTATCGGGAAAACGCAGCAGACGGCGTATGGACGGTTCCAGTGCAATCAGCCCGAGCATACAGGCGAAGGACAGCTGGAACGAGATCGTCACCCAGGCAAGGGGCTGCAAAAAAACCGTCCCCGCAAATGAGAAGAGCAGGGCCGTGGTTCCGTCGCTGCGGCCCGCGAGCGGCGCGGCCACCCAAAATGCGAAGAGCATCAGCGCGGCGCGCACGGCGGGCGCGGAAAAGCCCGTGATCGCTACATAAAATACAACCACGGCAAAGCGCGCGAGCAGTCGCCCCCATTTGGGCAGTGCCTTTGTGGGTTGATTCAGTATAACAGCGAAGATGCTGATATGCAGGCCGGAGACCGAGAGGATGTGCACTTGCCCGCTGTTGCGCATGGAGAGCATCAGGCCTTCCCCGATTTGGGAAGTGTCCCCCAGCAAAACGCCCCGCGCCAGTGGCGCTTCCGCGCCGAAGAGTGCGTCCAGCGCGGACGCAAACAGCTCACGCAGCGGGCGCAGCAGCCGGAAAGCCGCGCCGCCATAGGGATCCAGCAAATCGGGAGCCAGCCAAAGCGTCCGCGCCAGCGCCAGCGCAAGGCAAAGCGGAATAACAGCAAGCAGCGGTTTCCTCGCGACAAAAAGCAGTACAGTAAACCCAAGCGCCGCAATCAGCAGCGACAGTGCAAGAGCAAAGGGCAGATAGCTGCCCACCAGTACCCCGGCGCAGACACCCGCCGCAATCCCGAGCATGGGCCGATAATGAAACCACTTTTCTTTGGGAAACAGCATGCTATACGAAGGGTACGAGCAGGCCCAACAGGCCGCCGCCCAGAATAAACAGAATCGGATCCCACTTTTTCACCTTGGGAATTTGCAGGCATGCAATCAAGACGGCAAGGACGCCAAGATTCCATGGATTAAAGCTGCTTGCGGGGAACACGGTTTCCATCAGCATGGCAAAGGCGGTGGCGGCAATCAGGCCCAGCGATACGGGGCGGAGTACGGAAAAGAGCTTTTGCACGAGCGGTGCGTCTCGGAAGCGCGAGAGCGCCCTTGCCACGAAAATCATCACAATGACCGAGGGCAGCACCAGCGCAAAGGTGGCGACGGTCGCGCCCCATACGCCGCCCACATGAAAGCCCACATAGGTCGCGGCGTTCACGCCGATGGGTCCGGGTATGCTTTCGCCCGCCGTGATGCTGTGCATCAGCTCCGCTTGCGACATCCACCCGTGCGTGTCCACCATGCGCTGCAAGAACGGCACAGTCGCCAGCCCGCCGCCAAACGCCAGCAAGCCCGTCTTGAAGAATTCCCAGAAGAGCAGCAAGTAAATCATTTCTTCACCCTCTCCCTGCCCCACAGCACAAAGCCAAACAGTAACGCCCCGAGCACGACAAAAGCGGGATTCACATGCAGGGCCGCCACCAGCAGCAGCGCGGCGACGCTGAGCAGAACGGCCAGCCAATCGCGTATTCCTTCGCGCACCAGCTTGATCAGCGTATTGACAATCAGCGCGCAGACGGCCACGCGCATGCCCGCAAAGACGCGCAGCATCCACGGAAAGTTCATGGCATAGCGCATCAGCCAGTATAGCCCGAGTATCATCAAAAACGGCACGGTCACAACGCCTATGGTGGCGACAATCGCGCCAAGCACTTTGTGGCGCTTATAGCCGATAAAGGTGGCCGTATTGACGGCGATCACCCCCGGCATGCACTGTGCTACGGCGAAAATATCGAGTATTTCCTCTTCGGTCGTCCAATCCCGCTTTTCAGCCAACTCACGCACCAGGAGCGGCAGCATAGCATAGCCGCCTCCCGCCATAAACGCACCAATTTTGAGGAATGCGAGAAAAAGTTTCAGCATGGAATCACCCGTTTGGTGAAGTTACGAGTGAAGAGTTAAGAGTGAATAGTTATGGTAAGAATCGCAGGCGATTCTTTAGTTAAAGAAATGCCATAGGTATTTCAACCAAAACTTTTAATTCTTCACTCTTAACTCAATACACCGGCCCCATCGTCAAGTAAATATAGAAGTAAACCACATAGCAGGCCCCGAAGATGAAGCTTATGAGAACATCCACCCACCAACGCTTTCTGGTCCCCAGCGCGAGTGCGATCAGGATGGGGAAGCAGCAGAACAGATAGCGCGGCGCGGATAGCAGCCAGCGTGTGGAGGTGGCAATTATGATATACAGCCCGCCATAGGCGATATAGGACGCGCGGAGCTTCCTGTGCTGGCTGATCAGCAGGATCAGGGAGAGGAAGATGGCCAGCAAATTGGGCAGGGACAGGCCAAAGATGGTGCGCGCGTCCGCGCCGATCATGTGACTGAACTGTATGGCGGGCGTGCGGAAGAAGGGCGAGAAGCCCTGGTACCAATTGCTCTCTTGATAGATGAGGAACTGGAACGCGTTGCCCGAGATCTGCCAGTTTTGGAAGAGGTATATGCCGAGCCCCAGCGGGATGAGCAGCAGGGCCAGCGCATTGAGGGTCTGGCGCAACGGGAACGAAGCGACAAGCGTCTTCTCCGGCCTGGCCCAATAGGTCTGCATATATTCCAAAAATATCGGCGCGAGGATCAATATGCCGAGTATGCGCGTATAGGCCGACAGCGCGCCCAAGATCCCCGCCAGCAGGAAATTGCGCTTGCGCGCGGCATAGAGGGCGGAAACGGAGAGCATAAAGAAGAGCCCGTCGCTCATCGTCACGCTGAGTATAAAGGAAATGGGGACGAGACAATAATAGAAGATGGCGCGGCGGGCGACCTTGCGGTCAAAATCAAAGAGTATGAGCCGATAGAACACCGCACCCCCGGCGATGGTCGACAGGTTGGAGACCAGTATGCCCGAGGGGACGATGCCGTCGCCGCCTATGCCCAGGAAAAGCCGCACAAACAGCTTCACAATCGGCGCCAGGGCGCGCACGACATAGGAATAGAAGGGCAAAAACACGAGACGCAGATATTCGGCACCGTCCGGCGTGGAATTGGCCACAGTCGTATATCCGCCGTATCGCGCGATCGCCATATAGTGGTAGGCATCGTTTCCGAGCGCGGGACTGGACCAAAGTTTTGTCACTTCTAAGAAGGTGCCCTGATAACCGCCGATGATATAGTGGAGGGCATAGCCCGCCACCATGAGCACAAAGCGGAACAAGAGAAGCCCGCCCACGACCCAAAGGATTTCGGGCAGGCGGTATTTGCGGCCCGCGCGCCGCGTATGCGCGTCCATGCCGAAGAGCGGCTGCAAGGCTTCGTTTTTCAAATTGAGCAGCTTTGGCACAAAGAGCGCGAAGAGCACGCAGACCAGCGCCAGCATAAGGAAGGAGACGGCGAGACTCGAAAAGTTCCAGCCGCGCATGTTGTAGAAATACCAGAAGCCAAGTCCGGTGATGGGAAATACGGTGAGCAGAATCTGCGCGGTCTCAAAGCCGCTGAGCTGCTTCTTTTTGTGGGGCGGGGGCAACGTGCGCGCAGGGTTCTTCGTCTTCGGCACGCGGGGCAATGGCGTCGGCGGCGGCTCATCCAAAACCCGCGTAATTTCCACGGGCCGCGGCGGCTCGGCGGGTTTTGGGGCATCCTCTGCGGGCCCCGCTGCCGTCTCCTCCGCCATCTCGGGCGCAACAATATCCGCCGCGTCCTCGGAAGCAACTTCCTCCGCCGCGATTTCGGGCGCGGCAAGTTCTTCCGCGTTAGGCGACTCTTCCGCGCCTATCTCTTCCGCCGCATCTGCCGCGGCTTCCGCTTCCGCTGCCGTATCTGCCGCGGGCGCAAGCTCTACGGGTTCCTGCGGCGCAGAGCCTTGGGTTTGTTCAATATCTCCGACCATATCATTCCTTGTACGATTGCGTTCGCATCCGTGGCGAGGGCGAACGCGGGTTCATCGGTGGCCTCCGCCAGGCCCGTATGCTCCACCGCGCAGAGTTCCTGATGCACGGAGCCGCTCATATTGGAGGACAACACCGTGTATGACGCGGGCCGTGGCGGCGCGGAAGGCCGCGCGGCGCTCTGTACGCGCTTCTGCGCCTGCACTACCTGCGGGCGCAGGGTGTGCGGGGGGGTGCCCTCCATATATTCGGGCTCTGCCACCGCGTCCGTTTGTGTACCCATAAAGGATGGGGGCCTTGCCTGCGCGCTCTGCATGGCCTTCTTTTGCGCGGCGCGCGAGACCGCACCGATTATCACAAAAATAGCCGTTAAGACGATCCAAATTACAGCGCCTTCCATGGCCTTACGAATTCTTATGCTCGGTCGGTGCAACTGCGGGCGCGGCACCCTTGCCGATGGCCTCGCGCATACCGGTATCCGCCACGACGTTCTGCATATTGTAATAGTCCAGCACGCCCAATCTGCCACTGCGGAAGGCCTCGGCCAGCGCCAGCGGCACCTGTGCCTCGGCTTCAATCACGCGCGCGCGCATGCCCTGCGTAGCGGCAATATTCTCCTGCTCCTGTGCGACGGCCATCGCGCGGCGTTCCTCCGCCTTGGCCTGCGCGATGCGCTTATCCGCTTCGGCCTGGTCGATTTGCAGCTGTGCGCCGACATTGCGGCCCACGTCCACATCCGCGATATCGATACTGAGTATCTCGAACGCGGTGCCGCTGTCGAGTCCCTTGTTGAGCACGGTGCGGGAGATCAGGTCCGGGTTCTCCAAAACCTGCTTATGGCTGGCGCTGGAGCCGACCGTGGTGACGATGCCCTCGCCGACACGCGCGATGATGGTTTCCTCGCCTGCGCCGCCGACCAGACGGTCGATATTCGCGCGAACCGTGACCTTCGCCTTGGCGCGCAGCTCGATGCCGTCCATCGCGACCGCCGCGATGATGGGCGTCTCTATCACTTTCGGGTTGACGCTCATCTGCACGGCTTCCAGCACGTTGCGCCCCGCCAAATCGATGGCGCAGGCCTTGTCAAAGTCGAGCGGTATGCCCGCGCGCTGGGCGGCAATCAGCGCGTCAATGACGCGGTTGACAGAAAACTTGCCCTGCGCCGAACCGCCGCGCGCCAGATAATGCGCTTCCAACTTGTTCATGGAGATGGTCAGCCCCGCCTTCGTCGCCTTAATCATGGGGTCGACGATGTGCGTCGGCGCAACCTTGCGGATGCGCATGCCCACGAGCTGGAAGATGCCGATGCGCACGCCCGACGCGCCCGCGGAAATCCAAAGCCCCACGGGGACAAAGGAGAAGAACAGGATGATGAATACGATGATAAAGATAACCACCAATACGATTCCGAGGGTTCCCATGATAAAAATTCCTCCTGTGTTATATTTTCTTGACGACGATATTCAAGCCGCTTACGGACAGTATCTCCACCTCGCGACCCGCTTCGATAAATTCCCCGTTGGAATTCACAGTTTCACGCCGCTCCCCAAATGCGGCGATCCCGGACGGGCGCAGGGGTGTCGTGGCCACGCCGCGCGTGCCGACGCCCAAAAGCGCCGTCTCCACCGCAGGGGCTGCGTTCTCCCGCACGGCGTCCTGTAAAATCAACTTGGAGCGCGATAGCTTCCCATATTGGAAGGAGTGCACCATCCAATACAGCAGTCCGATGGTAATGATCAGCAAAATGGCCGTCACCAGCCAGGCGGCAGTGCGCGTGTTGCCCACAAACTGCAACACGATGACGACAATAAAGGCGACGATCCCCAAGGAACCCGCCACGCCAAAGCCCGGCGTAAACATCTCCACCACCAGCAAGGCCAGCCCGATCACAAAGAGGATAATACAAACGACAGCATAAGTCCCCAACACAGCCATATGGCCCACCTCCTTTCACAAATAACAGTATAGCATATATGCGTGCATTTGCATAGGGTGATTAGGCAATAGGCGAAAAAAGGCATAGGCAGTAGGCAATAGTGCCTTGTATTCAAGCTGTAAGGCTTAAATCAGAAATACCCCCGCCCATAATCTGTGCAGATTATGGGCATGGGTATCTTTCACCGCATTCAAAACTACTGCCTATTGCCTACCCGCGCGCCACAACCCGCGTCCAACCCCGCGTGTCTGCCAGCCGCCCGCACTGAATCCCGGTCAGCTCGTCATAAATCTGTCTCGCGACAGGCCCGATCTCCTTGCCCAAATGAATGTTCCTGCCCTTATAGGACAGCTCGCCGATGGGGGAGATGATGGCCGCCGTACCCGTGCCGAAGGCTTCGGTCAAGAGCCCCGCAGCGCTGGCTTCAAACAGCTCATCGACGGAAATCTGGCGTTCCTCGACGCAAATTCCCGCATCCCGCGCCAGGGTCAGCACACTCGCGCGCGTAATTCCGTCCAAAATGCTGCCTGTCAAGGCGGGTGTCACCAATTTCCCGTCGATGACAAATATAATGTTCATCGCGCCAACCTCATCGACATAGCGGTTCTCGCGCCCGTCGAGCCACATCACCTGGTCAAAGCCGCGCTTGGCGGCAATGCTGGCGGCCAGCAAACTGGCGGCGTAGTTCCCGCCCGTCTTGGCCGTGCCGGTGCCACCGCGCACGGTGCGCACAAAGGCGTCCTCGATATGGATGCGCACGGGTACGATACCATTCGCGTAATACGGCCCACTCGGTGAGCAAATGATATAGTATATATGCTTCGGCGCGGGGCCGACGCCCAAACGGCTCCCGTCGCCTATCATCGTGGGGCGTATATATAGAGAGGTGCCCTCGCTCCCCGGCACCCAATCGCGCTCCAGATCGACCAGGGTCTCAATCGCCTGCAATTGCAATTCCTCGGGAATCTCGGGCATGCACATGCGCGCCGCACTGCGGTTCATGCGCGCCGCGTTCTGCTCGGGGCGGAACAGACCCACCTCCCCGTTCGCATAGCGGTATGCCTTCATGCCCTCGAAGATATCGACGGCATAGTGCAGTATGGGCGAGGCCGGGTCGATGTGCAGTGGTCCGTATGAAATGATCTTCGCGTTGTGCCAGCCCTTTTCCTCGTCGTGGTGGATGATGCACATATGGTTCGTGAAAACGGTGCCGAAGCCCAGCGTCCGTTCGTTCGTATACTTCGCCTTGGGCGCGGGATTGCGGGTAATGGGAATCTGCATGGGGGGTGTTCTCCTTGTATTTGATTTATTCGGGGGGTTAAGGGGCTGGTTGTGGCAAGGGTTTGGAGTGTGGAGAGTGGAGTGTGGAATTGCGGCAGGAATCGCAAGCGATTCCAAATTTAATTGAAAATTCCGCAGGAATTTCTACCATAACTCCACACTTCACACCCCTCACTCCAAACTGCGCGGACGGATTTCATCCGTCCACGCACCCCGCTCCCCGCCGCAGCGCCTCAACATTCAGCTCCACCAGCGCCGCTTTCGGCCCTGTAAAGATATGGGTCAGCATCTCGCGTATGGTCTCGGGTCGGATAAAGCCCGTCGCGGCGATATACGCGCCGAGCATCACCATGTTTGCAACTTTCGCGCTGCCCAATTCGTGCGCAATCTCGAGACAGGGGATATAGTAGGCCACAATATCCGTTCTCTGTGCCTTGATTTCGGTGATGCTGCTGTTGACAAACACCATGCCGCCCGGCGCGATGGTCGGCTCAAACTTGGTCAGCGAGGGCTTGTTCATCGCAATCAGCTCGGTCGGCTCCTGCACCATGGGCGAGATAATCTCGCCGCTCGTCAGCACGACCGCGCAGTTAGCCGTGCCGCCGCGCATCTCGGGTCCGTAGCTCGGCAGCCAGCTCACGGCCAGCCCCTCGTGCATGCCCGCTTCCGCAAGGGTCTTGCCAATGGCCATCACGCCCTGCCCGCCGAAGCCGGAAATAATAATCTCATGTGTCATTGCTTATATACCCCCAGCGGAAAATATGGGACCATATTTTCTTTCAGCCACGCAATCGCGTCCCGCGGCGTCAATCCCCAGTTGGTCGGGCAGGTGGATAATACCTCGACAAAGGTAAAGCCTGCGCCCTCCAACTGCAACTGGAACGCCTTCTTGATGGCGCGCTTGGCTTTCAGGATGCCCGGCACATCGACGGCCGCCACGCGCTCGGCATAGACGCAGCCGTCTATCGTCGCCAGCATCTCGCACATACGCAGGGGCGAACCCTGCCGCTCCTTGTCCCGCCCGAACGGCGCGGTCGTGGCCTTCTGCCCAACCAGCGTTGTCGGCGCCATCTGCCCGCCCGTCATGCCGTAGATGGCGTTGTTGACGAAGATGGTCGTAATCTTTTCGCCGCGCATCGCCGCATGCACGATCTCCGCCGTGCCGATAGCGGCCAAATCGCCGTCGCCCTGATAGGTGAACACGGCCAAGTCGGGATGCACGCGTTTGATGCCCGTCGCAACCGCGGGCGCGCGCCCGTGTGCCGCCTCCTGCATATCGCAGGCAAAGTAGTTATAGGAAAAGACCGAGCAGCCCACAGGTGCCACGCCGACAGTCGTCCCGATAATGCCCAGTTCCTCCAGTGTCTCCGCCACCAATTTATGTATCACCCCATGCGTGCAGCCGGGGCAATAGTGCGTGGGAGCATCCATCAAGCCCTTTGAACGTTGATATACTGTCTTCATGCCAACACCTCCAAAGCCAATTCCACCAACTCCATCGGCATAGGCATCGCCCCGCCGCTTCTGCCAACCAAATACACTGGCCTGATGCCGTTCACCGCTAACTTCACATCGTCGATCATCTGCCCCGTGCTCATCTCCGCCGCAATGACGGCCTTCATGGAGGGCATCGCCGCCCGCGCGTGCAGGGCCACTTCCGGGAAGGGCCAGAGCGTAATGGGACGGAATAACCCGGCCTTCACGCCCTGCGCGCGCAATTTCAGCACGGCGGCGCGGGCCAAGCGGGCGCTTGTGCCATATGCCACAAACAAAACTTCCGCGTCCTCGGCCATATATTCCTCATAGCGTGTCTCCCGCTCGGCAATCAGCTCATACCGCTCCTGCAATCTGCAATTCTGCTCCTCGCAGTCGGCGACGTCGAGGAAGAGCGAGTTGATGATATTGTGCGGCCGTTCGCCTCGGTGGCCGTTCGTCGCCCACTCCTTCGCGGGCAGTTCGCGGCGCGGCGGTGTCCGCCATTCAATCGCTTCCATCATCTGGCCTATCGTCCCGTCCGCCAGTACAATGACGGGCATGCGGTATACGTCCGCGAGGTCAAAGGCCTCCTGCGTGAAGTCCGCGGCCTCCTGAATGCTCGCGGGCGCGAGGACGATGGTGCGATAGTCCCCGTTCCCGCCGCCCCGCGTCGCCTGATAATAATCCGCCTGCGAGGGCGCGATATTCCCCAGCCCCGGCCCGCCGCGCATCATATTGACAATGACCGCGGGCAGCTCGGCGCAGGCGAGATAGGTGATGCCCTCCTGCTTCAAACTGATGCCGGGGGAGCTACTGCTCGTCATCACGCGCGCGCCCGCGCCGGACGCACCGTAGATCATATTGATCGCCGCAATCTCGCTCTCGGCCTGCACAAAGACCCCGCCCCGCGCGGGCATATGCTTCGCGAGATACTCAGGAATCTCATTCTGCGGGGTGATGGGATAGCCGAAAAAGTAGCGGCAGCCCGCCCGCATCGCGGCCTCCGCGACCGCCTCATTGCCCTTCCAAAGTTCTTTCATATCAATCCCTTTCCACAGTGATCACACTGTCCGGGCACATGCGCGCGCAGGATGCGCAGCCCGTGCACTCCTCCATGCGCTCCACATGCGCCGGGTGATAGCCCCTGCTGTTGGTCGCGCTGTCCATCCCGATGATATGCCTCGGGCACACATCCACGCACAGCTCACAGCCCTTGCAGCGGTCGCGGTCGAATAGTACTCTGCCTGCCATTGTTGTCCTCCTTGGTTTTAATTTTGTACGGGCGCGATATATCGCGCGTGGAAACTTATTTATTGTACTCCGTCAGGGCGCGATATATCGCGCGCCTACCGGATCAATACCGCGTCATAAAAGCCTACAAATGTGGCTTTCGTTTCTCCTTCATCTTTGTCGGTGTAAATTATCTTTATAATCAAATTATGCTTCGCGCTAACATCTAAATCCACAGGCAAAGAAGGATTTCCGGGCGATAGTTTATATCTTCCTAATTCCTTGTCGCCATCACCTATGATTATTAAGGTACAAGTTGCCCTGCTCCCACTTGAACGCTTTGTCAGAGCAAAGACGCCCTGCAACTGTGTGTATTTTCCTTCTATGTTATAGTGACATTGTATTTGTTGCTCACCACTGCCCTTCATGTAAAATATAAGTCCCGAAGTATACGTTGCATTATTACTGGCAATATACATGTCGCTCGAACTTGCATAATCTTTGAGTGTACGGAAGGAGCTATAATCATTTGAACGTTCCGTTCTAAAGGGAGTTTTCTCTTGCAATAATGCAATCGGTTCGGGTGTTGGGGTAGGCGGTGGTTCGGGAGTAGGTGGTGGTTCGGGAGTTGTTATATCTTCAATTGCTTGAGCATAGCCTTCCTGCCAAGCAGCATCGCGTGCAGTAACTATCTTGGCTTCATTTTCTTCATTGGCCTTTTGATATCCTTCAGCATATCCCTTGTTGTAATTTGGTATAAGGACAACAAGGGCAGCTATTATTGTGCATATACCCGTAATGATTGCGGCAAGAATATAACCTTGCCTGTTGTTTTTTGTTTTTGCCTCTGCATTCTCCATAATAATCTCCCCCTTCTTTCGTTCACACATGATTTCCCCCAACCCAGCCGGAGTTATTCCTGTAGGGGCGCAATATATTGCGCCCTGAAACATCCTTCATGTACTCCGGGCGTCCGCGTGCGTCCCTACTCCCACGGCTTCTTCACCCGTCATTGCGAGGAGCAGAATCAAACATGCGGTGAACCCTCACGACGAAGCAATCCATGCTGCCAAGTTTGCCCTAAGCCATTACTCCCACGGCTTCTTCATATATATATCCATCAAAAACAACTCGCCCTCCATAGAATTCAATTGCGCCGCCAGCCCGCGCTCCACGGCATGGTACACAAGTGGCAGGCCCGCCAGTGCGGCGGTCTCCCGCGCCAAGGCCGCGCCGCGCAGGACGTCTTCCGCCGTCGTCTCCGTGCAGAGGTGTGTATTGTTGACCAGCCCCGTAACGCGCAGTTTACTGCTGCCCTCAATCTCCCGCAAATACCGCAAAGCTTGTTCGGGCGTGGCCGTCTCGGGGCGGTTAAAGTTCAATACACAATACAGTTCATGGGGCACAGCCGCAATCCGCGCGGCAAAGCGGCCCAGCACGCGCGCGCCGGCCGCGTCACCGCCCACATCCATCACGCCCACGCCGCCCGCTTCAAACATGGCCAAAAGCGCGGGATTCAGCGCGGGCAAGTCCCCGTGCCCCTTGCTCGGCAGTATGGTCCGCACCTCCGCCGCTTCCAACTCCGCCTTGCGCTCGCGGGAGCAGAAATAGGGGTTGACGATATCCAGGTCGGCCAGAGTCACAGAGCCGCCCGCCTGCGCAAGCTGCAACGCAAAATTCACGGCAAACTCCGTCTTGCCGCTGCCGTAATGCCCTGTGATGATGTATAATTTATTTTGCATTTTCCCTCGTTCACCACGGGATGCCGCTACACGGCGTCGCCCCCTACTGCCTAATACGCCATCAGCGTCTCCTCACCCCTGAGCGCCCTTAACGCCGCCTCACTCAGCGCCCGCAGCTCATCCTCGCCGGGTATCACAAGAATCTCCGCAATAAAGCGCACCCGTTCGGCAATCCACCCGACCAATTCCTCGTCCCGCGCAAAACCGCCTGTGAGTATAATCGCCGCCACCTCGCCCGAAAGCACCGCCGCACAGGCGCCTATCTCTTTGGCGACCTGATAGGCCATCCCCTCATACACAATCCGCGCGGCCTTATCGCCCTCCTGCGCGCGGCGGCTGACTTCCAATCCGTCATCCGTGCCGAGATAGCCCAAGAGCCCCCCGTCGCTCGTCAGCTTCTTGGCCATCTGCGCGGGTGTCAGTTTCTCCGTATCATATAATTTCAACAGCCCGAACGCGGGCAGGCCGCCGCAGCGCTGGGCGCTGTAAGGCCCGTCGCCACCCAATCCGTCGTTCACGTCGACCACGCGCCCGTATTGGTGCGCGCCGACCGTCACCCCGCCGCCCATATGCGCGACGATCAGGTTCACGTCCTCATAGTGCAGCCCCCGCGCGGCGCAGAAGCGCTTGGCAACGGCCCGCTGGTTCAGCGCGTGGAACACGGAGCGCCGCGCAATCTGTGGATGCCCCGAGAGCCGCGCCAGCGGCGAAAGCTCATCCGTCACCACGGGATCGGCGATATAGGCGGGTATGCCCAAGGGCTCCGCCATGCGCCGCGCCAACTGCGCGCCCAGATTGCTGGCATGGTCGCCATAGACGCAGTTGCGCAAATCGCGCAACATCGCCTCGTTCACGGGGTAGACCCCGCCGGGTATGGGCCGCAGCATCCCGCCCCGCCCGATAATCGCGTGCAGGGATTCCACGGCGACCTCGTATTCGGCCAGCGCGTCCAAAATCATGCGTTCGCGCACGGCGAGGGATGCGTCCCCTCCCGCGTCGTGGCGCACCGTGCTCTCAAAGAGCGGCGCGTCGTTCTCGTAAACCGCGATCTTCGTACTGGTGGAGCCGGGGTTGACGGCGAGTATCCGGAATATCATATCAAGCGTTCCTTTCCGCGGCGATATGCAGCGCCAGCGCGATAGAGCGAAGCTTGAACTCCTCGCTGTCCACGCGGCTGGTGATCACAACGGGCGCGCGCGCGCCGACCAGAACGCCCGCCCCGGGCGCCCCAAGCACCATAGAGAAGGCTTTATGCAGCACATTCCCAGCTTCAATATTCGGGACGAGCAATATATCCGCCCGCCCCGCGTTTTCGTCCTCTATCCCCTTATGCAGCGCCGCTTCGCGATACAAACAGTTATCGAGCGCCAGCGGCCCGGTGACGATACAGTTTTGTATCTCTCGCTCTTGCCACAGGCGCACCAATTCCGCAGCGTCCAAAGTCGGCGGCATCTTGGGGTTGACCGTCTCGAGCGCGCAAACGCAGGCGACCACAGGCAGCGCCACGCCCATGGCCCGCGCCACGGACACGGCGTTGTGGATAATATGCTTTTTCGCGTCCGTATCGGGATACATATTGAGCGCCGGGTCGGTCAGGAAAATCAACCGTTCAAAGCCGGGCAGTTCAAACACACTGACATAGGAGAGCAGTGCGCTCTCCCGCAAACCTGTCTCGGCATGCAACACTTCGCGCAAGATCGTCGCCGTCCCGCAAAGCCCCTTCATCACGGCCTGCGCCCGCCCCTCGCGAACGAGACGCACGGCGGCGCGGCAGCATTCGACATCCCCCTCGCAGGGCAGGATCTCCATATCGCCGAGCGCCACGCCTGCGGCGTCCGCCGCCGCAAAAATGGCCGCCTCGTTTCCAATCAAGAGCGGCCGACAAAGCCCCGCGTCCGCGGCATTGCGCAGTGCAAGCAATACATGCGCGTCCTGCGCCACGGCCACGGCCAAAACAGGCTTGGGAGAGAGCGCGCGCACAAGAGCGTCCAAACTTCCGATCATATGTAAATCCCACCTATACGCCCGGATTTTGTATACAAAAAGTAAAAGCCTTGTATGCTACTATATTACAACGATGCGGGGCCTATGTCAAGGCGATATGTAAGGGAATAGGCAGTTCTGTTCCCATATATTTCTAAATGTTAATTTTATGAAAACACTTGGAATTGGGGGGGGGAGGGGGGTATTATGTACATTAACACCGTAAACTGACACGGTTTCACATTTCAATGCAATAATTTATACGGAGGAGAGAAAAATGAAACGCAATCTAAGAAAAATCTTGACCTTGTGCATAGCCTTGGCCCTGCTGTTGGCCCTGCTTCCCGCAGCCCCCGGTCTCGCAGCGGAAGCCCCGCTAAAGCACGGCGACGCGAACGGCGACGGCAAATTGGACGCAAGCGATGCCGCCCTCATTCTGCGCCATCTGGCAGGCCTCATCACGCTCGAAGGCGCGCAGCTCGCCGCGGCAAATGCCGACGGCATAGGCGATGTGACCGCCGCGGACGCCGCCCTCGTCCTGCGCCACCTCGCAGGCCTCGCCACCATCCCCGACTGGGTGGAGCAGCCAAGCCATGGGTTGACAATTGCAGAAGCCTATGAAATGGCGCGGGGGAAGGATTTTATTACGAACATTGAGCCCCTCGTCGGCGAGACGAGCGATTGGGAGGAAGTCTGGAATTCGTTTACCCCGACGGATTTGAATGATTTCTATCTCAACGAAGGCCGTTATTTTATCTATGTAGAGGAGGAGACCGTCGGGCTTTGGATTCCTGATTGGGATGGGTATCTTTTAATTTGGGATCTCGAAACAGGGGATACTGCTGCGGAAGAATATTTCACGGAGGAGGAGGACGTGATCGCGTTTCTGAACGGATTATTTGGCGCGGGCGCGTGGACATGGGAGTATCAGGGGTATACCCGGCTGATTTGGATCAACGTACCCGACCCGCGTTTCCCGGATGGTATGAAGGTCAGTATTTGGTATTATTCGATGGAGGATTGTTTCTATTGTGATTTCATAGACGCCGAACTGAATGATTACGTCTATTATGAGATACCGGGAAGTACGCTGGAAGACTTGATTCTCGCTCTGAACGACATCTTTACGGACGGATGGGAATTTGTAGAGTCTACCTTTGTTGAAGGGCCGACTACCGAAGTATGGTGGGCTGTCAGGATGGACTTCACAAACGAATATATCGATCCGTTCAGTTACCACAAGGGTACATATCCCGATGACTTGCTCTGTTCCGCCATGCTCGAGTTTGATTGTTATGATTACGAAAACGGCGGCTATATAGACATTGCGAATGCTGTCGCGACAGAACTATCTGTAAAAACGTATCAAATAATAATTGACGAATTCGTGGGCGTATGGTACATGCCCATTGAAGTGCAGACATATAACGATCCGTCCGAAATAGCGGAAGCGCTGCAGACGTTTTTCGCTACATACGAAGGAACAGGGAAATCCGAGTTTATATCTGAAATCCCGGATGTATTAGATGCGTTACAGATGTGGGAGACACTTCGAGCAGAAATGCCGCGCTTGACGAAAGAGGAAGAACAGGAAAACGAGGAAAACCCAAATCAATATAAAGGTATTGGGTTTGGTGTTATATCAACGAACATGTACGGATATCGCAACACGGGCTACACTGTCTCTCCACGGGATGAGGATTTCCCGAACGTGCCATTAGAGAATGTGGCGTGGGTATTGCAACTGGGTTATCTCGGCTATGGCGAATGCGTGCCATGTACACCTGCGTACTCGTGGAATCCACTCGTATCATTGAAGGCAACCATCGCCGTGGATAAGGCGGGCGCCGCGCACGTGTCGCAATACTTTTCTGTATCATCCGATATGTACCCGCAGGGCTTCGTCCCCTCATCGGGCGCAAGCCAATGGCAGGCGTTCATAGAATTCATGGCATATGTGATGGATGCATCCAATTGGACCCTCCCATAAAACCGCAGCCATAAATGAAAATCCGCTCCGGCGGGTTTTCGTTTGCTGTAACCTACTTCAAATGCAGCGGTAGAGCACCCCGCATCATCTAACGTTTTTGCGGTTTAGGTATACCATAGGGGCGGATACTATCCGCCCCTACTACACAGTTTTAGCTGTCGCGAAGTGTGGGGGGCGCGATTGGCACCCACCAAAACAGGTTTTGGCGAGATCCGCCGCATGCCCTGATAGAGTAAAACCCACTCTGTTCTACTGCCTACTGCCTATTGGCTATTGCGTACTGCCCGTTGCCTGCCCCGCTCCCCCCGCACAACCCCCCAAATCAAACAACCCGTCCCCAATGCGCTGATCCCCGTCCCAATCCAAATCGCGTTCTGCACGACAAGATATTGCATCCCAAACCCGCCCGCCAGATTGCTGAATATCCCCGCGATCACGGTGCTGGCGGTCAGCCAGGCCTGCCCCTTCACGCGGTCGCTCTCCGCGAGGTTGCGGTTCACCCAATAGGCCGTGCAGGGTACAATCAGGGCATAGGCGAGCATCTGCGTGCTCTGCGAGAGATAAAGCACCCAAAGCCCCGCGCCCGTGAACAGCAGCAGCGCGGACTTGATGGTCTGTACCAGCGCGGCAAAAACCAAGAGCGGCGCAACGCGGAATTTCCGCTCAAGGGGTACAAAGAGCAGCATGGTCGGCACTTCGCAAAAGGCTGCCAAGCCCAAAAGCAGGCCGAGGGTCTGGCGGTCACCGCCCGCGTTGTCCGTGATGCTCCATAGATAGGTATTGATAATATTGTGCTGAATAAAGAGCAGGGTCAGGCCAATAATCATCAGCAAGAAGGCCTTGTTGTGCCAAAGCAATGTGAAATTGCCCTGCGCGCGCACCTGCTCCTGCGGCAGCGCGGCCTTCTTCGGCCCTCTCAGCAGATACAGAGTCCAGAAAAACAGCGCCGCGTTCAGGAGTATATAGTAGGGCAGCAGCACCTGCTTCGGCGTACCCGCATGCTCCAAAAGCCAGCCGAGCGCGATGTTCCCGCCTGCAAAGCAGGCGGAGCCTATGCCGCGAGCGAGCGAAAAATTGAGCTTGTGTCCCGCGCTCTCGAGCGCAAAGCCCGCCGCGTTCAGAAAGGGCTGGGCGCACATGGTGCAGATGGCCAGCCCGCAAAACAGCGCGCCGATAACGAGCAGCGGGCTGTCCAAAACCAGGAACAACGCCAGAGCCACGGCCACGCCCACCAGCGCGCAGATCACGGCCTTCAGCGAAAAGCGCCCCCGATCCAGGGCCGCCGCCAGCGCGGGCTGTACCAGCATAGAGCAGACATTGGCCAGCGCCAGCGTCAGCCCCACCTGCGCGGTCGCAAACCCAAGGCTCTCCAAAAAGGTCTGGGAGTTGACATAAATCAAACTCGCGGTCATCCAGTACATGCCCTGGGCGACAGCGTATTTGACCGTATAGCGCTTTACTTTCATGCTGTCAGGGAGTTGTAAGCGAACCCAGTCCCGCCAAAGACCGCAGTATTGCCGCCGCGTCTGCCGCGTCGACTTCGCTGTCGCCGTTTACATTTGCGTTAATCAGCCCCTGCGCGCTGAGCGTGCCCAGTCCCGCCAAATGACGCAGTATTGCTGCGGCATCGGCGGCATCGACGCTGCCGTCGCAATTCGCGTCGCCCAAAATGTAGCAGATGTGCGTGTCGTCGCAAATCCAGTGTCCTGCGATGCCGCAGGCCGCCGCGCCATGCCCGTGCTCACCTTGCCAGCAATTGCTGTGATAGGCAAGTCCGCATTCTGCGTTGCCGTGGTTGCCACCATCGCAGCCAACATGTTCAGGATTGCCGCAGGGCGCCGCATTATGGTTTGCGCCGTCGCATGCAAAGTGCGCGGGATTCCCGCAGGGCATGCTGCCGCCGTGATTTGCCCCATCGCATCTGAAATGCGCGGGGTTGCCGCAGAGCGCCGCCCGGTGGTCACCGGTCGCGCAGTGTAAGTGCTTTCCGCAGGCAGCTGTAGTTGCGTGATAAGCGTCGCCGCCGTGGCAGTTATAATGGTCGGGATCCCCGCAGGACGCCGGGCTGTGGTCAAGGCCGTCGTTCTCGCATTTATAGTGCCGCCATATACATGGCTGCAAGCTGTGGTCGCCGCCCTGACAGGTGCAGTGCCAATAGCAGGCGGGCTGATGGATGCTGCCGTCGCAATAATAACCGTTCCCGCAGGCTGTCGGTCTATGGTCGCCGCCGTCGCAGATAAAATGCCGCATGCAGTTTGGAGATAAGTTGTGACTGGTCAGCCAATAATCTTCTTCGCAGGCAAAGTGATCGTCGCACTGCCCCTTCGATTCATGGTCGCCCGCGAAAAATCCGGGTGCGCAGCGATAGTGATTCCCGCAGGCGCCTGTCGTATGCTCGGACGAAACATAGCCGTCCATGCAAAAATAGTGGTTTCCGCAAGGAGCCGCCCAGTGTTCGGGCGGGCTGAAATTCGCGTCGCAGGCATAATGCTGCCCGCAGATGGCGACGGCGTGCGCGTTTAAGATAAAGCCGGACTCGTCTTCGTAATGTTTGTTGCAGTCGCCTGCTTCAATGATTTTGCCGCCGGAAGTGAATCGGAAAAACGGGGCTATATACGAAGCTGTACCTCTCGCGACATACAGACGATCCAAAGCGGGCGCCGTCCACAAGGCATAGCTGCTGTGTGCTTCTACGACCTGGAAAGCGCCTGCCCACAGCAGGGGATTGTCAAAGCCGCCGGGCAGCCATGTGTTTCGGAATACCACGGTTTTCAGGCTTTGGCACTCACGAAAGGCATAGCCCTGTATCTCTCTGAGATTGGCCGGCAATGTGACTGATTTGATGTTTGTACAACCGGCAAACGCGCCTTTATTATACGATGAAACACCTTGCCAATATATGGAGCCCATGATATGCGTAACGGTATCGGGTATGACCACGGATGTAAGCTTTTTGTTGTTCAGAAACGCGCCGGTTCCTATGTAACGAACAGGGCAGCCGCCGAGCGTAGCGGGAATCACGATATCGCCGCCGCTGCCGGTGTAGCCGGTGACTGTCGCCCATCCCGCGTAAACAGTATATTCGTAATCTCCCTCCGTCAGGGCCGAACTCTTGCGTGGCGCCGCGCCGATCACGGCGAGCGCCAGCATAACTGCCATCAACACGGATAGGACGCGAACAGACGCGGGCCTGTCATGCGATGTATTCATAATGTACTCTCCCTCTGTAAAACATTCCTTATTTTACAGGGCTATTATATCACAGAAACTTATTTTTTCACATCATATTTGAACGCTTTCACCAGCGTTGTGACAATTTCGAGCAGCAGCGTAAGGCTGAGCGCACCCAAAACAACCAAATGCAGATTGGCAAACAGCGGTATGAGCTTAGCCCCCTCGCCCTCAAACAAAACAGCTATATTGGAAAGAAAGACCGGGTTCACTATCCCGCTGCCCGAAAAGACCGCAACCAAGCAGACCAGCATCAGGACATCGGCGACGACGGTCACAACGGCGAGCCGCTTCGTATACTGCCCCTCTATGAGCTTCGCGACCTCTTTCCCGATCCCCAGCAAGCCCCACAGAATGATCGGCAGCCAAAAGCCGCGCACGGTCTCGGTGACAAACACGGGAATCCAGCCCACGCCCTCCAAGTATACCCCCGCAAACCACGGCACGGCCAGAAAGAGCACGGTGAAGATAAAGGCCCAAACGATACCCATAATGGCGTCGTGCGGCTTGATACGTGTCTGCTCCTGCGGCACGGCGGGCAAGCGCGCGAACATATCCCCCTCGGGCAGTTTGACTTTTTTACGCTCCAAAATCGCAAAGATGAAGGTGATAATGGCAAAGGCATTCACAACGCCGCTGAACGCCCCGCCTATGCACTGTGCGAAAAAGCGCCCCACCAAAAGATAGGGGTTTGCGGGCAGTGGCTCCCCGAAAAGCAGCGCCATCACGCCCGCAATCATCACCACCGCCGCCAGTATGGGCAGCACAATCCTCAAAACGCGCTTATAGAGCAGCAAATAAGTACCCGAAATCAGCGCGCGCTGCTCCTCGCCGCTGTATTTCACAGCCAACTCCTCGGGCGTCCCCAATTCCGTCAACACAATCCGCAGATCCTTCTCGGTCGGCAGCACGGCCCCACAGCGCGTCTCGAGCATATCCGAAATCAGGCTGTCCAGCTCCCGTTCCACCTCCGCCCGCGCCTTCTGCGGCAAGTGGCGCACCACGGCATAAATATAGCGCTTAATCAGTTCGTGTTCCATCATCAACCCTCCAGCAGTCTTTGTATATCCCGCACATTGCCCAACCAATGCGCCCGCATCTCGGCCAAAACTTCCCCGCCAAACGCGGTTAAGACATAATATTTGCGCGGCTTCGCGCCGTCCGTATTCCACGAGCTACAGAGCAAACCCTGCCCCTCCAAACGCCTGAGCAGGGGATAGAGCGTGTTCGCTTCAATGGCCACCCCCGAATCCGCCAGCTCCGCAATCAAATTGTACCCATAAGTCGGCTCCCGCAATTTCGCCAGCACGCAAAGCACCACCGTCCCCCGGCGCAACTCCAAAACAAACCCGGAAATCAACTCTTTCTTATCCAAATTCATCACCTCTACACTATTGTACGCATTATTATATAGTGTGGTACACTATATGTCAATAGGAATTTTTACAAAAAGAAAACCCCGCAACCGGGTCGCGGGGGAGGGGGCATGACGTGTGGATCAGGGCACATTGGGGGCATCATCTCCCAGTTGCGGGGAGTAGTAGAAGGATCCGGTATCCCATCGCTGCGGGTCAAACCCTACAATTTGGCTTTTGTCCGTGAAAAGGTTGTAGCGGACATCCGCATAATGCAATTCCACAAGCCCGCTCAGATCCAAATTGGTCAGCTTGTTCACTTGACATTGCAAAGCTCTCAGTCCAAGGTTGCGGCTTAGATCCAACTCAATCAATTCATTGTTGCTGCAATCGAGACCCCATAGCACAGGATTTTCGCCCAAATTCAAATTGACCAATTTGTTGTTACTGCAATAGAGCATCTGCAGCGCAATGGGCTTGCTTGCGTCCAAATCAGTCAGCTTGTTTTCAAACACATACAAGCGTTCAAGCGCAGGGTTTTCTCCCAATTGCAGATTGGTCAATTCGTTATTGTTGCAATAGAGAAGATAGAGCGCATCATTCCCGCTTACATCCAGCGCAGACAGATTGTTAAATGTACAATTCAGATAATACAACTCGGGGTTTTTGCTCACATCCAGCGCCGTCAGTTGATTGTTACGGCAATCGAGCCACCACAGGGCGTTGTTCTTGCTCAGATCCAGTTCAGTCAATTGATTGTACTTGCAATTGAAATCTCTTAGCGCCGGATTCTTGCTTACATCCAGCCGGGTCAGGTCATTGTAATCGCACCAAAACAATTCCAACGCCGGATTTTTGGTCAGATCCAGTTCGGTCAACCGGTTTTTATCGCAGTTCAGTTCGATCAATGCGGGATTCCCGCTTACATCCAGTTCAGTCAGTTCATTGTATCCGCAATCCAGAATTTCCAGCGCAAGGTTATTGCTCACATCCAGTTCGGTCAAGCCGCTGTTATGGCAGCTGAGTTGTTCCAATGCAAGGTTGTGGCTCACATCCAGACCGGTCAGCGCATTGTCGCCGCAAAGGAGCGCTTTCAAGGCCGGAAGCCCGGAAAAATCCAAGAAACCTTCCAGTCCGAAATCATTGAGAAACAGTTTTACAATGCGCCTATTGGTCACATCCTCCGACCAATATAGAATAGGCCCGTCGTGCATCGTCTCCTTCTTCCAATCCTCCGGGATATAGCTGCCGTCGGCGGGATCGGCTTTCTCCCACGACCACCCATTGCTGTCAATGAACGCATTGATAAAGGCCACATCCCCGGGATGATAAAGCGGTTCCATCCCCCAGTCCGGCAAGCCGCCCAGCCCCGCCAAATACCGCAGAATCGCGGCGGCATCCGCGGCGCTGACAGCGCCGTCCAAATCCGCGTCGGCGGCAAGGAGAGCGTCGCCCGTGAGGATACTTGCCCCCGCCAGATGGCGAAGAATCAGCGCGGCATCCTCTGCCGTAATGACGCCGTTGCCATCCACATCGCCGTTCCGAAAAGGGCTTGCCGCAAGGGACGACGCAATGGCGCAAAACGACGACATAAGCGCCAAAGCAAGCAAGAGAAGCGCCGCTTTTTTTGCAATTGATTTCATACCGATACTCCTATTCTTCTCTCCCCCTTCATTATAGCAAAGCGCAAAAACCGCGACAATATATGACTGCATCCTTACGAAAACTTTATGTATATGTGACAATTGCAACGTGTTTCGGGGACAAAACGAACGAATGGGGGAGGGCATATACAGCTTAAGGATAATAATATTTCGTCGCTTCCAAATGCAGGGCTTTCGATTCGCGCAGGGAGGTCTCGTCAAAATAATCACATTTGCATAACACATTGTCTTTATACAAAAACCGTGATACAATGCAAGGGCAAAACCACATATACTGCTTGCAGGGAGGACAAAGTTATGGCGATCACGAAGAAACTATGCACCCTCGTCCCGGCGCTGCTGTTGGCGCTGTCCCTTGCCGCGTGCGCGGGCATCCCCGGCGTCCCCGATGCCCCTTCAAACGACAAGATAAGTGCAAGCGCCGCACCCGCCGCTGACCCCTGTCCCTGCTGCCCCGACTGCATACAGGAAGACTGCGCTTGCGCCGACTGCGGTGACAGCGAAGCCTGCGAATGTGCCGCGCCCGGCAGCGGAGCCATCTATACGATAAGCGCGGGAGGTACAGATAAGCATATCGAAAATGAATATGCCAAATTCGACTTTACCATCATGTTTTCGGCGGAGAATGAAGGCGACGGCTTGTACGGTGACTACACAGGAATCGGAGAGTTGCGGATTGACTATGACGAGACCGATTACCTCGCAGCGATGGGCGGCCAAATGACATCGGCAAAATTAGTCATTGACGGGTTGCTGAACAATATCCGCTTCACATTAGAAGAGCCCCGGTCCGAGGACGAGCCCAATATCATAGCGCGGGGCAGCGGGGCGATGCAGTGGGATAATGCCGTGATCGAAAACATATTCGTCACGAAGGACGGCGGCATCACGTTCATCCCGTGGAACGGGAACAGCACAGAGCATTTCACGATCGAAATCGAGATATACGACAGCGGCGACGGCGTGCTTTATATCAGTTATTATTTCGCATCGCTAAGCTATCCGCTTCGTCTCACCATGCATTGACATCCACCCCCCCTTTGTGAACAAACCGCAACAATACGCCCGTGCTTGTTTGCAAGCGCGGGTCTCTCGTATATAATACCCATATGAATATCCAATGCTTTCACCATTCCCGCAACTCGAACTATCGCTTCCCGCAGGGCGCGGCTCCTTGCGCCGCGCGGGTGCGCCTGACCCTCGACGCCGATGGCGGCGACTGGTATCTCTGGCTGCAAACCCCGCAGCGCGAAGCGCATATCCCTCTCATCCGCCTGGCCGGGCAATACAGCGCCGCCGTGCAGATGCCCGGCACGCCCGGTCTCGTACACTATTGCTTCTATCGCAAGGACGGCGAGGAGACCCTCTTCTATGGCGCGGAGAGCGGCGAGGGCCGCGTTTCGCGCGCCGCGCCGCAGTTCTGGCAGATCACCGTATACCGCATGGACTTCACCACGCCCGAGTGGTTCCGCCATGCCCTCTGTTATCAGGTCTTCCCCGACCGCTTCGCGCGGGGGGACTTCGATGCGTTCGCCCGCCGCGCCAAGGCGCGCATCGCCGCGGGCCGCCACCTCAGACTGCACGAGGACTGGAGTGAGGAGCCCTATTATCTCCCCGAATCGGGCAAGCCGCACTATATCCCCGACGACTATTTCGGCGGCGACCTGACGGGGCTTCGCGAAAAGCTGCCCTATCTGCAGTCCCTCGGCGTCACTTGCCTATACTTGAATCCCATATTCGAGGCCTATTCCAACCACCGTTATAACACGGCGGATTATATGGAAATAGACAGCCTGCTCGGCAATAGCGGCGACTTTGACGCCCTCTGCGCCGACGCCAAGGCCATGGGCATACGCATTATATTGGACGGCGTATTCTCCCATACGGGCGACGACAGCCGTTATTTCGACCGCTACGGGCTCTATGGCGGCGGCGCCTGCGAGAGCAAGTCCTCGCCTTATTATCCTTGGTACAGCTTCCACGACTATCCGTATCGCTATGAGAGCTGGTGGGGCTTCCCGACCCTGCCCAACGTCAACGAAATGACGCCCTCCTATGTGGAATTTGTCAACGGGCGGGACGGGGTGTTGGCGCATTGGCAGGCGCGCGGCGCAAGCGGTTGGCGCCTGGATGTGGCGGATGAACTGCCGGACGATTTTATCCGTATATTGCGCAACGCCGTCAAGCGCAGTGACCCCGACGCCCTGCTCTTGGGCGAGGTCTGGGATGACTGCTCCACGAAGTTAGGCCCCGGCGGGCGCCGCGCCTATGTGGATGGCGACCTCCTCGACAGCACGATGAACTATCCGTTTTTGCGCGCCGTGCTGCCCTTCTGCGCGGGCGCGTCGGATGCGTTTGCATTAAACGAAGCCCTGCAGCGCCTGCGCGAGAATTATCCCGAGCCGTTCTATTTGGCCTGCATGAACCTCCTGAGTTCCCACGACGAAGCGCGCGCCTTGGCCCGACTCTCGGGCGGCATAGGCAGGGAAAAATCCCCGCGCGCCGAGCAGGCCCTGTTCGCGCCGGGCGAGCAAAAGCTACAGAGCGGCAAGCGCCGCTTCCTGCTCGCCACCGCCATACAATTGTGCCACCCGGGCGTCCCCTGCGTCTATTACGGGGACGAGGCCGGGCTGTGGGGTCTGGACGATCCCTTCAACCGTAAAACCTATCCCTGGGATGCGGAGGACAAGGAACTCCTCTCCGAAATGCAAGAGCTGATGCAATTGCGCGCAGGCAGCGCCGTCCTCCAGAGCGGGCATACCCGCATGGGCGCGCTGAACGCGGGCGTCTTCGCCATCCTGCGCTATGCCGATAACGGCGAAGTCGTCATCCTCCTCGCCAACGCGGACGATGAAAGCAATACCGCCCTGCTCTATCCCGCGCTGCTCTGGGAGGGAGCCGATGGTATGTCCCCCGTACCCTTTGCGGGCGTATACGAGGAGCTCGGCACGGGCGAAACCCTATGCATCGACGCGACGCTCAACTGCGTATTGCCGCCGCTTTCCTACAAGATACTGCGAAAGGACGCTTAGGCTATGCTGCCGCGTTTCCGCCCGGATGAATTAAACAAGACCCTGCTCTATGTCGGCGGCGGTCTGCTCCTGCTGACCTGGCTCTTGGGCTATGTCCCGCAAGCGCCCGGCGGTGCTTTCGCCTGGACCCTGTTCGCCCTGCGCTTCCCCGCGTTCGCCTGCATAGGTTGGGCAGCCTTCCGCATGTTCTCCAAAAACAAAGCCGCCCGCGCCACGGAAAACCAGCGCTGGTTGGTTTTCCAAGTGAAACTAAGGGACTTCTTCAGAGGAACCGCTCACGGTTCCTCGGGTACCCAACAACCGCGCACCAAGCCCCCCAAACCCCCGCGCAAAAAATCGAACATAAAGAAGCAATGGGAGGAAGCCAAGCAATACCGCCACCTCTCCTGCCCCCAATGCACGCAAAAACTACGCGTCCCCCGCGGCAAGGGCAAGATCCGCGTCACCTGTTCGCGCTGCGGGAATAAATTTATTGCGAAGTCGTAGGGGACGATTGCAAACGGTTCCGCAGGAGACGTTGCGCCCCGCCGTACGTCACGAACCCGTAGGGGCGGATAGCAGCCCGTGAATCACAACATACCCGGCCGGGACGATTATAATCGTCCCGCCGAATGATAATGCGAAGAACGTACAAAAGCCCAAGTGGTTTGCTTGAGACTTTGCGTGTAGAATGATTGCCGCGATGATTATCCGTTATCCTCGGTGGTAAGGATGCTGAGTGAACCGATGATCTCTTTCATCCATTGATCAATATCACCCTTCGCCATATCTGATCCGGCAAATATTAATTTAAGCAATACATCCGGTGCATCAATCAAACATTCTGAGAAAGGATAGCTGCTATCTCCCCACATAAGATATGACACCCATACGGCAAAACATCCGTCTGCTTGTGTCTTTTCCTTTTAAAAGATGCTTTAATGATACGCCCCCCTTGTTCACTTCCAGATCCGGTAGTATAATACCCCCATGAAAACCTACATCACAGCCAAGGAGGCCGCGGAAGCGTGGGGCGTTTCGCGTCGCTATGTCAACCTCTGCATCAGCGAAAACCGCATCCCCGGCATATGCAGAATGGGCAATATGTGGCTGATCCCGGCCGATACGCAGAAGCCCGCGGGCAAGCGCAGACCGCAAAGCCCTCTGCCTGCCGAGTTGGCGCATATCCTCGAGACAAGCATAGGCCCCCTGCCCCTGCACGGCATGGAGGACGAGCGCCTGCATTTTGCGGGCGAGCTGGCCTATCTGCGCGGCGATTTCGAGCGCGTAGCGGACTGCTTCCGCCAAACCGCGGGCGATGAGGCCGCCCGCCTGCGCGCGGCGTCGGTGGCCATCGCCGCCGCCATCAGCACGGGGGACTATCCCTTCTATCTGGAAATCGAAACCTTTCTGAAAGATACCATACAGAAAACAAACGACGAGAGCGTCGTCGCCTTCGCCGAACTCTGCCTTGCAACCGCCTACGTGAGCGCGCTTGCGCCGAACATGGTACCCGCCTGGCTGCAAAACGGGGATTACGCCCGCCTGCACCCCAAGGCAATCCCGGACGCCGTATATAAACGCGCAAAATATTTCCAATGTCTCGGCAAATTCGAGTCCATGCTCGCCGTGTCCGAGATCGCGCTCGCCTTCTGTGCGACAGACGCGGGTGTCAGCTTCCACGATATCTACTTCCGCGTAGCCCGCGCCATTGCCTGCTGTGCGCTCGGGCGCGCGGTGGACGCGGAGCGCCACCTGTTGGACGCGATGGCCATCGCCCTGCCCCACGGCTTTATCACCCCCTTCGCCGAGTCGATCACCGCGTTCGGCGGTCTGCTGGAACGGTTGCTCAAGCGCGAATATCCCGCCTTCTATGCCCCCGTCACCGAACAGTGGAACCGCAGTTTCTCCCATTGGCTCAGTTTCCACAACCGCTTCACCAAGGACAATATCACCCTGATCCTCTCCCTGCGCGACTATCAGATCGCGCATCTCGCGGCCCGGGGCGTCCCGAACGCGCAGATCGCGGCGCAATTCCATATCTCCACAGGCACGCTGAAAAACAGGCTGAACAAAATCTACGGCGAATTATTCATCGGCAACAGGGAGGATTTATCAAAACTGATCCTGTAATACGTGACTTTTCGGGCGGTAAAAGTCACTCCCGAAAATCCGCTTTTTCCCTTATAATAATTGTGTATGCTTATTATCATAGGGAGAATGAAAAATGAAAAAAACAAGAAAAAACTTTGCCGTATTGCTGGCAGCGATCCTGATGCTGACCCTGTTGCCCATGTTTACGCTTCGCTCGGCATTGGCGCTGTCGCCGGGCAACGACGCCGCATGGATGGGGAATTGGACAGACCAATCATCCCCCGCTGCGCTGCTCGACCCCTCGGATATCGCGGCGGATAACAACGGCAACATTTATGTTGTGGATTATACCTACCAGTTGTTATGGAAATACACGGCGTCAACGGGGCTTTGGACAACCATTACCCCCTCCGGTCAAATGTATCCGGGCAGGCGTTTCAAGTGGGTTGCGGTCGACGGAGCGGGCAATGTATACATCGCGGCCACCGAAACGTATGCGCCCGGTTACCCCCTTGTCTTAATGTATAAGGAGGGCAGCGGTTGGTCGGACATCACCCATGGCAACTTATTTCAGGAAATAAGCGGAATTGCCGCGGACAGCAAGGGCAATGTGTACGCCATCGACGCGCGCGCGGCCATCCCCAACGTTTCGCCCAACAATACCAGTGCGGTATACAGGCTGGCGGCCGGGACGAACGCATGGGTGGGGATCACCGGCTCCTTTACGGGCGGCATCTTCAACAACCCGAGCTGGACGGACTGGAGCAGCCCGTTCCGCGCCCCTATCGCGGTCGCGGTGGATAAAAACGACAATGTCTATGTTGTGACGGAGCAGTTTACCTATGCCACCACCCTCTTTAGCAGTGCCATCTATCAATACAATAACACGCCCGGCGATTGGGATGCGCTATTCAGTACGCGCAACCTTGTGCCAAACCCGACGGGGCTCGCCATAGACAGCCAGGGCGTCTTCTACGTGAGCGATTCGGTCAGGAAGTATGTCTATGCCATCTTCCCGGCGTCGGATACGATTTATCAGATAGAAAACGCGCCGGGCGGCACGAATCTGTTCCAGGCACCCGCAGGCATCGCGGTGGATGGCAAGGACAACGTGTATGCCCTCGACATGGTCGGCGGCGCGGGAAAGGTTTACAAGCATATAGCCTGGGTCAACCAAATCGCCTGGACGACCCATCCCGGCGGCGGCGTGTATGAGGATCAGCCGCTGGGCAGCGCACCCGCCGTACTGCTGAAAACGACGGGCGGCGAGACGGTGACCGTCGCGGACGCGGCGTTGGTCGCACTTGCGCTCACCACCCCGAGCGGCGCAGTCCTAAACGGCACAAAATCCAAAACATGGACAAGTGGCGCGGCGAGCTTCCCCGGTCTCAGCGTGGATACCTACGGCACCTATACACTGACCGCTTCGTCCACATTACAGAGCAGCCAAATCACGCGCTTGTTCAGCGGCGGGATTTATTATCCCGGCGGAGAGACCCTCTATGGCGCGACCATCCGTTCCGCCCCCAGCAACTCATTCACCATCGGCGCGTACCCGCCCATCGAAGGGACTTTGGGCGCACTGACCTTGGACGGATCAAACGGCAGGCTGACTGCCACGGTTTCGGGCGGCTCGGGGGTTTATGTCTATACATGGTCGGTGGCGGGGCAGGGGGCGCCGGTGAATACGCCCTCCGGCAACACATATCTGCCAGCCGCAAGCGAGCTCGGCAAGGCCATCACCTGCACGGTGACCAAGGCGGAGCGAAAGGGCAGCCTGACGGCAAGCGAGACGGTCTATCGCGCGGATATCACTGCATCCGGCGCGCAGGGCGCGGACGCGGTTGCCATCCGAGGCTTCACCAGATATGGCAAGCACCTGGACACCATGATTATAGACTACACGCTGGCAAACATAGGTAACGCAAGCAACACCCTCACATATTCGGGCAAGGCAACCCCGCCCATACCGGTCACGGCGCCCGGCAGCAGTTCCTCCTATACCCAGTTTGTGTCCGGCGATGCGGTGAACGGTGTCATCACGCTTGTCGGGACATTTGCGCACACAAATCATGTCTTGACCGGGACGGTGGGCATCGATGTGAACAGCGCCGACGGCACGCTGACGGCGAACACAAGCGCTGTCACGGGCGGCTCGGGCGCGTTTGCATACGCATGGTCGGGCGAGAGTGTCACCGATTCCGGCGCCGCTACGCTCCCTGTGGAGAACTATAATTTGGGCCAAGAGCTCACGCTGACCCTCACCCGTGCCGACGCCCCCGGCAGCCAGCTGACGGCGACCATCAAGGTATACAAGGTGGAAGCGTCCCTGTCCGGCAATATACCGGGCGATTCGATCACGATCGCGGGCCCCTACGGCAAGGTGGGCAGCCAAATCGCAATAGCCTATGTCGTGTCGGAGGCGGGTACGGCCAACGGTCTGACCCTGTCCGGCCCCGGCGATCTCTTCATCCCCGAAGAACCGGGAGGAAGCTACCCCTCGACCGACTGGATCGTGTCGGTGTACCCGCTCACCGGTTCCATCAACTATCCGATTCCGAACAATGTGGAGTTGGGCGGGATCATCACAATCGGGGCGGCTTTTTGGCATGAAGGATATACGCCGCCCCCCCTGCGCGGCGACGCAAACTGCGACGGCGTCGTCGATGCGAAAGACGCGGCGGCCATCCTGCGCCACCTGGCGGGCCTGTCCACTCTAACGCCGCAAGGCGAAATCAACGCCTTAGTCTCCGGCGGCACAAGCGTCTCCGCTGTCGACGCGGCGATGATACTGCGCTATCTGGCGGGCTTAATCACAGTACTGTAATACAAAACATTCCAATCAAAAAACGCCCGCAAGGGCGTTTTTTCTAACATTGAACATTGCGCGTTGAACACTGCGTATTGCCTTACCCCCGCAGTCTCGTCTCCAAAGCCGCCAACTGCGCATGCAGTTCCTCCGGCAGCGTCGCCCCGAACTTCGCATAATTCTCCTTAATGGATTCAATCTCGAGCATCCACGCATCCGCATCCACGCGCAACAACTCCTCCATATCCTCGCGGGATATATCCAGTCCCGCCGTGTCGATATCCTCCGGCGCGGGCATATTGCCGATCGCCGTGGCGTGCGCGCGGCCCTTGCCGCCCACGCGCTCGATGATCCACTTCAGCACACGGCTGTTCTCGCCGAAGCCCGGCCAGAGCCAGCGGCCATCGGCGGTTTTGCGGAACCAGTTGACATAGTAGATGCGCGGCAGCTTGTTTTCGTCCGCCATCCCGCCGATATCCAGCCAGTGCTGCAAATAATCGCAGACATTGTAGCCCATAAAGGGGAGCATCGCGAAGGGGTCGCGGCGCACCTGGCCGATTTTGTCCGAAATGACGGCGGCGGTGATCTCCGAACCCATCACGGAGCCGAGGAACACGCCGTGCTTCCAGTCGAAGCTCTCGTGGATGAGGGGTATCGTGCTCGGACGGCGTCCGCCAATCAGAATGGCCGATATGGGTACGCCCGCAGGCTCTTCCCATTCGGGGGCTATGACCGGGCATTGGTCGGCGGGCGCGGTGAAGCGCGCGTTCGGGTGGGCCGCCTTGCGTCCGCAGCCCGGCGTCCAGTCATTGCCCTGCCAGTCTATCAGGTGTTCGGGCGCGGGCGTCCCGATATCCTCCCACCAGACGTCGCCGTTGTCGGTCAGCGCAACGTTCGTGAAGATCGTGTTCTTCGCGACGGTCGCCATGGCGCTGGGGTTGGATTTTTCCGAGGTGCCGGGCGCGACGCCGAAGAAGCCCGCTTCGGGGTTGATCGCGTAGAGTCTGCCGTCTTCGCCAAAGCGCATCCAGGAGATATCGTCCCCGACGGTCTCCACGGTCCAGCCGGGTATGGTCGGCACGAGCATGGCGAGGTTCGTCTTGCCGCAGGCACTCGGAAACGCCGCGCAGACATAATTCGCATTGCCCTCGGGGTCGGTCAATTTCAAAATCAGCATATGTTCGGCCAGCCACATCTCGTCCCGCGCCTGCACCGAGGCGATGCGCAGGGCGAAGCACTTTTTGCCGAGCAGCGCGTTCCCGCCATAGCCCGAGCCATAGGACCAGATCATGCGCTCCTCGGGGAAATGGCTGATATATTTCTGCTCCATCGGCGCGCAGGGCCAGGCGGCGTCCACGTCGCCCTCGGCCAGCGGCGCGCCCACGGAGTGCAGGCAGCGCACAAAGTCGCCATCGCCCAGCGCGTCCAGTACCGCCGCGCCCATACGCGTCATAATGCGCATATTGACGACGACATAGGGGCTGTCCGTCACTTCCACGCCGATCTTCGCAATCGGGGAGCCTATAGGCCCCATGGAGAAGGGGATAACATACATGATCCGCCCACGCATACAGCCACGATAGAGCTCCGTCATCGTCGCCTTCAATTCCGCCGGGTCGACCCAGTTGTTCGTCGGGCCGGCGTCCTCCTGTTTCAAAGACGCGATATAGGTCCTGTCCTCCACGCGCGCCACATCGGAGGGGTGACTGCGGAAGAGATAACAGCCGGGCCGCTTTTCGGGATTCAAGGGTATCGCCATACCGATTGCCACCATCTCGCCCAGCAGGCGCTCATACTCTTCCTGCGAACCATCGCAAAGGACAACGCTGTCCGGTTGGCACAAATCGGCCAGCTCCGCAATCCACGCATGCAGTTTTTTGTTTGAAACGGTAATCATAATAACAACGTCCTCCTGAAAAATATATATACTCGGCATATGCCGAATTAAAATATTTATACCATATAGCCGCCGCCTTTGTCAAACGTGAAATCAGATGTTATAATATAAAAAAGCAGGAAGGGCATTTGTGCTGTAATGCAAAAAGGGAAGGGCAGGCGTATGGGACGCGCGGCGGCGTGGGCCTTGCTCTGTCTGCTCCTCCTGTCCCTCGGGGGTTGTACCATGGGCGACGGCCAGGAAACGGTCTACAGCTTTATCGAAGACCACACGGCCTATCCCGCCGTGCTCGCACAAATGCTGCCGATCCATGCAAGAGAAAAATCCAACCGCGTCTTCGAATCCCTGCAAAGCGGGGTGGCGGAGGCCTTCGATGTGCAGGCCCTGCCCGCGTTGGAAGGCGGCGTCGCGGCATATTGGTATCCCCACTATCTCTCCACGGTCGTTATAGCAGTCGACCGTGATAGGACAGAAACCGCCATACGCGGCTGGCGCGACCTCCTCTCCGCAAACGAGACGGTCGGCTATGCGGGCCTGTATCCGAGCGAGGTGCAGTTGGCCGCCGTGGCCTGCGGGCTGGAGGGGGAGGATTTCAATCTGCGCGGCGCGGCCGATTTTCTGACGAAACTGCGGGCCGTGGGCCACTTCGACAGAAGCTTCGACCCTGCTATCTTGATCTGCTATGACCACCAGGCGGTCGCGCTGAAGCAGGCCGGGCGCAACTTGGAGATCATCGTCCCCGAGGAGTGAACCCTGGGCTATGCGCGGGGCATTTTATCGAAGGCTCCCCTCCATTTCGAAGGGGATGTGGAAACCCTGCTGCTCGCCGCCGGGTTCCGCCTGCCCGATGGGCGCTGTGACGAAGCCCTCTACCCGAGTGCCGCGGCTTATGCGAACGCAAACCGGGTGACGGACTGCGCGCGCTTTAACAACGTATGTATGGACGGCAACCGCATATACCGCCGCATCGTGCTTCGGGAGCGCCTGTTCAGCTCCGTGGACAATCGGGAGCACCAGCTCGTTGCGCTGCTGTATATGGTTCTCGTCGTGGTCTGGTTCGCATCTGTGATGCGCCGCGCTATGCAGCGGGGCGTGCGGCGCACGGCGTTGTTTACCGCACTCATCCTGTTGCTTTGGATGTGTATGCGCCTGATGAAATGGCAAATTCCCGATAACACGCTGAGCCGCTATCTGTGGTATGGCTATTATATATGCCAGATGGCGCTGCCGTGGGCAGCTTTGCGGTTGGCTTGGAACATTGACAGGCGGGAGGATGCCCCGTTTCCGGGGTGGCTGCGCGCGATCATCGCAATCAGCACACTGCTTCTCATCCTTGTCCTCAGCAACGATCTGCACAACCTCGTATTTCAGATCGACCTGCGCAAGGGTACCCATTGCATGGGAAAGCGATTATACGATGGTTGTCGGCCTGTTCCCGTTGCTGTTTTTCGAGACCGCGATGTGCAGCGGCATGAGCTGGCCCCTGAACGCCCGCGCCCTCGTCTCCCTGCTGTTGGCCCTCGGCATACTGGCGCAGACGGCGGCGCTGGTTGCGAGCTATTTCCGACGCCCGTTGCGCCGCACCCGTTGGCTTGAAAACGCTTTTGAACTGTGTATATGGTTCCACCTCCTCATCCTCTCCCTGCCCTATGGGCGGGGCCAGCACAGCCACTGGATAGGCATGATAGTCCCGTCGGGATACGAAACATTGCGCTATATCGCCGCCGCCGCAACTGTCCTGTCCGCCTGCATTGTAACGGTAAACGCAAAACGGGTGAGCCCGCTGCCGTCGGTCGCTGCCGTCTGCCTGACCCTGCCGTTTATGGAGAACCTCGCGCGGGGCATGTATGCCTGGCTGTATATCGTGGCGCTCCTGTTCTGGCTCCTGCGCGGCACGCTCGTTTGCATACGCCGCTTCCGCGAAATCCGCACGGGCATCTCGGCCCTGTCCATCAAAAAACGCCATCGATACCCTGTCCGCCGGACTCCTGTTCTGCGAGCCGGGCGGCTTTATCCTGCTTGCCAACGCACGCATGCAGGAACTGATGTATATCATCTGCGGCAGGGCACAGCGCAACGGCAATCGTTTCTATGAGACCCTGCGCGCGGGCGTGCTCCCGTCCGGTTGCGAACGGGCGGAATGCGAAGGGCAGCCGGTGTGCCTGCTGCCCGACAACAGCGCCTGGATGTTTATCAGGACGGAGCTGCAAATCAAAAACAAGACCTGTATCCAGCTGCATGCCGCCGATATCACCGAGCGCTGGGCGTTGGCGGCGCAGTTGCGGGCGCAGGAAAGTGAATTGATGCGCCACAGCGAAGAACTAAAGGATACAATGGCAAGCTTGCATATACTCTGCCGCGAACGGGAAATCCAGCGGGTCAAAACGCGCGCGCACGATATATTGGGCGGACGCCTGACCATACTGATCCACGCCCTGCGCAGCGGGCGCACGCAGGATCTGCTCCACATCAATTTGGAGGATCTGCTCCGCGCCCTGCAAGGGGACGGCACCGACGCCCCGCAGAATCAGTGGGAAGCCCTGTGCCGAGCCTATGTAAGCATTGGCGTGGAATTATGTTTGGATGGAGCGCTGCCGGGAGAAGGGAGACAGGAGACAGAGGTCAGGCTCTTGTAAATATCATCGGCGAGGGCGCGAACAATGCGGTGCGCCATGGCTTTGCGACCGTGGTAAACGTGCAAATCCGGTATGCAAACGGCAATTGTCATATGGAGATAAGCGACAACGGACGCCCGCCTGCAAAGCCCGTCATGGAGGGCGGCGGCATAGGCGGCATGCGAAGCAAGGCGGCGGTATTGGGCGGCATGCTGACCGTAATCACAGAACCGCGCTTTGTGCTCAGAGCGGAGTTGCCGGGAGGGGACTATGTATAAAGTATTGATCGTCGACGACCACGATTTTATCAGTGACGCGCTAACGGCCGCGCTGGAGGCTACGGGCGAATATTCGGTGGTCTGCAAATTGTCGAACGCCGCCTATGCCGAGACCTTCTGCGCGAGATTGCGCCCCGATCTGGTGTTGATGGACGTCTGCACGGACGGCGGCGCGTCGGGCATCGCCGCAACCAGGACGCTTTGCGAACTGTATCCCGATATAAAAATCATCGTAATGTCCGGCTTCAATGAAATCACCTATGCGCCGCGGGCGAAGGAAGCGGGCGCGCGCGCCTTTGTATTCAAGAGCAGGAGTCTCGATTATTTTATCGAAGTCGTCCGCAAAGTAATGCGGGGCGAATATTGCTATCCCGAAACGAAGAGCATCCCCATGCCCGTGGGCGAGACCGCGCTTACGGAACGGGAGATGGAAGTGTTGCGCCTGATGTGCAGGAATATGACGAGCCGCGAGATCGCCGCGGAACTGTTTATCAGCGTCGATACGGTCAAATATCGCAAGGCCAATATGCTGGCCAAGACGGGCTTCACAAAATCCGTCGACCTCGTATTCTATGTGCTCTCGGGCGGCTGGATCAACCCGATGTATTGAGCTTTTCGCAACTCAAATAACAAAAGCACACAAAGCATCACGCCGGGCAGTATATAGGACCATACAACCCCCTGCGCGCCCAAGATGCCGACCAGAAAATACACGAGCGCGACCTGCACGAGTCCGCAGACGATCTGATAAAACGACGCCATATTCTGCCTGCCAAGTCCATGCAGTATGGACGTGAGCATCTGCGAAAAACACATAAAGACCATCGCCGCCGTCATCGGCGCGATATAGAGGCCCGCGTCCGCGTTCTTAAACAGCAAATTGCCCAAGGGCTTGCTCAGCGCGATAAACAGCGCCGCGGTGGGGAACACGACGAGTGCCGTAACCCGCAGGGTCTTTTTGATCTTCGCCGCCGTATCCCGGTGCCGCTGCTTCGCGCTGTTTTCGGACAGGGTCGGCACGATCAGAACGGACAGCGCCCGCAGCAGCATATTCGGCAGCATCACCAGCGGCAGCACCATGCCCGCCAGCACGCCGAACAGCGCCACCGCGTCCGCCTGCGCCATGCCCCAAGCCGTGAGCCGAAACGGCACCAAAGTCGTACAGACGGACACTATCGCCGTCGATACGATCCGCGTCAGCGTAATCGGCGCCGAAATCTTCAGCAACGATCCCGTAGGGGCGGCTATTGGGCGTCCATCGCCGTTCTTAATGTACCCCCGCATCCCTTTCCGATAATGCAAAAATAAATACAGCGCCCCAAACACTTCCCCGAGCACCGTAATAAAAAGCAGCCAGGCGACAACAGCATAGGAATCATTCAGCTTCGCGATAAACGGCAGCAAAACAAAGAGCACGGCCAGCCTGAGCAGCTGTTCCAAGACCTGCGCGAATGAGGGAACCGCAATCTCATCCACCGCGTAGAAATACGAATAAAACAGGTTGTCAAAGCCCGTCACCAGCACCAGCAGCGCCAGCACCAGCAGGGATCGCCCCTGCCCGTCTATGCGCAGAAATGTGGCCAGCTCCTCCCGAAAAAGCACGATCAGCAGTGCAATCACCGCCGCAGCGCCGAGAATCAGCAGGGACGCCGCCCGCACAATCCTGCGCCGCTCGGCGGGATGCTCTTTGTACGGCGCGACCAACCGCATCACGGCCACGGGTAGGCCCGAAGCGATAATGGCATTGCATATCGCGTAGACGGGCATAATCAGCGCGTAGAGCCCCACAGTCCCCGCCCCCAGTTGTCGGGAGACGATAACCCTGTACAGAAAATCAATGCCCGCGGCGGCTATGCCCGCACAGCTCAGGCGTATTGTGTTGCGTCTCAGGCTGTTCACGGCACCGCAACCCCGCGCCGCAAAAAAACCAGTAAGCCCTCGGCTACGGCTATAGCAATGGTATCCTGATACGCCTCGTCCTGCAAATTCCGCTCATCGGCGGAATTGCTCAAAAACCCGCACTCCACCAGCGCGGCGGGGACGACGGGCGCGCGCGTCACCATATTGTTGCCCGCGTTGGCGATGCGCCGCTTGCGCCCGAGCGCGCCGGTCAGCGCATCGAGTATATCCTGCGCCAACTGTCTCCCGGCCTCATTCTTCGGATCCGCCTGATAATAGGTCACAGGCCCCTGCACGGAACGGTCGCGGAACTTGTTCATATGAATGGAGAGCACCGCGTCCAAACCGGGCGCGGCCATCATCTCGGCGCGCCGCTCCATATCCTCCCGCTTGGACGCGCCCAGCGCATTGCCGTCCGCGCGCGTCAGAATCACCCGCACGTTTTCCGCTTCGAGCAGCGCGGCGATCTTATAGCCGATGGCCAGGTTCAAATCCGCTTCCGCGACCTTCGTATCCATCCCCACCGCGCCGCCGTCCCGCCCCCCATGCCCGAAATCCAGCAGCACCGTAAACTCGGGCTCCGGCACCGGGGTAGGGCTAACCAAGGGCTCCGCCACAGCAGGCGCGGCGCAGGCCGAAAACAGGACAAGGCACAGAAAAACAGGAACAATTCTCATACCGCATCGTATGCGCCGCAATAAGGCATATATAACAGGTAGCAATCGCCGCGAAATTATGATATGCTCTGTATAAACAAAAAAAGCGAGGTAACAGCTATGTCCAAAGAATCCCGACAGGCTCGGCGCGAAGCCGAAATGAAGCGGAAAAAGAAAAACAGGATCATCCTGATTGTCGTTATCGCGGCCATCCTTGTCCTCGCCGCGATCATCGGGTTCAGCGTATATCGGCAAAGCCAAATCCGCGTATATTCCGGCGGCGGCCAAACAGTCACCCTGTACAGCAACGGCAGCTTCACCGCTAGTCTTTCCCACGGCGTCAACCGGGCGGGAGCCTACACGGAAACGATCGAGGGCGACACGATAACGATCACTTTTTCATATGGAAACACCAGCGCAAGCGGCACGATTGCGCACAATGTACTGACCCTGCCGGACGCATGGGATGACGGCCACGGCCACGGTTCAAAATTGGGCTTAACCAAGGGCCGCGGGCAGGATTAAAAGATACCAATCTCCCTCGGCACAAACCCCAATGCGTCACTCGCGACAAAATCATAACGCGCCCCCGCATAAGCCCCCGAAAACGCATACTTCTGCGCAGGCCCGTGCAGGTGGCCGTATACGACGTTCTGCACCGGATATTCACCGATAATCTGCGCGAAGGTGTTGGGCGTCTGCGTATTGTCGAAGGGGGGATAGTGCAGCATCACGACGTTTTGCGTATCCTGCGGCAACTCGTCGAGGGAGAGACGCAATCGCACTTGCTCACGGAGATAAATTTTCTCATCCTCCGCCGTATAGCCGTGCATGCCCGGCGTAATCCAGCCGCGGCTGCCTGCAATGCAGAGATCGCCGAAGCGCAGGACATTGTTCTGTATCGCAAAACAGTTTGCGGACAGGACGGTCTTTACTTTCGCATAGCTCGCCCACCAAAAATCATGATTCCCGCGCAACAGGACTTTCCGCCCCGGCAGCGCGCCGATATAGGCCAGATCCGCCGCCGCTTCCTCCAAACGCATGGCCCAGCTGATATCGCCCGGAATAAGCACCAGATCCTCCTCGCGCACAACAGAGGACCAATTGTCCGCCAGCCGCTCCATATAGCGCTCCCAGCGCGCACCAAAAACGTCCATGGATTTGTTCTCCACGGACGCACAGAGATGCAGGTCTGCGATGGCGAAAAGTCTGGGCATTATAGCTCTAAGCTCAGCCCGCCGCTCAGGGCGTCCTCCAAATCGGCGGGGCCGGGTTCGGCGTCCTCCGATTCAAAGATATCCGCGTCGCTCTCCACTTCGTCTGCGGCGGCCACCTCGGCCAAACGCAGTTTATCTGCCATGCGCTCCAAATCCAGCTGCCGCTGCTGTTCGCGCCAGCAGGCCTCGCACAGTTCGCCGGAGCGGAGGGCAGGCTCTTCGCCGCATTCGCTGCAGAGGAGGACTTCGTTCTCTTCGGGCAGATTCTTCTTCTTCTTCGAGGCCGCGCAGACCATACAGACGCGTTCGTCGCCGCGCAGGTAATTGACTTCACAGAGGGGGCATTGCCGCAGTGCCATGGGATGGGACTCCTTTGAGTTATATTGAATGTATTCGACGGGAGGATATTATCCTCTCCTACGGGAATCATATGCAGCGGTATCCATTTTCGCGCGTTCCTGCGCGTCCGCGAGTAAAGCGCCGATACGATCCACCAATTCCGCGATCCCCTCGCCCGTTTCGCCGGAGACCGGGAGGGCATAGGGCGGCGCGCCCAAGAGCTTCGCGTTGTCGTTCGCGGCCAATTGCCGCTGTGAACGGGTCAGCTTGTCGGACTTGGTCGCGAGCAGGGTAAAGGGTATGCCATAGTAGAGCAGATACTGATACATGGCGAGGTCGAGCGCGGTGGGCGGGTGGCGTATATCGAGCAGCATAAACAGGTGACTGACCCGCCCGCTCGACAGGTATTCGCCCATCAGCCTGTCCCATTGCGCCTGCTCCGCCTTGCTGGCCTTGGCATAGCCGTAGCCTGGCAGGTCGACCAGGTACAGCGCGCCGTTGATATCGAAATAATTGATTAGGCGCGTCTTGCCCGGCGCGCCCGAGACGCGCGCGAGCTTATTGTTGCGGCAGAGCTTGTTAATGAGACTGCTCTTGCCCACATTACTCTTGCCCACAAAGGCGATCTCCAGCGCGCGGGGCGCGGGAAAACTGCTTCCCAGCGCGCAGCTGGTCAGAAAGCTTGCGTTTTTGATTGCAAATTTCGTTTCCATAACATACGAAACGCCTTTCCGTAATCGGAATCATTGTACTTGCTTTTCCTCCTTTGTCAATCCTGAAATTTTCTTTTTTTACTGCATATCTTTTTCGCGGCACATAATTTTATAGTTTTGCAATATAAAAACGAGACAATTTGCTTGTCTCGTTTTCATTAGTCAGGAGAAGTGTGTTTAGTTGAACCAGTCGTCGCTGGTATCCAGACCGCCGGGGCCGCCGGGATCGGTCACATCGCCGGGATCGCCGCTGCCGGGATTGGGGTCCGGGCCTTCATAGCCGCCGCTCAGCAGGATAATGTCTTCCGCACGGAAGCGCAGAACTTCCATTTCGGGGCTTGCATACTTTAGC
>WREI01000007.1 GCA_009779405.1 Clostridiales bacterium
ACGTTCCAGCCGTTGTCGTAGGCGGGGTATGTGCAGTCGAGGGTGCCGTTGTATTGGAGTTTGACGCTTATTTCGGTGGGGGTTTCGGGGTATAGGTAGATAACGGGTTTTGCGGGGGCGGGAGAGTCATTAATCGTAGGCGCGGGGGTTCGCCGTGTTTGCGGTTCTGCGGTAGGAGACAGCGTTGGGGTTGGGGTGCATGCCATGATTGCTGTCACGAGGATTGCAAATGCTGTCAGGATGATAGCTTTTTTCATATATCGCTCCTTTGTGCTGTATTACATGTATTCCATACGGGTTCGCGGAAAAAACAACGGGCGGATGCTATCCGCCCCTACGTTTTATTCGTTGTTGTTGCATGCGTCGAAATCCGGTTCCGGCCAGAATTCGGCGCTCAGTTCCGCGTCGGTGGCTGTGCCGAGTCCCTGGTTGATGCGGCGCTTGGTGAGGACGAGCCTGCCTGTGTTGCCGCCGAAGACGGAGAACCAGCCCATGGATTCCATGGCGGCGACCGTCGGGTGGGCGTGTATATCGAGGTACATCTGCTTCTTCCAGCGGTGGCGCAGGATGAGACGTATGGCGTGGCCCAACAAAAAGCCGACGAGGAGCCCGCCCGCGACCAAGACCAGCGGCAGGGCGGGAAAGGCGGCTTTCAGCTCCACGGTACCCGCTTCGCTGATGGTCAGCAGCACGCCGATTGCGACGCCGAGTATCGCGCCGAGCATGGGCAAATATTCGAGCCAGAGCAGACGTCCGCGGCACTTTTTGCAGCAGGCGAATTGCAGCGGCACCATAAAGCCCGAGCGCCCTTGCGTCGTGAAGATGCTCTTGCGCTGGATGCGCTTGGGCTCCGCGTGCGCCATATCATAGATGGCAAAGCCGGTAGAGCTGCCTTTAGCCCCCTTGCAGAGCGTGCATTCCCCGCTCTCGAAGAGCTTTGCGATGCCGTCCACGGGCAGCAGTGAGGAGAAGAGGGCGACGTCCTCGACCAGATCCCGGCTCACCACGCCCTGCTGGGGTACGGGGCAGCGCTTGCAGTTGCGCATATGCATGACGGCGCAGGTCTCGGTTTTGTGGAGGGGGCAGTTTATGTTGTTTGCGGGTTTCATTTATACCTCCGTGGTTTTCTAAATCGTAAAGTAATAGGTAATAATGCAGAGAGGTTTAGAGCAGGGATGGCTGGCTTGCATATGCAACGCTTAACCACATTTGCATCGCAAGAACTTCTCTGCATTCTGCATTATTACTTCTTACTTCACCCAATCACATCCATCCGCCGCGCGTCGATCAGTTCGGGATTCGCGTAGCGGCGCAGGCCCACGCCCGCGGGGATGAGTTTGCCGATAATGACGTTCTCTTTCAGGCCGACGAGGGGGTCTACCTTGCCCTTGATGGCGGCCTCGGTGAGCACGCGGGTCGTCTCCTGGAAGGACGCCGCCGAGAGGAAGGAGTCCGTGGCGAGGGCGGCCTTGGTGATGCCCATCAGGCGGCGCTTGGCGATCGCGGGGCGCACATCCTCGTCGCCCGAGAGCAGCACGCGCTCGTTCTCCTCTTCGAAGCGGAAGATATCCACCAATTCGCCGGGCAGCAGCTTGGTTGTACCTGCGTCCTCGACCTGCACTTTGCGCAGCATCTGGCGTATGATCACCTCGATATGCTTATCGGAGATTTCCACGCCCTGGAGACTGTATACGCTCTGCACTTCCTTGAGCAGATAGGCCTGTACGCCCTTGACGCCCTTGATTTCGAGTATGTCGTTCGGGTATACGGAGCCTTCCGTCAGTTCGTCGCCCGCTTCCACATAGTCGCCGCTGCGGACTTTCAGTTTGGCGTTGTAGGGGATGACATAGCTTTCGGTCTCCCCCGCTTCCTCCTCCGTATTGCCCGTGACGATGGCCTTGTGGCTGTTCACGTCGATTTCGACGCGGCCCGATATCTTGGAAATGACGGCCAGGCCCTTGGGTTTGCGCGCTTCGAAGAGCTCTTCGACACGGGGCAGACCCTGGGTGATATCCTCGGCGGACGCGATGCCGCCCGTTTGGAAGGTACGCATCGTGAGCTGGGTGCCGGGTTCGCCGATGGCCTGCGCGGCGATGATGCCCACCGCTTCGCCGATTTCGACCTTGCCGCCTGTCGCGAGGTTCGCGCCATAGCATTTGCTGCAGACCCCGTGCTCGGAGCAGCAGGCGAACACAGAGCGGCAGAGCACGCTCTCGATGCCCGCGTCCTCGATCATCTGGGCCTGTTCGTGGGTGATGCGGGAGCTTGCGGGGACGATCACTTCGCCCGTCGCGGGGTGCAGGACGGCGTCTATCGTGTTGCGGCCTATGATGCGGCGCTGCAGGGGTTCGATGATCTTGCTGCCCTCCTCAATGGCGGAGATCAGCATGCCCTTGGGCGCGCGGCTGCGGGCCTCAAAGCAATCCTCCTCGCGGATGATGACATCCTGCGAGACGTCGACCAGACGGCGGGTGAGATAGCCCGAGTCCGCCGTGCGGAGCGCGGTATCAGCCAAGCCTTTGCGCGCGCCGTGCGAGGAGACGAAGAATTCGAGGACAGAGAGACCCTCGCGGAAGTTCGCGCGGATAGGTACCTCGATGATCTCGCCGCTGGGGTCGGCCATCAAACCACGCATGCCCGCCAACTGGCGGATCTGCGCCTTGCTGCCGCGCGCACCGGAATCGGCCATCATAAAGATGGGGTTCTTGGCGTCGAGACTGGCCATCAGGGCGTCGGTGACGTCCTTGGTCGTCTGGTCCCAGACGGAGATGACGCGCTGACGGCGCTCGTTATCGGACAATAAGCCCATGCGGAACTCGTTGTCGATGATAACGACCTTCTCCTCGGCCCTTGCGATCATCGCCGGCTTCTCTTCGGGTACGACCATATCGAGATAGCCGACCGTGATGCCGCCGCGCGTGGAATAGGTGAAGCCTAATTTCTTGATATTGTCCAGCACCTCGGAGGTCTTCGCCGCGCCGTGCCTGCGATAGCAGCGGTCGACGATCTCGTTCAGGGTCTTCTTGGTGACGGTTTGGTTGATCTCCAAGCGGAAGGCGTCGGCCTCGGTCTCGCGCGGAACGAAGCCGAGGTTCTGCGGGATGGCGTTGTTGAAGATGATGCGGCCCAGGGTCGTATCGACGACGCGGCGCAGTATCCTGTCCTCATAGACCCGCTCAATGCGAATCTTGACCGGGGCGTGCAGGGCTAATTCGCCCGTGCGATAGGCCATCTCGGCCTCCTCCTCGGAGGAGAACGCCTTGCCCGCGCCCTTGGCCTTGTCGTCGGACAGGGTTAGGTAATAGCAGCCGATGACCATATCCTGCGTGGGGCCGACGACGGGCTTGCCGTCCTGCGGCTTCAATATATTATTCGATGCGAGCATCAGGAATCTCGCTTCCGCCTGCGCTTCGACAGAAAGGGGTACGTGCACGGGCATCTGGTCGCCGTCAAAGTCGGCGTTGAACGCGGTGCAGACGAGGGGATGCAGGCGTATGGCCTTGCCCTCGACCAGCACGGGCTCGAAGGCCTGAATGCCCAAGCGGTGCAGGGTCGGCGCGCGGTTCAGGAGCACGGGATGGTCGCGTATGACCTCTTCCAGCACGCCCCAGACGGCCTCGGCATTGCGCTCGACCATGCGCTTGGCGCCCTTGACATTGGCCGCCAGACCCGCCTTGACGAGCTTCTTCATGACGAAGGGCTTGAACAGTTCGAGGGCCATCTCTTTCGGCAGACCGCACTGATACATCTTCAGATCCGGCCCGACGACGATGACGGAACGGCCCGAATAGTCGACGCGCTTGCCCAAGAGGTTCTGGCGGAAACGCCCCTGCTTACCGCGCAGGAGGTCGGAGAGGGATTTGAGGGGACGGTTGCCCGGACCCGTGACGGGGCGGGAGCGGCGTCCGTTGTCGATCAGCGAATCGACCGCTTCCTGCAGCATGCGCTTCTCGTTGCGGACGATGATATCCGGCGCGCGCAGTTCGAGGAGCCGCTTCAGGCGGTTGTTGCGGTTGATCACGCGGCGGTAGAGGTCGTTCAGGTCCGAGGTCGCGAAACGGCCGCCGTCCAACTGCACCATGGGGCGCAGTTCGGGCGGGATAACGGGCAGCACGGTCAGGATGATCCACTCGGGGCGGTTGCCGCTCTTGATAAAGGCGTCGACGACTTCTAAACGCTTGATCGCGTTCTGGCGGCGCTGGCCGGAACTGTTGTCCACCTCGCGGCGCAGGTCGTCGTTCAACTTCTCTAAATCCAGCCCGGCCAGCAGTTCGCGTATGGCTTCGGCGCCCATGCCCGCGCGGAAGCTCTTGGCGCCGTAGACCTCGCGGTACTCATGGTATTCCTTCTCGGAGATGACCTGCTTCTTCATCAGATTCGTCGTGCCGGGGTCGATGACGACATAGGCGGCGAAATACAAAACCTGTTCTAATTCCTTCGGGCTCATATCGAGCAGCATCTTCATGCGGCAGGGTATGCCCTTGAAATACCAGATATGGGAGACCGGCACGGCCAATTCGATGTGGCCCATGCGCTCGCGGCGCACCTTGGCGCGCGTCACTTCGACGCCGCACTTGTCGCAGATGATGCCCTTATAGCGCCCGCGCTTATAGCGGCCGCAGTGGCATTCCCAGTCCTTGGTCGGCCCGAAGATGCGCTCACAAAAGAGCCCGTCCCGTTCGGGTTTCAGGGTGCGGTAGTTGATGGTTTCCGGCTTCTTGACCTCGCCGTGGGACCACTCCATAATCTTCTCCGGGGAGGCCAGCCCGATTTTCAACGCGTCAAAATTGGTCAGATCAAACATATTTTATCTTCCTCTTTTACTCAAAGTCGTCGGTTTCCGCAATGTCCGCCTTGATCAGCGCGTCCACGTCGAGCAGTTCCTCGGGTTCGGGCTCCTTGTCCTCGTCCTCGTCACCGAACAGGTCGCCGTCTCCGAACGCATCCGTCTCTTCCTCTTCCTCGTCCGCTTCCGCGTCGCCGAGGTCGCCCAGATCGTCGAACTCGTCGAATTCGTCCTCCTCTTCGGGCAGGCGCGGCGCATCGACCGTGTCCGCGATAACGTCGAGGTTCGTGCTCCGCACATCGTCCTCGTCGTCCTCGCCAATGACGATCTCTTCGCGCGCTTCGCTCAGCACCTTGATATCGAGACCCAAGGACTGCAATTCCTTAATCAGCACCTTGAACGATTCCGGCACGCCTGCGGGCGGTACGTTCTCCCCCTTGACGATGGCCTCATAGGTCTTGACACGGCCTATCATATCGTCCGACTTGACGGTCAAGATCTCCTGCAAGGTGTATGCGGCGCCGTAGGCCTCGAGCGCCCAGACTTCCATCTCGCCGAAACGCTGGCCGCCGAACTGCGCCTTGCCGCCCAGCGGCTGCTGGGTGACGAGACTGTAGGGTCCCGTGGAGCGGGCGTGTATCTTGTCGTCCACCAGGTGGTGGAGCTTCAAATAGTACATATAGCCGACGGAGACGAGGTTCTCGAACGGTTCGCCCGTGCGCCCGTCATAGAGCGTGGTCTTGCCGTCGCCGCGGCAGCCGGCCTCGAGCAGCAGGTCCTCGATATCCTTTTCGATCGCGCCGTCAAAGACCGGGGTCGCGATGCGGATGCCGCCGTTCTCCTTGTCGATATTCTTGCAGGCCATGCCAAGGTGCAATTCCAGCACCTGGCCGATATTCATACGCGAAGGCACGCCCAGCGGGTTCAGCACGATCTGGAGGGGGGTGCCGTCCGCGAGGAAGGGCATATCCTCTTCGGGCAGGATGCGGGAGATGACGCCCTTGTTGCCGTGGCGGCCCGCCATCTTATCGCCCACGGAGATTTTTCTTTTCTGCGCGATATACACGCGCACGCTCTCGTTCACGCCGGGGGAGAGTTCATCCTTGTTCTCGCGCGTGAAAACTTTGACGTCGACGACGACGCCGCCCTCGCCGTGGGGTACGCGCATGCTGGTATCGCGCACGTCGCGGGCCTTTTCGCCGAAGATGGCGCGGAGCAGGCGCTCCTCCGCGGTCAGTTCGGTCTCGCCCTTGGGGGTGACCTTGCCGACCAATATATCGCCGCTCTTGACCTCCGCGCCGATGCGGATAACGCCGCCCTCGTCGAGTTGCGAGAGCGCGTCTTCACCGACGTTGGGGATATCGCGGGTGATCTCTTCCGGTCCCAGCTTGGTGTCGCGGGCCTCTAACTCGTGCTCCTCGATATGGATGGAGGTGTATACGTCTTCCTTGACTAACTTTTCGGAGATCAGTACGGCATCCTCGTAGTTATAGCCGTCCCAGTTCATAAAGCCGATGAGGATATTGCGGCCCAGCGCGATCTCGCCGCCCTGGGTGGCCGCGCCGTCGGCCAGCACGTCGTCTTTTTGGACGATATCGCCCTTTTTGACGACGGGGCGCTGGTTCAGGCAGGTACCCTGGTTGCTGCGGTCGAATTTCACGAGCGGATAGCTGTAATCCACGCCCGCGCCACTGCGCAGGATGATCTTATCGGCGGAGACATAGACGATCTCGCCGTCCGTCTGCGCAATGACTGTGACGCCCGAGTCGCTGGCCGCCTTATATTCCATGCCCGTGGCGACAATCGGGGCCTCGGGGCGCAAGAGGGGTACGGCCTGCCGTTGCATGTTACTGCCCATCAGCGCGCGGTTCGCGTCGTCGTTCTCCAAGAATGGGATCATGGCGGTGGCGACGGAGACCAACTGCTTGGGCGAGACGTCCATATAGTCGACCTCTTCGCGCTTGACCTCGACGATCTGGTCCAACTTGCGGGCCACGACGCGTTCCTTGGCAAAGAAGTGCGCGTTCTCGTCTATTTTCTCGGTCGCCTGCGCGATGATGGCGCCGTCCTCCTCGTCCGCCGTCAGATAGACGATCTCGCCCGTAATCTTGTGGTTCTTCTTATCGATCACGCGATAGGGGGCCTCAATAAAGCCGTAGCGGTTGATACGGGCATAGGTGGACAGGGAGTTGATGAGACCGATGTTCGGGCCTTCCGGCGTCTCAATCGGGCACATGCGCCCATAGTGGGAATAGTGTACGTCGCGCACTTCGAAGGTCGCGCGCTCACGGTTCAGACCGCCCGGCCCCAGCGCGGACAGACGCCGCTTATTCGTCAGTTCGGAGAGCGGGTTGGTCTGGTCCATAAACTGCGAGAGCTGGGAGGAGCCGAAGAACTCCTTAATCGCCGCCGTCACGGGGCGTATGTTGATCAGGTTCGCGGGCATGACGCTTTCCACGTCCTGGCTGCCCATGCGCTCGCGCACGGTGCGCTCCATGCGGGTCAGGCCAACGCGGATTTGGTTCTGCAACAGCTCACCCACGGAGCGGATGCGGCGGTTGCCCAAGTGGTCGATATCGTCCGTCCTGCCTATACCATAGGGCAGGTTGATCAGATAGGAGATCGAGGCGATCATATCGTCCTTCATGATATTGCGGGACATCAGCGCGCCCGCGTGCCTGCGCAACAGCTCCTTCTTGGCATCCATATCCTCGAGGGCGTTCAGTTCGGGCAGCAGATTGGCCAGGGTGGGCAGATGCACATCCTCGGTCAAGCCCGCATCCTCGGGCGCAAAGGGCAGATAGCCCGCGGCGGAACCCGTCTGGTTGCCGACCACGCGCGCCCGCGTGTCGCCCACGCGCACATACACGCCGTGCACGCCCGCGTCCGCGATCTCCGCAGCCTTGGCTCGCGTGAGGACTTCACCGGCTTCGCAGAGTATCTCGCCCGTCAGGGGGCTCTCCACGCGCTCGTCGGCAGTTAGTCCGACCAAGCGGTTCTTCAGGCTCAGTTTCTTATTATATTTATAGCGTCCGACTTTCGCCAGATCATAGCGGTTGTCAAAGAACAGACCGTGCAGGAGGTTGCGCGCGCTCTCCTCCGTGGGCGGCTCGCCCGGGCGCTGGCGGCGATAGATCTCAATCAGACCCTCGGCGACCGTGCGGCCCGTATCCTTCAGCATCGTATTCAGAAGGCGCTCATCCTCACCCAAGAGGGCCGTGATCTCCTCGTTGCTGCCATAGCCGATGGCGCGAAGCAGCGACGTGATCGGCAGCTTGCGCTGGCGGTCTATCTTGACATAGAGTATGCAGTTCTGGTCGGTCTCATATTCGAGCCATGCGCCGCGGTTGGGGATAACCTGCGCGGAATAGAGACGGTTGCCCAATTTGTCCATGGCATAGCCATAGTAGGCGCCCGGCGAACGCACGAGCTGCGAGACAATGACGCGCTCGGCGCCGTTGATGATGAAGGTGCCGTTGGGCGTCATCAGCGGGAAATCGCCCAAAAAGACCTCTTGCTCCTTCACCTCGCCCGTCTCGCGGTTGATCAGACGCGTCTTGACCCGCAGGGGCGCGGCAAAGTTGACATCGCGCATTTTGCTCTCCGCGATGCTGTATTTGGGCTTCTCCCGGTCTATCCGGTAATCGAGGAATTCAAGGACGAGTTTGTTTGAATAGTCGGTGATGGGCGATATATCATCCAGCACATCCCGCAGATCTTCGCGCAAAAAACGCTCGTAGGAGTTCTTTTGCACCTCTATCAGATCGGGCATGTCGAGGACTTCCGGGATTTGCGAAAAGCTCATTCTCGTTCCGGTACCCGACTTCACTTCATGCAGCATTCCATACACTCCTTTTATAGACCACCCTGTCGCGGCATGGGCCTTTTCTTCGATCGAAAACGGCCCGTTTGCTCCGCCATAACGCGCAAAATCCCCCAAGCCCCCGCAGTTTCTCGCAGCGTTCGCAATGCAAAAGCAGGGGGTTTCGGAAATTAGGGCATATTATCACAGCATGGATATCATATTTCAATCATGGATAGTAACACGCATTTGGCAAGCTGTCAATGACGTTTTTTCGAATTCACTAAGATTTTGCGGGAAGTTTACAAGATTCGATACTCTTCCAAACAATGCTTCCCCGTAACCGCCAAACAGATAGCCACCGCCAGTGCGTCGGCGGCGTCGTCGGGCTTGGGGAGTTTGCCGAGGTTCAGCAGGCGCTGCACCATTTGCTGTACCTGCAACTTGTCTGCATGGCCGTTGCCCGTCACGGCCAGCTTGATTTGCATGGGGGTATATTCATAGAGGGGCAGGGCGCTCTGCTGGGCCGCCAACAGGGCGACGCCGCGCCCCGCACTCACAGGCAGAGCCGTCGTCGTGTTTTGATAGAAAAACAGCTCCTCAAAGGCGACATGCGTGGGCTTGTGCAGGGCGAGCAGCTCGTTCACGCCCTCGTATAGCAACTCCAATCGCCGCGGAAAGGGCAGGCCCGCCGCGGTTTGCAGGACGCCGTAATCCACCACCGCAAGGCGGCTGCCGACGGCATCCACCACGCCATAACCCATGGTCGCCAGTCCGGGGTCTATTCCCAATACGCGCATGCTTGCAATCACGCTCTACTCCTCCGCGGGCTTCGGTTTATTCTGCAGCAGGCGGTTCGCGTTGAGGATATATTGCAACAGCCTGCGCCGCATTCACTTCACCACCTTAGTGGAACTTACCACATAAAATGACAGAAAGCAAGCGGTTTCTTCGCCAATCGCACCAATGGCCGCCCTTACGGCGTTCGGTTTGCCTCACCCAATCCCCCATCTCCCGATATCCTCCGCCAATAGGGGGCGGAGGGTGCGCACCAGCCAGTTGCCGCTGACGTCTATGATGCCGATATAGGAGCCGCGTATCACTAGGAACAGGTCGCAGGGCAGGGCGTGTATATTCCAGCAGTCGGGGCGGATATTTCCGCTGACCGCGCCGCTTGTGTCGAAGATGACGTGATACGCGTCGCTGTATTCGAATATGGTGACGTGCTGTTCGCTCAACATCGCGGGGTAGCGAAAAGGCTTAAGTTCCGGTTTTATGCTGTGTCCGCTTTGCAGGAAGCGCACTTCATATTCCCAATTGCTCTCTATGGGGTTCCAGGTGCTTATCAATGCGAAATTATCATTGAAGTCCATCAAGTCCGCCCGTTCCGCGTCCACGGTGAATCGGTATACCTTGCCGCCGCGCATGGCATATAGCTGCCCGTCCGCAAACCCCTGCACAAATGCGCCCCACGCGCTTTCCCGTACCGTGCCGTCGCTCGGGACGCTATCCATATCATAGGTAAAACCCCTGACAAAATCACCGATTTTTTCATACGGCCAATCCCATCTGTCCTCCGCTTCTCCCTCTGCGATCACCGCAAAATCGCCGTCCCAAATCTTGGCGTCCGCGAAATAACTGTCGCTGATCAGTCTGCGATTCTCCCACATATCCGGCAAAGAACTGTTGTCTATGCCGCCGGGCGTAAAGTCGGGCGGGGCTATCGGCGTGATGCCCCGCACCAGGGCGCGGCCATCCAAATCATAGATGGAATAAACGGTTGTACTCCGCGTTCTATCCTCCATCTCCACTTCCACCATCGTCAGGCCCAGGATATACTGCCCGGCAAAGCCACCCACGATAAGCGCGTCTTCGTCTTCCAATGCGACATAGGATACCAATTCCCCGTCCCTTGTGCGCAACTGCGGGCGTATCAGCTCGCCTGTGCTCCACGGCGAGAAATACAGCAAATCATACGCCCCCAGCGCGAAGGCGGCGGGGCCTTCGTCGTCATAGGGGTCGCGCGGCGCAAGTTCCCCCTGCACGGTATAGCGCAGCTTGCATTGTTTATCATACACGGACAGGACGCCCGTCTTCCAATCGTAGCGCGCGAAGCCGTTCGCATAGCGGGTCGTCACCTGGTCGTTTGTGGGGGAGGCCAGATCCAACTGCCTGCCGTCTATAAAGAGCGCCGTTTCCGCCAGTTCCTCCGCCGTATACAGCCCGGATCCTATATATTCCCCCAAACCGAACCGGGAGAAGGAGCCAATCTGCCTGCCATAACAATCCCAAACCAAGCAGCTCATATGTTCGCCGGGCAGCACGGCATAATATGCTTCGTCCCAGAGCGGTATATCGGAGATTTCCGCGGCGGGCAGGGGCAGCGCGGCGCCGTCCATGGGGACATAGCCACAGCCCGCGATAAAGGCCTGTCCCTGTGCGGAGAGCAGGAAGTCTACCAGTTGCTTTGTATTGGCATCTGCGTCTTTACGCGTCACGGCATAGAACTCGTTGATGAACGGGTAGTCTTCCTCCGCGATGCTGTGCTCTGTGGGCGTAACGCCCTCCACGCGCAGGAATTTCAGGCCGGGCAGGCTGTACATATTCTTCGCATAATAATAAACGGAATAGCCGATGGCGTTGCCGTCGTTGTTATAGGCTGCGACCTCCTTGATCAGCCACTCCATGGTTGGAATATACAGCTCGTTCGGGGACTGCATCATCACGATCTCACCCATCACGAGCTTCTGCATCATGGTTTGGCTGCCGGACAGGAGGGGGCGCTGGAAGGCGACAATGGGTGCGTGCGGTCCGCCCAACTGCTTCCAATTCGTGGTTTTGCCGCTGTATATATCTTGCAGCTGCGCGGTTGTCAGGGAATCTATGGGGTTATTTTCATTCACCAAGAACACCAGCGCGTCCCTGCCTATGGGGTACAGGTCAAGGGTGTTTTCAAAGTCCAGTTCCTGCACCACGGAGGGGGATGCCTCATAGACCAGCAGCAAATCCGCCTTCCCTTCGGCGAGGGCATAATAGCTGGCGTCCGTGGTGGAAAATTGAATCACTCCCTCCGCCGTTTCCGCATCGCAACCCGTGGCGTATTGCACCAGTGCCTGCGCCAACGGTATGGTGGCCGTGGAACCGTCTATTTTGGGCAGTTGCTCAAGCAGCATCATGGGCGCGTCTGCTATCGGCGCGGGTGCGGGCGCGGGGCTGTCCGTCAGTTGCGGCAGGGCGGGACCGCCCGCGCAGGCACAGAGGAGGAGCAGGGTTAGCAGGATGCAGAGTAGCTTTTTGTGCATGGGCAAGGCTCCTTTATCTATCAAAATTCTTCGTCACCGCACCGGCTGCCAGCGGTCAATATCCTCCGCCAGCATGGGCCTGAGCGTTCGCACCAGCCAGTTGCCCTCTATATCCACTATGCCGATATAGGAACCTTGCTCTCTCAGAAACACACCGCCGCGCAGGTGATGGAAAGACGGAGCTCTCCATTCATCGCCCGCAACACGGAGCAACTCCATGCCGTTTGCGTCGTAAACGACATACTCTTTCTGCGCATAATACCACACAACCGCGTACTCTGCGTCAATCCGCGCGGAATCATATCGCTCCATTTGCAGAATCTTTCCGTTTTGCAGGAAGCGCAGTTCTTCTCTGTCTGTTGCGTAGAAATTTTCCTCCGTTCGCATCCCGATATAGACAAACGTATCATTGAAATCATACAAGTGTGCATAGGGCGCGTCTACAGGGAAATTGTAAATCTGCCCGCCCCGCAGGGCTTTCAGTCGCCCACCCGCGACCCCGTAGATATATGTATCCTCTCCGTAACCACACACTTTGCCCGTGGAGGGAGTGCCCTCTATATTATAGGTGCAATTCTCAAAAAAACCACCTTGTCTTGTAACCGCATATTTCGAAGGATCCACCGTAAACTGAAATGCTTCACCGGTGCGCATATCGCTCCCGTAAATCATGCCGTCCTTATAATAGCTGTCACAGGCGTACCGTTGCGCACGTTCTGCATCCAGCACGAGATTCGCATTGCGCACCAGCAGCTTCCCGTCCAAATCATAAATGGAATACAGGGGTATCACTGCCCGATCTTGCACGCCCAGCAAATATTGTCCGGCAAATGTGCCTACAATCCTCACATCCGCATCCTGCAATTGCGGCGTGGCAATCAGTTGGCCATCCAATGTGCGAATCTGCGGGGGAATCAGGCTTTCGTGTTCATTTATGAATCTGTGCCTGACAAAAATCAACTCGTTTTCCCCCAACGCGTAGACTTCGAGCGTATCGAAAAAATACGCTCCGTCCGTTGCGTCGGGCAAGGCTTTGCCCTGCACCGTATAGCGCAAATTGAACTGTTTGTCATACATGGACAGCAGCCCCGTTTCCCAGTCAAAGCGCGCAAATCCGTTGGCATAGCGCGTGGTCACTTGATTGGCCGTGGGGTTTGCCAAATCCGCTTGCCTGCCGTCGGCAAACAAAAACCGCTCCGCCAACTCCTCCGCGGTATACAGTCCCGGCGCTATATATTCCCCCAAACCAAATTTGGAGAAGAAACCGATCTGCCTGCCATAACAATCCCAGACCAGATGGATCATATTCTCTCCGGGCAGCACGGCATAATAATTCTCATCCCAAAGGGGCGTATCGGAAATCTCCTGTGCGGATGGTGGCAACGCTTTGCCGTGCATGGGGACATAGCCACAGCGCGCGATAAAGGCCTGCCCGCCCGCGGATAGCAGCCAGTTCAGCAGCAGCTTTGTATTGGCATCTGCTCCTTTGCGCGTCACGGCGAAAAACTCGTTGATAAAGGGATATTCCGCCGCCGCAATGCTCTGCTCCGTCGGTGCGGTTTTATCCACGCGCAGGAGCTTCAGACCGGGCAGGGTGTACATGTTCTTTGCGTAATAATAGACGGAATAGCCGATGGCATTGCCCGCGTTGTTATAGGCGGCGACCGCGTTGACCAAGCCCCGCATATCCGGGATATAGTAATCGTTCGGCGCGTCCATCAGGGCGATCTCACCCATCACGAGCTTCTGCATCATGGTCTGGCTGCCCGACAGGAGGGGCCGCTGGAAGGCGACGATGGGCGCATCAATGCCGCCTACCTGCTGCCAGTTCGTGATTTGGCCGCTGTATATATCTTGCAGTTGTTTGGTTGTCAGGGAGTCTACGGGATTGTTTTCGTTGACCAAAAAGACCAACGCGTCGCGGCCTATGGGGTATAGGTCAAAGTTGCTCTCAAAGTCCAGTTCCTGCACCACCGAGGGCGAAGCTTCATAGACCAGGAGCAGATCCGCGTTCTGTTTTGAAAGAGCATAGTAACTGGCGTCTGTGGTGGAAAATTGGATCGCCGCTTCCGCCTCGGCTTCGCTGCAACCCGTGATCTCGCGCACCAAGGCTTGCGCCAACGGTATGGTGGCGGTGGAGCCGTCTATACGCGGGAACTCGGCGAGGGAGAGCGCAGGCTTGCCCACGACGGGCAGAGGGGTGAGTCCGGGCGTCGGCACGCGCGGGAGCGTAAGCGTCGGTGCGGGGTTGTTCGACGTCTGCGGCAGGGCAGGCCCGCTCGCGCAGGCGCAGAGAAGGAGCAGGGTTAGCAGGATGCAGAGTAGTTTTTTATACATAATTATACCCTCACATAGCTCTGCAACGCACTCTTGGGCTTGTCCGGCAAAGTCATTTCCAACAGACCGGCATCCAGCAAAGGTTGCAGGATTTTTTGCATGGCGCAAACCCGGGATAATCCGGTGAACGCCACGATTTCTCCTCTGGTTCTGGGTTTGGCACAGAATTCGAGAAGGCCGCTTTGCAGCGTTTTGCGGTTCTGCTTGATCTCGGCTTTGTAGATATTGTTTTTGAAAATTACCTTGAACTCGCCCCTGCGAACCTCGAAAACCGGCGCGGGCAGTCCGGCTTTTTTGCATTCGGAACGTATGGTCGGAATGCCGGAATAGCGGGTTTCCGTTACGTCCAAAAGCTCCAATATGTTGGCCAGCGCGGCGTTGCGGGTTTCGGGATGCACCTTGCCGAGAGAGTCAATCGTGATTTTCCCATACAAACCGCCGGGGCTGATGACCTCCATCCGGTCGCGGTACATTTCAATGCGCACCGGCACATTCTGCGTATGCACGCTGTAATCCCGGTGCACCAATCCGTTCAGTATGGCCTCGCGCACCGCTTTGGGCGGATATTCGGGCTTGTCGCGCCGTCTTCCGTCATCATCGACTATGGTCTTGTTCCGGCTGTTTCGCCTGACGAAATCCACGGCCGGATCGATCATATCCGGGATTGCGCCCGTGATGCGCTGGTTGTCGATAAAGCGTTCGCCATCGTCCCCCGTCTCCCCCATCTCTGTGCCGGGAAGCGAAACGGCGGTGATACAGAGCTGTGGAAAATAGCCTTGCGGGTATTTTGAAAAGGACATCACACCGGCAATCGTCGGCACGCCATCCATTGCAATGCCCATCAGTTCCATAATCTCTTCGTCCGTGACATGCTCCGCAAGGGTTTTGCGTTCCGACTTGACGGCGGCAAGATAGGCAGTCAGGCGTTCGGCGTTGAACATGGACAGTTTGGCATTTTCCACTCTCCGCAGATCGTCCTGCGTCCTCTTGCGAAATGCGCCATAGCTGTATATCTCATACTCGCTCATCACCTCGTCCGATTCGCCGACGCGCACATAGGAACCCTTGATGCGCCCCACGCCGCGGTAATAAACCGGACGCTCCGAAGTATCTACGGCGGGAATCTCGGCGGAGACAAGGGTCTTTCCTTCCAACTCCGCCACGGTGAACAGGGGGCGGACGGGTGGCTCCATCTGCTTGCATTGCTCGGAAACCTTCTTCTGCAAATCCTGCGCGTCATACACGCCGACCAAGCGGAAGCCTTTCCCTTCATCCAAGCCGAACAGGATGATGCCGCCATCGTCCTGATTGGAGAATCCCGACAGCGTGCCGAACAGCTTAGTCGGGCAACCTTCATGCGCGGCTTTTACTTCCAGCACCCGGGTTTCGCACTGCATCCTCTGTGTTTTTTCCGCCAATCGGATCAGATCATTTTCCTGCATATATTTTGCTCCTCTGTGTTTGTTCAATATTGCTGTTTGCAAACGAATTTGTCAAGTTTGATAACAAAAATCGAAAATTGATAACAAAACTGTTGAGTTTGACAACAAAAGTGCGAGTTTGATAACAGTTTTCAAAATCCGTGGATGGGTCTAAATGCGCAATGCTCAACGCACAATGCGCAGGGTGTTTCATCCATCATTGAACCTTGTGCATTGCGCGCTGATCATTGAAAATCCAGCGTCAGCTGCCGCTCCCGCGGCTCAAATTTGTGCAGGAAGGGGAACACCTCGCTCGGTTGATATAATATATCGTGCTTGCGGCAGAATTGCGTGAAAATTTGCATCAATTGCGGGTGGTTCGGACTGGTGCATTCATAGGCGTTGCCGTAGGTTTTGATATAGCGCTGCTTCACGCCGGAGAAGTGTTTGTCCAATTGCGCATAGAAATATTCGCGGTCGCCCTCGCGCAATGTGACGCCGAAGCCGAAACAGACAATGCCACGCACCCCGGCCTGCGTGCAGTATTCCAAGATGCCGCGCAGGTTCTCCGCCGTGTCGTTGATAAAGGGCAATATGGGGCTGAGCCAGACGACGGTGGGGATACCCGCGCCGCGCATGGATTCCAATACGCGCACGCGCTCGGCGGTCGTGGACACGTTCGGTTCAATCACGCGGCAGATATCCTCGTCATAGGTGGTCAGGGTCATTTGCACCACGCAGCGGGTCTTGGCGTGGAGGGCTTGGAGGACGTCCATATCGCGCAAAATGCGCGCCGACTTGGTGAGCACGGACGCGCCGAAGCCCCGCCGCTCGATGACTTGCAGGCATTGCCGCGTGACTTGCAACTCCTCCTCCAAATGGAGATAGGGGTCGCACATGGAACCGGTGACGACCATGCAGGGCTTGCGGCGTCGCGCCAACTGTGCGTCCAGAATGCGCGCGGCGTCGCGTTTGACCTCGATATCCTCGAAATCATGCAAAATCTGATAGCAGTGGCTGCGGCTGTCGCAATAGATGCATCCGTGTGTGCAGCCGCGGTATACGTTCATCCCGTTCTGCGGGGAGAGTATGGTTTTATAATCGGCAAAATGATGCATGGGGTATTATACAACATTGGAGGGTCATATGTATTATGAATTTTCGCGGTTCTGCACATCCATTTTGTCCGCATGGATTGCTTCGTCGTGGGGCGGTTCCAATAAGCCTAACTCTGCTCCTCGCAATGACGGCACGCCGAATCCGACTGCATATACCCGTCATTGCGAGGAGCGGAATAAAGCTTATTCCCAAAACTTCACGACGAAACAATCCATGCAGCAAGTCGGTTTTTGGGGATACCCCATCGCTTTGCGTAAAAAACGTATCAATAACGGAAATTATGACATAATCCCTTGCGCACACGTTCACCGCATCCTATACTGATTCCATTTTCCGGCGGAGGAGTTTTTATGCAGCCAAAACATAAACGCATCGCCATATGGGTGAGCATTGCCCTCGCCTTTGCGGCAGTCTGCGTCTACCTGTTCCTGGGCCTGGGCCTGATTGTTTATATGGGCTCGGAGTTGCAGGCGCGCCTTACCGATTGCGCGGCGCTTCCGACTGCTCCCGCTGAGACGCCCATTGCCACCCAGCCCACCCCCGCGCCGCTATATGCGCACGCGCGCCCCGCACCCTATATGGGCCTGCAGGCCGATACGTGGGAAGAAAATGTATATAGCGAGGATGAGCGCTTTCTTCATGCGGAACGGCATCATAGTGGTTATATGGATTCTTGCACGATTCGCAATTGTACTTATAATGCGCAGGGGTTTTTGCTGGAAACCTTATGGCTTGACCACGACGGGAAGCTGCGCTCCCGCGAGGAATACACGCGCCGCGAAGACGGGCGGCCCTTGCAGCGTATTTATCAATATGAGGATGGGTCGATTGAGCAAAAGAGATGGGAGTATGATGAAAACGGGAACGAAATCCGCTGCATTCTCTCGGGAGCTTTGGAAGAAATCGAAAAGAGCCACAAGGAATATGACGAAAACGGGTGTTTGATTCGATCAATATATATAGACAAAACGGATATAGACAAATTTGAAGTATCCACATTCGAGTACAACCCCATAGAGGATTGGGAAATCGAAGTATGGTCGTGGGACGGCGGAGAAGAGTGGGAAAAATGCGTTTACGAGCGCGATTCGGAGGGGCGCGTTACCCGCGCAACTTATTTCTCGCGCGATGCAGCGGGCGAGGAGTTTATGACAGAATATGCTGTCCACGCCTACAACAAACAGGGGAACGAAATCCTGTATGCATGTTATACCGCCAACGGAGAACTGTTCATACAAAAAGAGAGCATATATGATGCGGACGGGCAAACCTTGTTGAAAACGACGTACCATGAAATCGAGGACAACTACAGAATTACCAACCTGTACGAAAACGGCAACATCATGCGATCCACCACCGAATGGGATGGCGGCATGTGGGAGCACATCCATATGTATAATGCCGACGGGAACGAAATACTGGTAGCCGAGTTTCGGGACGGCGTGCTGTCTGTCCTGACCACCCGAACCTATCACAGCAGCGGCGTTTCCTCTGTGTGGCTGTATTATGACGAAAACGGAGAACTCCGCTCGGCAGAGCGTGAGGAACAGGATTCGGAGGGCAGAACCCTGCGAAGGATTCGCTATGAAAACCCTGCGTGAGCGATTATAAGCTTTCAATCCGTGGGCAATAGACGCAGTCTATTGGCGCGAGGGCACCACGATGCCCGGCCCCGTTTCACCCGCGAACCAGTGTTTGCGGCAGAGACCTATGTATTTGTCGTCCGCGCCGAGCACCACCTGCTCGCCCACGCGGGTCATGCGGCCTGAGCCGTCGAGACGCGCGTTGTGGGTCGCCTTCTTGCCGCACCAGCAAATGGTTTTGACCTCCTCAATCGCGTCCGCGTGGCGCAGAAGGGCGTCGCTGCCCGCAAAGAGCTTGCCCTGAAAATCGGTTTTCAGGCCATAGCAAATGACGGGCGTATCGTGTACATCCACAATCTCCACCAGCCGCTCCACCTGTGCCTCGCTCAAAAACTGCGCCTCGTCCACAATGATGCAGTCATATGCCCCCCCGGCGATGGCCGCCATATCCAACTCCTCAAACAGCACGCATAGCTGCTCTAAGCCCGAGCGCGAGCGTATCACCCGCGCCCCGTCGCGCACATCGACCGAGGGCTTCGCGAGCAGCGGCGCCTTTTGCCGTTCCGCGTAATTATAGTGCACCATAATGGCGTTTGCCGTCTTGCTGGACCCCATCGCCCCATAGCGGAAATACAGTTTTGCCATGCGCCACCTCCGAAGTTTTATTTGCGCTCCCCCGCGGGAGTTATCTGTATTATAGCGGAAAAGCGGCGCGGGGGAAAGGGTTCCGCGCCTATATGTCGTTCACGCCCCGGACAAACCCCGCCACGGCGCGCATTGCGTCCACAGAGTCCGTTAAATCGCCGTTAATACTGGACTTCCCGTATTCTTTTGCCGCCAAAAACAATGTGTCGGGTGGCATGCCGTCTTCCACATGATATTGGAACGCCTGCAAAAAGTTTTCTTTGCCCGTATTGGAGACGACGATAAACTTCTTTTTGACTTGCAGATACGCATCCAGCTTTTCGGGCGCGTTTTGGAAAAAGCACTGGCTACGCTCATTGAACGCGAAGAAATGTGCGCAAGGATAGTCGCAATAATTGGGGACGATATAGATGGCCAAATCCGCCGTGCAAATGGCTTTGTATATGCCGATCAAATTATCCCCGGCATAGGGGCAGGCCGTGTTTTCGCGGAAGCATTCATAATCGCATTTTCCGCAGGGCGCTATTTCCATATCGTGCATTTCCGACAAAGAAAGCACGTGTCCCGCCAACGCCGCACAGACAACCTGCGCAATCCCGTGACAATTGCCGTTTTTTCGCCCGCTGAAATTCAGAATGGTGATACGCATAGAAAAGTCCCCACCTCCTGCGGAATATGTATCGCACCGTCCCGCTTTCGGATGCCCTCAAAATAATCATAAAATGCTTGATAATCAAAATCAGGGTTGTCGGCGAAGCTGATCGTCGATTGCAGCCAGTCCATCAAATCCTGCGTTTCGCTTATGGATAGGTTATCCGCATAGTCCCTGCGCTGCACATTGGAAAAGTATTCGCCCAGCAGGGCCGCGCCGTTTTGCAGGGAGAATTTGAAATTTTGCCCGAACGCGCCTGTATTCGGAGCGAGACGTTGCAGCACGTCGCGCATATAGCCATGCAAACCGCCGTTGCCGACCGTGCTTGCGTAAAACTTACCGCCGTGTTTCAGCACGCGCCGCACTTCCGACAAGGCAAGTGACAGATCGGACACATGATAGAGCATATGGTTGGCGATTACAAAGTCAAAGCTTGCGTCGGGAAAGGGGAGGGCCTGAATATCTGCCTGCCGAAAGGAAAACGCCGGGCAGTGGCCGAGCTTTTCGTGCGCGGTCGAGAGCATGCCCTCCGAAATATCGGTCAGCGTGATGTAACAATTATCGGGCAAACGCCTGCCTTCCCACAGACTGCCGTTGCCGCAACCCAGTTCGAGAATACGGCAGTGCGGAAAGAACGCATATTGTTCCCACAGCCACGCGGCAAAGGGTTGCCTGTTTGTGCTGTGTTTGGCATACAGGCGCATCCGCGCGGAGAGGTTTTTGTCGTCGGCGTATTGCTGCGCCACTTGTTCTTTTACATCCATTTACTCCGCCCCCGCTATCTTACTTCGGCGCTGTCTCATTCTCAAACTTTCGCACCACTTTAATTTTTCCGATTATATTTTCGTTGAACTCCGGCAGGCTTTCTGACAGTATCCAATATTCCCGATGACAACTTGTTCCGACGGTATGCACCTCGAATTGTTGGAGGTACGCATCACGCACTTCAAATTCCAATACATAGCCGACATACCCGGAGAACGCGTCTTTTGCGTTCCATTCGCGGGCTATCTGCGCGGCATATTCCCTGTTCAGCACAGGATAGAATATGGGCTGCCAATCCAACCGGGGCGGGAACGCCCTGTATCCGCTTTTCGCTATCAGATCCAATTCCTTTTGTCCTACGGGACGGTATAACTTCATTTCTTTCTACTTCCTTTATCCAAAATACGCAAGCGTATGCCACAGCTGCTTGCAATACTGAAAGAGCTCCCCGGCAGTCCCCACATCGCTCCATGCTTCGGGGTGCAGCATGCTGTCACGAGAGGCTTCGCCAAGTAGCGCGGCATTCATTACGCCACAGCCATTACCAAATAATGCGTCAATCTTTCGCGCCAAGACGGGAATCCTCGGCCCGCGAAACAAATCGCCGATATCCGCAAGTGCGAGTTGTCTCTGGGGTATCCACCGGAGGGCGATTCCAAACTTGTCGCAGAGTCGTGCCGCCTGTGCCGCGTAATCGGTCGTCATAAAGGACTCATCCATATAGAAGCTGTCCACATCCTCGTCCAAGCGTATATCGCCGTGGATATGCGTTTCGATGCAAAAATCCAGATTCCGGCCCAATCTTTGGCTCTCGCTGTGCGGATGCAACAGGATTGCGATGGCTTCTTCCTCAAAGGAAACGGCCCGGTTCAGCATGCGCCTGTTTTCCCGCACATCGTCCAGCAATTCCGCCACAATACACGCAAAGCTATCGCTTGTGCACAGCGCGGTCGGATGGGAGGAACTGTCTCCGTAGGCAAAGGTACATCTGTCGATGATGGAGCGCTTCAAGATAAAATGGCAGGCGCCGAAGCGGGCGGACGCGCCGTCTATATAGTGAAACAGGTTCAGCGCGCCATATTTGGGGCGATCCAAGGCATCCGGCGGATAGGCATCGAAAAACAGGCGCTGCTCCCACATATAGCGCTCCCTTCCCTTGCAGGTCGTCAACCCACCGTTCGAGGTGCCCGTGCGGAACTGCCCGTGGTATAGCCCCTGCTCCAAGAGGTTTTCCAGTACGGTCTTTCCGTTATTCGTCAGGCGGTCGGGGTGAAAATTGACGGTGACGTCGCAGAACCGGAGCCGGTCTATCAAAGCCTGCGCGTCAACATGCAGCGGCTCACAAACCTGTTGCACATGGGCAAGGTATTCCGCGTCCCTGGCTTTTGCGTATGCCCTAACCGCGCTGAGGGCGGTCTGCTGATAGTCGAACAATGCTATCTCCCCTCCGCCTTATCCAGCGCATCCTGCAGAGCTTTCGCAAAAACCGCTTCCAACCGCGCGCGCTCCATTGCCGCAATCCCCCGCTCCGTGATGCCGCCGGGGGTGGCCACCTTTTTGTGGGTCGCCGCGAAATCCGTTTCGCGCAGGGCGTCCGTGAAGATACTGCGCACGATCTCCTCCGCGCTCTCTGCGTTGCCGAACATCGCCGCGCCCGCCCGCGAGAAGGCATCCAGCACATAGGCGGCAAAGCCCAGCCCGGAAGAGCCGAGGACGGTCACCTTTTCCAAGTCCGTCTCGGGTACGTATATTTCACGGCCCAGCAGGGGCAATATTTTCTGGCAGGCTGTTCTGTCCCCGGGCAGAGTGTCCTCCGCTATGCCGATCACGCCCCGGCCCTGCGCCGCCGACAGGGAGGGGATGGCGCGGACGATGTGATAGCCGGGCAGCAGCGCGCGCTGCTCAGCGGCAGTCACGCCCGCGAGGAAGCTGACAAGCAGAGCTTGTCCCTTTGTCGCAATCATACGCGGCGCAATCTGCACCAGGGCAGCTTTGCGCACGGCCAGCAGTACCACCTCGCAGTCTGTGCAGGGCAAATCCGCGTTTGTCGTCGCGCGGACGCCATAGCGGAGCACGGCCGCCGTTGCCAGCGCGTCCGTATATTCGCAAACCAAAATATCCCGCGCGGGAATCCCGCCCTGCAGCAGCCCCTGCAATACCGCCGTTCCTAAGTGGCCTAAGCCGATGATACCGATTTTCATGCGCCATTCCTCCTTGATTTGCATAAAAGTATATCAAAATTGTCGGCAAAATGATATAGTAGGAATGTCAATGTTCAACGCGCAATGGAAACAGGGATACTCGGATTCTCCTTTGATTCAGGGTGCATACATTGCGCATTGTGCGCTGTGCATTGAACATTAATTTCCTTCCCCATTGCCCGAAAGGAACGTGTATGCCCAAAAAGAAGCGACAAATAGACCTGCGCGCGCTGCGCTGGATTTTCGGCTCCGTTTTGGTCGTGGTGCTGGCGATTGCGGCGCCGATCTTCATAAAGCAATGTGAGAAGCCGCCTGCCGTAGCGCCGCCCGCCTATGCCCCGCTCTTTGCCGCGAATTGGGAGCGGGCCTTTGCGGCGCAGGGCATGGAATGCCGCGACGGCGAGATCTATGACAGCCGTTACGAGTGCCGCGCGGCGGATATACTAAACGAGACGGACGGCGCACTGCTTACGGCGGGCACGCTCCATATCCCCTTTGTGATTTTCGACGGCGCGCCCGATCCCGAGAGCGACGCGGAGTTTGCCCGCTTTTTGCAGGCGGAGAAGAGCCAGAATATCATGGAGCGCATGCTTTTGGCCCTCCATACCTTCGCGGATACGGGCGAGACCCCGCCCAGGCCCGCGCCCGCGGCTCTGCTCTATGAGCTCGCCGAGACCATGCGCCGCGGCACGCCCTATGAATGGACCTGGAACAATCTCCGGTTCAGCGCCGAGCGCAAGACGGATATGGCCGGGAACACGGTGTTGGCGCTTGCGTTTTATGTGATTGCGGAAACAGCAGAAGGAGAATAATAGAATGGAAAACAAAAACAACCAGGCACCCCGCGAACTCCGGGGCAAGCCCGTGGCCGCGCGGATTTGGCGCGACTTGCGGGACAGGACCGCCGGGCCGGCGCCGGCGGGCGTTGCGCCCACCCTGGCCGTCGTGCGCGTGGGCGCGCAGGAGGACGATTGGGCCTATTTCACCTCGATTGACAAGGCGTTCACAAAGCACGGATTGGGCGTGACCTTGTGCGAGTTTCCGGCGGATGTGGCGGAGGACGTACTTTGCGATGCGTTCTGCGCACTCTCGGCCAACCCCAAACTCCACGGCATACTGCCCCTGCTGCCCTTCCCGTCGCACTTGGACGCGACGAAGATTTTACAGCATATCACCGCGCAAAAGGATGTCGACGGCGTGACCGCCGCCAGCCGCGCCTTTGTTTATGACGGCACGGGCAATGGCTTTCCACCCTGCACGGCGGCGGCGGTGATGGAGCTTCTGCGCCATTATCAAATCCCACTGAAGGGAATGGATGTCACTGTGCTGGGGCGCAGTTCGGTCGTCGGCAGGCCCTTGGCCATGCTCCTGTTGCGCGAGAACGCGACGGTCACGATTTGCCATTCGCGCTCCCACCCATGGATGCTGGCGCATACACCCCTCTCCGTGTTCGCCGTCGGCAAACCCGGCGTCGCGGCGGATATAGAACTGCCGCATAAGCCGATTTTAATCGACTGTGCCATCAACGTACTGCCCGATGGGCGCGTGGTGGGCGATTTGTCAGATGCGCAGCGCGAACAAGCGAGCGCCTATACCCCCGTGCCCGGCGGCGTGGGCGCGGTAACGGTTTCCGTGCTGGCGAAGCATTTGGTGGAGGCGGCGGGGTTTAGTGAAGAGGTAAGAGTGAATAGTGAATAGTTGCGGTAGGAATTCCTGTGGAATTCCAAAATTAAATAAAAATACCGCAGGTATTTTCACCATAACTCTTCACTCTTCACTCTTCACTCATAAACGAGGCAAGTATGAATCAAACAAACAACATCAAACTCATCGCCTTCGATATCGACGATACGCTGATGGGGAAGAATTTGCGCATTAGCGCCGCCAACCTCGCCGCGATAGAGCGCGCGAAAGCGGCGGGCACAAAGATCATCATAGCTACAGGGCGCACTATGCTCGCGGCGCGGCCCATTTTGGAAACGTTGCGCACGGGCCTGCCCAGCGTGCACTTCGGCGGCGCGGTGATTTTGGATGCCGATTTTACCACCGTTCTGCAGGCGCGATATATAGCGCGGGAGACCGTCCGCGCCGCGCTGCTGGCCGCCGGGGAACTGGGTTTGGTTGCGCAGGTGTATTCGGGCGATCTGGTGATAGCCCCCTATGACAACGAATTTACGAGAATCTATTGCGAACGGCTGCACCTGCCCCATAGCATACGCGCCGACTTGGCGGAGAACCCGCCCGCGGACAGCCCCAAGGTGTTGGCCTTTGCCCCGCCCGAATGTTGCGTGGGCGCGGTGGCGGCGCTGACGGCCCTGCTGCCGTCGTCCGTACAGGTGCTGCAAAGCCTGCCCGGCTTTTTGGAGATCAACGACCGCCTGTCCACCAAGGGCAACGCCCTGCGCTGGATTTGCGAACGCATGGGCATAGTCCGCGAAAACGTCGCCGCCGCCGGGGACAACAGCTTGGACTTGGATATGATCGAATGGGCCGGGCTCGGCTGCGCCGTGGGCAACGCCACGCCCGCGGTCAAGGCCGCGGCGGATCTGATATTGCCACCCTGCGATGAGGATGGGGCCGCGTGGCTGGTGGAAAGGGTGTTGGCGGAGAGATGAATCTCGTGGTCGCCGTATGACTGGTTGTCGGGATTGGTTTGTAGGGCGGAACACATGAGAATAGGGGCGGATGTTATCCGCTCGCGACACACTCGTACACGGCGGGCGGATGGTATCCGCCCCTACCATTGTATTTGCGCGTTTGTCTGGTGTTTGGGCAGACGCATGCGCTGCTTTCACTCTCCCCCAAACCGCGCATAAAGCCGCCGGAATGCCCGATAGTTATTTTTGAGGGTTTCGGGTAGTTCAGCGGCTTTTATTACTTCCAGTTTCGGAAACGGAATGTGGCAGTGCAGATGGAAAAGTAGTTCATAAAATTGCTCTTTCATTTTGATTTGCATGCCGCAAAAAGAATCGTTGCAAAGGCTAACCAAATAAGCGCAATCATCCGCAAGGTCTGTTCGCATATCACCAAAAAAGACGCCGTATTCCATAATGCCATCATACCCTCTGTAGCAGACTATATCTGTGTTTTTCAGGAAACGCGGCAAGCGCGGCGCGGCATATTCAAAACAGGAAGGTTGCGTGCAATCCAAGCAGCTGTTTTCTCTGCAATCGACAAGAAATTCCCGTTCATCCAAGGTTTTATGCAAGACCTGCATCAAAACAAAATCGCCTTTATACGAAGCCTCGCCCCGCCAGTCCTCCTCAAAATCCTCAGAACAAGTTTCATCCGTAAACCTGCGTTTCACAATATCAAAGCGCGATTGTTCGGTAAACACTATCTCGTAATGCGCGCAAAAATTCCGTATTTTCCTTAACGCACTCTCAAAAGTCCTCGCGATATAGCGTTCTTCCCAAGCGTCCGGCTTATCCTTAATCTTCACCTCAAAGATGCAGTCGTCCTCGTCGGATATAAACCGGTCCCATTTTGCCTTCTCAAAGGCGATGCAGCGTTTCGCCTGCATCTTTGTTTCCGCGTCCTTTGTTTTGGCCGCAAGCAGTCGCAACAGCTCAATTCTTGTATCGTAATCCGGCGCGTGTCTGTATGCCAATATCAGCAAATCAAAATCAGAGACTTTGAATTTCGCCTTCTTGATCGCCTTTTGCAGCGAACGGGAACAGGTTGCTTCAATAATCCGGTTCATATCGAAATTTACTCCTCGTCAAATCTGCAAGCGGCATTTGCAGATTTGCTATGTTGCCTAAATCGAAATATCATACGCCACCTTATACATATACATATCCAAATCCTTGGTCATACCCATGGCCTCCACAATCGGCACGGGGACGATGCGGGAGTCGCGGTAGCAGATGATTTGGTCGTGGCTGCCCGCGACGAGCTGTTCTACGGCGAAGTGGCCCATGCGTGAGGCCATCACGCGGTCGCGGGCCGTGGGGTTGCCGCCGCGCTGGATATAGCCGAGTATCGATACGCGGGCTTCCAGGCCCGTCTCCTCGTGGATATGGTCGGCGATGGCCTGGCAGCCGCCCACGCCCTCGGCGACGATGATCAGATGGTGGTGCTTGCCGCGCTGGCGGCCCATGCGTATCTGCTCGATGATATCCCGCTCAAAATCAAATTCGCGTTCGGGGATGATGATGGAGGTCGCGCCCACGGCGACGCCGACATAGAGCGCCAGATGCCCCGCGCCGCGCCCCATAATCTCCACAACAGACACGCGCTCATGGCTCTGCATCGTATCCGCCAGCTTGTCCACCGCTTCGATGGCGGTATTGGCGGCGGTGTCAAAGCCGATCGTATAGTGGGAGCATCCGATGTCGTTGTCAATGGTCGCGGGGATGCCCATCACGCGGACGCCCTCCTTTTGCAGTTCGTGCAGGCCGCGGAAGGTGCCGTCGCCGCCGATGGCGATGATGCCATCCAAGCCCGCATAGCGATAGTTGCGCACAGCCTGCAAAATGCCCGCGTGGTCGTGGAATTCGGCGCAGCGGGCGGTGTTGAGCACGGTGCCGCCGCGCAGCATGATGCCGTTGACACTGCGCGCGTCCATCTCCTCCATATCCGAGTGCAGCAGCCCCGAAAAGCCGCGCCGTATGCCAATGGGCGTAATCTTATGCTGCTGGCAGTTGCGCACGGCGGCGCGTATGGCCGCGTTCATGCCGGGGGCATCGCCCCCGCTGGTCAGTATGCCTATGCGGCGCAGTGGTTTTTGGTCCATATGATACATCCTCTTTTCATGCGGATTGATTGGATTTCTTCCCGTTTATATTATATATGTTTTTTCCCTGTTTGGAAACAGTTGTGCAAAATATGTGCGGCGTGGTACACTATACACATGAAATCCATCCAAACACTTGAGTTCAATACGATCCGCGCATTGTGCGCGGTGCATACCGTTTCCGAGCCGGGGGAGGAACTGATCCTCTCGCTTCTGCCCGTGAATGAGCTGGGTTCCGCTATAACCCTCCTCGCCCAGACCGAGGAGGCCGAGGGGCATTTGCGGCGCACGGGCAAGACGCCCATACTGCCCTTTCCCGATCTGCGGGCGCTGCTGGCGCGGGTGCATGCCATCTATGCCCTGTCCATGAGCGAATTATTGCGCATCGCCGCCGCGTTGAAGGCGAGCAGGAGCGCGAAAGATTCGATCTTCACGCAGGAGGGCTGCTTATATCTGAACCAGCTGGCCGGGCATCTTATTTCGCAGTACGATATCGAGAGCGAGATACGCCGCTGCATACTGGGCGAGGAGGAGATGGCGGACAACGCGTCGCCGACCTTGGCCGACCTGCGCCGCCGTATGCGCCAACTGACCGAAAAGGTGCGCGAGAAGCTGAACGCCATCATCAAGAGCACGTCCATGCAGAAATATTTGCAGGACCCGATCATCACCATGCGCAACGGCCGCTATGCCATCCCCGTCAAGGCCGAGCACCGCGGGCAAGTCCCCGGGCAGGTGCAGGAGGTGAGCGGCAGCGGGCAGACCCTCTTTGTGGAGCCGGCCGCCGTCGTGGAGTTAGGCAACCAATACAAGGCCTTGCAGGCGCAGGAACTGGCGGAGATTGAGCGCATCCTGGCGGGGCTGACCGCGCTTATCGCCCCCTTTGCCGCGGAACTGTCCTATTCCATCGGCGTGCTGGCCGCACTCGACGCAATCTTCGCCAAGGCCGCCTATGGGCGCAGTATACGCGGCGTCTGCCCGAAGATGAATGATGGGGGCCGCATCTTCATCAAGGGCGGGCGTCACCCGCTGATCAACCCCGATAAAGTCGTCCCCGTCACCCTGCGGCTGGGGGACGATTTCGACGCGCTGATCATCACAGGCCCCAACACGGGCGGCAAGACCGTCTCGCTGAAAACCGTGGGGCTCTTTTGCCTGCTGGCGGCCTGCGGCATCTTTATCCCGGCGGAATACGGATCGGAGCTTTCGGTGTTCGACGAGGTATACGCAGATATCGGCGACGAACAGAGCATCGCCCAGTCGCTGTCGACTTTCTCCTCGCATATGACGAATATCGTCCATATCCTCGCGACCGCAGGCGACCGATCGCTGGTGCTTCTGGACGAATTGGGCGCGGGTACCGATCCCGTCGAGGGTGCGGCGCTGGCGCAGGCCATATTGGAATATCTGCAAAAGGCGGGCGCCAAGACCATGGCGACCACGCATTACAGCGAGATCAAGGCCTTTGCGCTGGCGCGGCCCCGCATGCAGAACGCGTCCATGGAGTTTGACGTCGAGCGGCTTGCGCCCACCTATCGGCTCTTTATCGGCATACCGGGCAAGAGCAACGCCTTTGAAATCTCCGCCCGTCTCGGTCTCGGCGAACATATCGTCGACCGCGCGAGGGCCTATTTGAAGAAGGAGGATATCTCCTTTGAGGATGTGCTGGCGGGTGCGCAGGAACAGCGCAAGGCGGCGGATGCCGCCAGATTGGCGCAGGAGGAGGAGCTGAAAGCGGCGCGCATCCTGCGCGACGCGTTGGAAAAGGAACAGCGCAAGCTCTCGGACGAGCGCGAGCGCCTGCGCGCCAAGGCCAAGGAGGACGCGCGGCTATTGGTGCAGGATACCAAGAAGGAGATGGACGCGCTGATAACAGAACTGCGTCAGGTCGAGAATATCGATACCAGCGCCCTCGACCGCGCCGCGCAGAAGAGTCGGGACGCGCTGCGAAAGGCGGAGGACGCGCTATACGACCGCCGGGAAGCGCCGCCGGACACGGATATGGAGGCCCCGAAGAAGGTCTATGCGGGGCAGCGCGTCTATGTGACGTCCATAGGCAACGAAGCGACGGTGCTGAAACCGAGAGACAGTACGGGCGTTGTACAGGTGCAGGCGGGCATCATGAAGATGAACGTGCCTCTTTCCGACTTGCGCATCATAAAGGCCAAGACGAGCCCCAAACCACAGGTCGAGGGGCGCGAAATTCTTACAAATATCATAAGCGTAAAGCTGGAGCTGGATCTGCGCGGCATGATGGTGGAGGAGGCTCTGACTGAAATCGACCGCCACATAGACCAATGCCTCAGCACCTCCCGCCGCGAATTCTATATCGTCCACGGCAAGGGCACGGGCGCCCTGCGCGCGGGCGTGCAGGACTATCTGCGGCGGCATCCGAAGGTGAAGAGCTTCCGCATCGGGCAATATGGAGAAGGGGATGCGGGGGTGACTGCTGTAACGCTACGCTCGCCCGGCACCTAAGCGGCGGATGCAACCGAAATATATACGAATCAAACTGCCCGCCGCTTAGGTGCCGGGGTTTTTCGTGCGATAGAAACAGCACGCTGTTTCTTGATGTTTTCGGGGATCGGGTTCCACCCAGCACAGCATGTGCTGGGTGGATGGACATGAATTCCCGAGAAACAAGTCTCTAACCGGATTACGAATTAAGTATTACAAAACCATATTCAAACGGGCCGCAAGACTTCGACCTGGCAGAATTCCATCGTCAACAGTGCGGCCCTGTGGCTCTCCTCCGTCACGCCCGCGCAACAGGCGGCGTCGACGCGGATTTTGGTTTCGGGCAGCCGGGCTTTCAGGATCAGCGCGTTGGAGACGACGCAGATATCCGTGCAGAGCCCGCAGAGCTCTATTTCATCGTAGCCGTTCGCGGCCACCTGCGCCGCCAATTCCAGGGAGCCGAAGTTCGGCTTGTCGAAGAGTTCACAGCCCGTGGTGTCCAAGCCGACCGCGATGGCGTGGCCCTCCGTCCCCGCGATGCAGTGGGGTACGGGCAGGCAGCGGCCCTCCTGCGAGGACAGGTAATTGTCGTCGTGCGTGTCTCTGGTAAAGAGCACTCCGCCGCCGCTCTGTTTATATGCCGCGATTTTTGCCTGCACGGCGGGCAGTATCGCCTGCGCCTGCGCAGAGCCGAGCGATCCCGTGATAAAGTCGTTTTGCATATCGACCACGATTAACAGTTTTTTCATGTGAGTCTCCTTTTTGGTTTTGAATGGAGAGGAAAGTGGAAAGATAATGTTAGAAATGCTCCGCATTTCTTGATTGAATTCTTGTCTCCATAAACTCCGCCCACTCTAACTTTCCTCTTTCCACTCTCCTCTTTCCACTGTCTGCCCCTACCCAAATTCTGGTGTAAACGCCAAGCTCGCCGCTTCCTTATCCTGCAAAAACACGTTTTCCAGACCTATTTCTCGACACAGGTCGACACAACCCTCGTATTCCCTGTCCGTCACCGTCCGGTTCAGCGGCGCGAAGGATGCGTTCGGCGTGGGCGCGTATTGGCGCATCAGCGAGATTTGCGTCTGCGTGCCGAAGCGCGCCGCAATCTCGCGCAGGACGGCGCGGCTGTCAAAGGCGCAGCCGGGCAACACCAGATGGCGTATACAGACCCCGCGCATTGCGATGCCGTCCGTATCGCACCGCAAATGCCCGACCTGGCGGAACATCTCCGCAATGGCTGCCACGGCGACAGGAAAATAGTCCCCTGCGCCCGAAAAGCGCGCCGCCAGCCGCTCGTCACAATACTTGAAGTCGGGCAGATAGATATCTACCAGCCCCTCCAGCGCGCGCAGGCTTTCCGCTTTTTCGTATCCGCTCGTATTATACAAAATCGGAATCGCCAGCCCCCGCGCCCGGGCCAGCGGGATGGCGTCAAGCAACATACGCAAATGCGGCGCGGGCGTCACCAGATTGATATTATGCGCGCCCTCGGCCTCGAGTTGCAGCATCAGGCCAGCCAACTCCGCCGCCGTCACGACACGCCCCGCGTCCCCGCTCTGCAGAACATAATTCTGGCAGTACACACAGCGCAGGTTGCAGCCGGAGAAGAATATCGTCCCCGAACCCCTATCCCCGGAAAACGGCGGCTCTTCATAAAAATGCAGCGCGGCGCGGGCGACGCGAACCTCGTTGCCGCATCCGCAGGCGCCGCGGGACTTGGTTCGGTCTGCGCCGCATTCGCGCGGGCAGAGGGTGCACGGGCAATGATCAATGCTCAACGCACAACGCTCAATGGGTCTTAATCCTTGCATGAATCCCCCGTCATTGAACATTGCGCGTTGAGCGTTGAGCATTGTCGAGGGTTTCCGCCGCAGTTTTTGAGATGGCGATGAGGACGCGGTTTATTTCTCCGCAGTCGTCTCTTATGCTGCAATATTCTCTTTCGCTCAGGTATTGCGTGGCGTAGAGCAATTCGATCCAATACTCGCATTCATTTGCTTCTTTCAATGCAATGCCTATTTTATTTGCAAAATCCTTATTGCTGACCGCTCTGTCAGCTTCGTGCACATTTGCGCCAATGCTTGTTCCCGCCCGCATCAGCTGCTTCGACATGATATATTCCTTCTTGCTCTTGTGCAGATACGAATATAGCTTAACGATACGAACAGCAAATCCAAAGCTTTTCTCTTTTATAATATTCTCTTTCAATTACGAATCTCCTTCCATTGCGCGTTGTGCGTTGAACATTGAACATTGCAATAATAACATATTTGCGTGCGCATCGCGAGAATTTGTGTTACAATTATATCGTAAAATTTATTGTATACGAGGGAGACATATGACCAACATTTTAGTTGTGAACGCGGGTTCATCCTCTTTGAAGTATCAACTGATCGATGTGGATACGGAGAACGTCATTGCCAAGGGCATTTGCGAGCGCATTGGGGACAGCCATTCCAACGCTTCCTATAAGCGGGCGGGCTATGCGGTGGAGTTAGAACAGCCGCTCGGCAACCATGCCGAGGCCGTTGCGCTGGTGCTGCAACTGCTGACCGACCCCGAAAACGGCGTTGTGCACTCTCCGTCGGAGATTGCCGCCGTGGGGCATCGCGTCGTCCACGGGGGCGAGCGCTTCGCGCAGTCGGCACTGATCGACGATGCCTGCATCGCCGCGATTGAGGAGTGCATCCCGCTGGGGCCGCTGCACAACCCCGCCAACCTGATGGGCATCGCGGGCTGCCGCGAGATGCTGCCGAATACGCCGATGGTCGCCGTGTTCGACACCTCCTGGGGCCAGGGCATGGCGCGGGCAGCCTATATGTACGCGCTGCCCTACGAGGCCTATGAGAAGCACGGCGTGCGGCGCTACGGCTTCCACGGCACCTCGCACGCCTATGTCACGCAGAAATGTTTGGAGAAGTTGGATGTACCCGCCGAGGGCGTGAAGATTGTCACCTGTCACCTCGGCAACGGCTCCTCCGTCTCCTGCTCTGTGGGCGGGCGCTGTGTCGATACCTCCATGGGCCTGACGCCCCTCGAAGGGCTGCCCATGGGCACGCGCAGCGGCAGCATAGACCCGGCCATCATCCCCTATCTGATGGAACGGGCGCAGATGAGCGCGGCGGAGATAGACGCCTATATGAACAAGAAGAGCGGCATGCTCGGCATCTCGGGCGTGGGCTCGGACTTCCGCGACCTCTGGAAAGCCGCCAACGCGGGCAATGACAGGGCAAGGCTCGCCCTCGATATGTTCTGCTTGTCGGTCAAGAAATTAATCGGTTCCTATGCCGCCGAGATGGGCGGGGTGGACGCAATCGTGTTCACGGCGGGCGTCGGCGAGAACGACCAGGCTGTGCGCGACCTCATACTGCGCGGATTAGAATTTTTGGGTTGTGATATGGACTATGAAAAGAACCTCGCCTTGCCTAAGGGCGTCGAAGCCGAATTGACGCGGCCAAACAGCCGCTGCCGCGTGTTTGTGATTCCGACGAATGAGGAGTTGGCGATTGCACGGGATACGGCGCGGATTGCGCTCGCGTAGGGGCCATTCGCCGTCCGCCGAATATAAACAACCCCCGGAGGAACAAGAAAATGACACGTACCCTGAAAAAACTATCCACCCTCCTCCTCGCGCTGACCCTGTTCTGCGCCATCCTCCCCGCCCCCACCCTCGCCGCCGCCCTGAAACCGGGCGATGTCACGGGCGACGGGATTTTGAGCGCGAATGACGCCGCGGCCATACTGCGCCATCTGGCGGGCGTCACGTTGCTGAGCGGCCCGGAACTCGCCGCCGCGGACGTCAACGGCGACGGTATTGTCACTGCGGCCGACGCCGCCCTCGTTCTGCGCCATCTGGCGGGGCTTTTTACTATCCCCGAATGGGCGGAGGAACTGCCCCTCTATCATCCTGGCGATATTGCCGTAATCAATGCGATCATCGACAACAACGGCTGGGATATGCCCAAGGCCGACCCGGCGGACGGGAGTTATGTGCCGGAGGAGTGGGGGGACTTGTTTTACGCCATGGATTTTTACGAATGGTTGCAATATGTGGAATGGTCGGAGGATGCGGCAAATAAACGCGTCGTGCAGCTCAACCTGCCGTTTTTGTTGGTGGGCGACTTGGATGTTTCCGGGCTGGCGGCTTTGGAGTGGCTTCTCTTAGACAACACCGGATTGACGGCACTGAACGCTTCCGGCCTGACCGAATTGCGGGAGCTGCGTTGCGATTTTAATCAATTGAGAGAGATGGATCTTTCCGGCTGCACGGCTTTGCGGTATATATACAGCTATGGGAGTCCAATAACGGAGCTGAACCTCTCCGGCTGCACGGTTTTGGAGTGGCTTTCCCTTGGGTGCAACCGACTGAATAAATTGGATCTTTCCGGTCTCACGGCTCTGCGCGGATTGTACTGCGGCGGGAACTCTCTGACCGAGCTGAACCTTTCCGGCTGCATGGCTTTGGAAACGCTTAGCTGTGACGACAGCCTGCTGACTACGCTGGATCTTTTCGATAATACAGCTTTACAGTCGCTTAATTGTACAGGTAACCGACTGACCGAGTTGAACCTTTCCGGGCTGACGGATTTGTACTCTCTTGACTGCGGCCGCAACCGATTGACTGCGTTGGATATTGCAGAGCTCACGAATTTGGAATATCTCGGCTGTGCTAATAACAAGCTGACAGAGCTGAACCTTTCCGACTTGACGGCTTTGCGACGAATCCACTGCGGTAACAACAAACTGACAGGCTTGGATGTTTCCGGGCTGACGGATTTGGAATTGCTCTATTGCGGCGGCAACCAGTTGTCTGAGCTGACTGTCTCCGACCTGCCGTCCTTGCAATCGATTGAATGCAACTACAACGATCTGACCACATTGAACCTCTCCCGTCTTCCGTCGATAGAGGAGCTTGCATGCAATTACAATGAACTGAGCGCGTTAAACCTCTCCACCCTTCCATCCTTACAGACGCTGAACTGCAACTACAATCAGCTGACCGCGTTAGACCTTTCTGATCTCGCGGCACTGACGCGGTTTGAATGTAATTACAACAAGCTGAGTTCCCTCGACCTCTGCCCCGCGGCATCCTATGCGTGGGCGGACGTCCGCTATAACCGTTTTTCGGATACGAGCCAAATTACGGGCGTCGACCCGCTGCTTTGGGACGCAAACTGGAGCTATCAATACACCCCGCAATCTGAAGCAGGCTCCATATTGTATAACCCTGCCGATGTTGAGGCGATCAACGCGATGATAGACAACAGCGGGTTGGATTGGAGGAAGGCCGACCCCGCCGACGGCAGTTATGTGCCGAATGAATGGCAGCGGCGCATCTCTTGGTCGTGGGATGTGGAGAACAAGTGCGTTCAGGAACTCAGTCTGTACGAGCTGCAATTGACGGGCTCACTGACGGTTTCCGACCTTTCGGCCTTGGGGTCGCTCAGTTGCGGCGGGAACCAACTGACCGAATTGCACCTTTCCGGCCTTCCGTCTTTACAGTCGCTCGACTGTGAAGGGAACCAACTGACCACGCTGAACCTCTCTGAGTTTACGGCGCTGCGGCAGCTTGAATGCGGAGGGAACCGACTGACAGAGCTGCACCTTTCCGAACTGACTGCTTTGATGTATCTTTGGTGCGGCGGGAATCAACTGACCGAACTTGACCTTTCCGGCCTAACGGCTTTGAATTATCTCGATTGCGACGGCAACCGACTGACAGAGCTGAACCTTTCCGGACTGACGTATTTGGGGTCGCTTGACTGTCGGAATAACCAACTGACAGAGCTGAACCTTTCTGGGCTGACGTATTTGGGGTCACTCAACTGCACTGGTAACCAACTGATAGAATTGCACCTTTCCGGGCTGACAACATTGACAGATCTATACTGCGGGAGTAATCAACTGACCGAACTGAACCTTTCCGGGCTGACTGATTTGACGTATCTTTGGTGCGACAACAACCAATTGACCGCATTGGACTGCTCCGGCCTGCCGTCTTTGATGTCACTCAATTGCAGCTACAACGAACTGAGTGCCCTGGCCCTCTGTCCGACGGTCGCCTATGAGGAGGTGAACGTCCGCCACAACCGATTCACCGACAAAAACCAAATCACGGGCTTTGACCCGCTGCTCTGGGATGCGAGCTTTTGGTTCCGTTATGCCCCGCAGAAGTGATAGTTGATGTCTGATAAAAAACAGGCCGGAGCAATGCATCCGGCCTGTTTTGCCGCCTGTCTGATTTTAATCTTCCATATCGCTTATCTGCAGACTGTTGATAAAAAGGATTCCGCCTTCCATATATGTCTCGGCGGGGAACACATCCCCGAAGAAGGATAGGGGGACGAAGATTACGCCGTCGTGCAGTTCGGGGGCGGCGCCCAACTGCACCGACGCCATCCTGTTATAGAAGTAATTGTCAACCCCGATGGTGAAGGTCGTGCCGTGGCCGATCATGAGCTCCTCGCCCTCCCCGTAGACCGCGAAGCCCAGGGCTTCCGCGATATTAGCGACAGGCACCATCACAAAGCCGGTTTCCTCGTGGATAAACGGGGCGGGCATATCCACGGCTATGCCGTCCACGATGACCTGCGTGATTGTCAGGTCAAGCATGGCCAGCTCTTCTTCGGTCAGGTAATGGATAGGCGGTATCGCCCGTTCATAGAGCACAACAATTTTGACGGGGGTGGTCTGTCCGGGCATGGATTTTGTTACGATATCGTAGAGCACGACTAGCGCGCGGCCCGCCAATTCGCTTGGTTCGCCCGTGAAAGCCGTTCCGTCCTGAAAGACGATCTCCGTCTCTTCGGAAACGTGGAGCAGCAGGGAACCGTCACCGCTCAGGAATTGCTCATCGAAGCGGTCGATTGTAACGCCGTTGACGTCGCCGTCGACCAGGGCCACGGCAGTATATTGGGGGGGATAGATCATGGGCGCGGGGAGGGAGCTGTCATAAAAGCCAATGACAGCCATGCCCGCTTCCGGTTCCCCGTTCAACAGAAGCACGGTGTTTGCGTCCACCAGAAAGTTGACTTGGGGCGTATATCCGTCCGCGTCCGCGTCGCCAGCAACCAACACATAGTACTGATCGTCCGCGAAGGGGTGGATTTCCACGATCGTACCGCCGAAGTGCATAAATGCGGGGATATTGTCCGCGTCTTTATCCGTCTCGTCTTCACCCTTGTTCATGGGGTTCGCAACGATGCCGGGCTTTGCCACATCTTCCTCAGTTCGCGTCGTCGGTGCCGCACAGGCCGTGAATGCCAGTATTGCCGCCATTCCTATCAGTGCCGTAATTCTCAATAACTCTTTCATATATATGTCCTCTCGTGTTTTGATTTCGGGGGCTTATCGGCCCCTCTGTCTATATAACAATCCGAAAGGGCAAAAGGTAACAGGGTTTTTGCTACCTGTCCAATATACTTTCCACAATCGCAAACAGCGCTTCTATTTCGATGTTTGCCGATATTTCGAAGGTCTCGCCCTCGCGTTCCCATTTAATCACGTGCAGCCCTCCGTCCTCTGCGGATTCTATCAGGAAGACCTCCTGTCCGTTGATATCGATGGAGGTAAACGCAACCGGCTCCAAAAGAACTCTCGCGTCCAGAGGATTCGCAATAGACACTATGGACGGGTTATCCACAGGGCCGCGCTGCCCCGCTGTCGTCATATAAACCAAATTGCCGACGCCCAACAGGATGGCGACGGAAGCGGCTATGCTTGTGAAAACCTGTATCGTCGGTCTCCTCTTTTGGCTCCGTTCCGCCTTTGTGATCAGCTTCCCGATTTTTCTGTCGAAGATCTCGGAGCGCGGATACATTTGATCCAATTCTGCCTTGCCCGGACAGGAGGCCGCTTCCTGTTTCACGGCTTCTTCAAACGCCGCTTTCAATATGGCGTCCTGCATCTTCTCGCTGATATCCGCATGCGCATCGTTATGCATATCCGTCTCCTCCCTTCAAGTTGTTTCTTATCATCTTCTTGGCTCTCGATACCCGCATTTTGGCCGTGTCATAGCTGATGCCGAGTATTTCGGCAATCTCATCGTGACTGCGCTCATGCACGATGGAAAGGACGGCAGCGTCCCTGTATGTATCGGGCAGGGCGCGGATGATGGCGACGATGCGGTCAAAACTCTCCATATCCACTACGGTATCCGCCACGCCGGGCGCGGGATCCGCCACTTCTTCCTCCTCAATATCCGAGCAAACCATGCGACTGTTTTTCTTCAAGATATTGAGTGCGGTATTCCTTACTATAATAACAATGAAGGCACGGGTTTTGTAACAGGAAACCTCCCCGACTTTATGCATGTTGCGAATCAGTTTTTCTATACTTTCGGAAACGGCGTCTTCCGCCAGAGCATAATCGCTCAGCACCTTGTTGGCGGTGTATAGCATTAAACTGCGGTATTCCTCATAGATCGTGACGATTTTTCTTCTGTCTTCCTCGTTGTCAATCGCCATCAATAGAATCGGGATCAATCTGCATGCCCCCTTAACAGCTCCCCGATCGCCCCCACAACCCCCGAGCGGCAGAGCTCGACCGCTTGCAGGATGGCGTAGGCGAAGGTCTTGCCCTGTGCGCTGCCGTGGACTTTCAATACGCCGCCGCGCACACCGAGGAGGGCGCCGCCGCCGTATTCCGTGTAATCCATACTGCGTTTCATGCCGCGCAGGGCGGGCATGGCGAGAGCCGCGCCGAGTTTGGCGCGCAGGCTACTGCTTAGGGCGGTTTTCAACAGGCCCATAACGCCCGCCGCCGCGCCCTCGGACGCTTTCAGCGCGATATTGCCCGAGAACCCGTCCGCAACGATCACGTCCGCATGGCCCGCAAGCAGGTCGCGCGCTTCGGTGTTGCCTTGGAAGTTCAAGAGGGTATCCGCTTTCAATAGTTCATGCGCGGCCTTGATCAGCTCCGAACCCTTTTCCGCTTCGGTGCCGTTGCTGAGCAGGGCGACTTTGGGGCTTTCTATATGGCAGAATTGGCGCATATAGGCGTGGCCCATGCGCGCGAACTGGGCGATGTATTCGGGCTTGCTGTCGGCGTTCGCGCCGCAGTCCAATAACAGCACGCGCCCGCCCGCCATCGTGGGGAGCATACTGGACAGCGCGGGGCGGAGCACGCCGGCCTGGCGCTTGATGATGAGCGTCGCGCCGGTCAGCAGCGCGCCTGTGCTGCCCGCGGACACCACGCAGTCGGCCTCGCCCTCGGCGACGGCGCGGATGGCGCGCACGATGGACGAGTCCTTCTTGGCGCGTATGGCCGCCGTGGGGTGCTCGTCGAAGCCGATGATCTGGGTGGTGGGGTGGATTGTGCAGCGGGATTTGCTTATTTTGTGGGTGTCGAAATATTGTTCTATTACCTTTGCGTCGCCGTAGAGTTGTAATGAACCGTCAAAAGCGGGATTTTCGAGTGCTAAGCGCACGCCGTCCAGAATGGCTATGGGGGCGTTGTCGCCGCCCATGATGTCTATGGCGAGTTTCATGTTGTGTTCTCCTAAAGTTTATTGATTGCACCCCAACAGGGCGCGATATATCGCGCCCCTACAATTTTATTGCGGAGTTGGTTGCGGTTCCTTGTGTAAATAGCAGCGGGTTATTCTTTTTCGTCCACGACGATGACCTGTTTGCCGTCGTAGTAGCCGCAGGCTTTGCAGACGACATGCGACGCCTTCAGGGCGTGGCAATTGCTGCAAGGGGACAGGTTGGGGGCTTCCATCTTGGAATTCGCGGCGCGGCGCTGGTCGCGGCGGGCCTTTGAAGTTTTTCTCTTGGGGACTGCCATGGTGATTCCTCCTATTCTTGCCCTGCACTCTCCGGGTGCAGGGTGCGCAATATCGCAAACGGGTTTTCTTTTTCTGTTTCTTCGGAGCAGGCGCTCTCGCAATCGGCGCGGCAGAGAGCGGTCATCGGCAGGTGCAGCCAGAATCCATCCCAAAACATACGCTCTAAGGAAAGCGTGTCGCCGTTGCACGTATAGGCCTCGTCCTCCGTCGTCTCGCGGAGAAAACGCTCCGAGAAACTGAGGGCTACGGTCTGCGTCGCGGCGGCGTTGCAGCGGGCGCAGTTGCGCCGTACGGGAACCTTGCAGGTCCCGGTCACTGTCAGCGCGTCTCCGTCAAAGCAGAGTTCGCCCGCGATACGGACGGTCTCGGGAAAGACCAAACGCTCCCCGCCGAACTCCTCCGGCGCGAGACGGCCCTCCCACGAAAACGGAAAACTTTCGCCCGCGCGCTTAAGGGCGAGGGCTATATTGCACTCCATACGCATTGCCACTCCAAAAAAACAGCCGAACGATATTGTACTCGGAAAGGGGGGAAGATGTCAAGGTAATTTTGAGTGGAAAGTTGAAAGGGAAAGTTGAAAGTTAAGGCTCTTCCATTTTCTCCGCCTACCCTAACTTTCCTCTTTCCACTTTACTCTTTCCTCTTTACTCTGCCTGCGGCGTCGGCGCCGCCGTGGGCCAAATTCCTTCGTCCGTCAAAAACTCCTGCGTGTCGTCCCCAATATTCTGCACATTGATGGACAGCTTGGTCAGGAACGCGGAGAAGTTACCGGTAATGAAACCGCGGTCGTTCAGATACATCAACCCGAAGTACGCGAGAACCAGGATCAGAACAGCTATCCCGATGACACGGGCAACGAACTTCACGATGCAATACCCCTTTCTATGCCCAAAACGGACAGTATGTATATTATACCACAGATTGGTCGATACTTTTAGAACTATTGTTCGCAAAAGCGTGAACAAAAAGTTAATTCGTTTAGTGAAGAGTTAAAAGTTAAGAGTTAAGAGTTATGGTTAGAATCACAAGCGATTCCCGGAATTTAAGCCTATTCTACCACAACTCTTCACTCTTCACTCTTACGAAAACCGTCCCCGCTTCCGCCGCTTCGATCAGCGGCGCAAAGTCAACGCGCGCTTCGCTCTCGCGCAGTTTGTCCACGCGGGGCTTGGTGACGGGATGCTTGGGTACGAAGACCGTGCAGCAGTCCTCATAGGGCAGTATCGAGGTCTCGAAGCTGCCTATGTGCTTGGCGGTTTGGATGATCTCTTCCTTATCAAAGCAGATCAGCGGGCGCAGGACGGGCAATTTTACGGCATCGTTTGTGACGGCGAGACTTTCGAGGGTCTGGCTGGCGACCTGGCCTATGCTCTCCCCCGTCACCAGCGCGCGGCAGTCGGTTTTATCTGCGAAACGCTCGGCGATACGCATCATCAGGCGGCGCATCAGGACGGTCGTCTGCGTCTGCGGGCATTTTTCGTAGATGGCCATCTGGATCTCCGTGAAGGGGACGAGATAGAGGTCAACGGGGCCCGCATAGCGCGCGAGGATGCCTGCCAGCGCCACCACCTTGTCGCGGGCGCGTTCGCTTGTGTAGGGATAGCTGTAAAAATGGATGGCCGCGAGGGAGACGCCGCGCTTGGCCATCATATAGCCCGCCACGGGGCTGTCTATGCCGCCCGAGAGCAGGAGCATGGCGCGCCCGCCCGTGCCGACGGGCATACCGCCCGCGCCCTTAATCTCTTGGGTATATACGAAAGCGTTGTGCGTGCGCACTTCCACGGTCAGGCTGAGCTCGGGTTTGTGCACGTCCACGCGCAGGTGCGGGAACTTTGCGGGCAGGTCGTGGCCCAACTCTCGGTATATCTGTTCGCTGGACATCGGGAAATTCTTATCGGAACGCTTGGCAAAGGCCTTGAAGCTGTGGGGCTTGCCCTTCGTCTCCGTTTCCACCAGCGCTTCCGCCGCGGCGAGGATGGCGGGATAGGACTTGTCCGTCATATGCGCGGGGCAGATGGCGTGGATGCCGAACACGGCGGACAGGCGATCCACGGCCCAAGCCAACTCCGATTCCGGCAGATCGTAGACGAAGATACGCCCCTGCTCCCGCTCTACGCGGGGGGTTTGGGGCAGCAGGGCGGATTGTATTTTTTGTACCAGCTGCCGCTCGAAGAATGGGCGGTTCAAGCCTTTTAGGTGGATTTCGGCGTATTTGATGAGGATGGCTGTTGACATTTGGGATCCTTTCGTTTGGGAGGGCTTTTTTAGTTAAGATTGAATAGTTAAGAGTTATGGTAGAAATGCCTGCGGCATTTCTTATCAAAGCTTTAATTTCAAGAATCGCTTGCGATTCTTACCGCAACTTTTAACTCTTAACTCGGCGGGCGAGGCATGCCTCGCCCCTGCGATTACCTCCGCTTATACCGTCTCAACAACGTTGCCAATTCCATTACGGTCTCGGCCGCGATATCCATCTCCTCCATGGTGTTAAAGGGGCAGAGGGACATGCGTATCGCCGATTCCTGCCGCTCGGCCGAGATGCCCGACGCGGACAGGACGCGGTTGTGCTTGCTGCCCTTGCGCGAGGAACAGGCCGAGCCCGTGGAGACGAGGATGTCCCGCTCCGCCAGCGCGTGGAGCATCACCTCGCCGCGCACGCCCAATACCGAGAAGTTCAGAATATGTGGCGCGCCCAGGTGCGGTGCGGGGCCGTTGATCGTGAGATCGGGCAGAGCCGTCAGTTGTTCCGCCAGGCGGAGTTTGCAGGCCATCATATGCGCACGCCAAGCGTTCCCCTTTTCGGCATATTCGCGTATCGCGGTGTCCGCCGCCAATACGCCGGGTACATTGGTCGTGCCCGCGCGCAGTCCCCGCTCGTGCGCGCCGCCTATCTGCCCGCCCGCAAAGCGGACGCCTGCCTTCGCATAGAGCGCGCCCACGCCCTTGGGCGCGTGGAGCTTGTGGAAGGAGAGGGAATAGAAGTCGACGGGCAGCGGCGCGGGCGCGAGTTTGCAGAAGGCCTGCACGCCGTCGGAGTGGATTGCGGTCTCGGGCGCTTTTTTGCGCACCAGCGCGGCGATGGCGCCAAGGTCCGTGACCGCGCCCGTCTCGTTGTTGACGTGCATGCAGGAGAGCAACGCGGTGTCTGCGCTCAGCGCAGAGTCCAGCGCCGCCAAGTCGGGCGTGCCATCCGCGCGCGCGGGCAGATAGACGACCTCATGCGCGCCCCGCTCCTCCACGGCGCGGAAGACCCCGTAGACCGAGGGGTGCTCGGTCATCGTCGTGATAATGCGCCGTTTGCCGCGCAGGGCCGTGAGCAGGCCGAAGATGGCCATATTGTTGGACTCCGTGCCGCCGGAGGTATAAATGATCTCCTGCGCGGACACGGACAGCTGCACGGCGAGGGTTATTCGTGCCGCTGTCACTTCCTTTTCCACACGTACCGCTTCGTGGTAGGCGGAGGAGGGGTTGTAAAAATCCTCGCTCGCGGCGTTATACATGCGCGCGGCGGCGGCGGGGAGGGTGCGCGTGGTCGCGCCGTTGTCTAAATAAATCATAAGTTCCCTACTCGTAAATTTCAGTTATATTTTATACCATATGCGGCGGATTCGCGCAATGTATTTGAAAAACAATGAGACGTAGGGAAAAATTCACAGATTCGTAACGAATTCCTAAGAAGATTCCCGTATAATATCGGTATTAACCTTGCAATAGGTATGCTATTAGGATTGGGAGGACACTACATGTATTGCGGCAAATGCGGCGTGCAGAACCCCGACGATAACTCTTTCTGCGGAGCCTGCGGACAGCGGCTGAGCAAGCCCGGCCCCGCCCCGACAGCGCCCCCGGCACGCACGCCTGCGCCGGCGCATACGTCGGCATCGAATGAATACTACGAGGAAGCGCCCGCGTATCGCCCGGCGCCCAGATCGACGCGCCCGGCCCCGGCGCCCGTGGAGGAATACTACGAGGACGAGCCTGCGCCACGCCCGGCAAGACCCGCACGCCCGGCTCCGGCGCCCGTGGAGGAATACTACGAGGACGAGCCCGCGCCACGCCCCGCAAGGCCCGCGCCCGCCACGCCGCCCCCCGAAGTGGGGACGACCCGCCTTGCGCATAAGGAATATGTGCCGCGCCCGCGCCCCTATACGCGCCCGGTGACAGCGGCGGAAGCGCAGGAAGCGTGGACACAGCCCGCGCCTGAGCCGGAGCGCCCAGCAAGGCTTCGGGTCTCCGAACAGGAGACCCCGCCCTACGCGTCCCCCATCGCCGTGGCGCCCCTGCCCGCGCGCATGCCCGAACCCGACGAATACGAGGACGAGGAGCTTGCGCCCCCGCCGCGCCGCATACACCGCCGCGAGGAGCCGGGTCTGGTCGACGCGCGCCCCGCGCCCCGCCGCGCAGTCCTGCCCGAACCGGAGGACGAAGAGGACGAGGAAATCCCCGTCCCGCCCAGACGCGAAGCGCCGCCCGCCGCGCGGGAAGAGATTCCCCCGCCGCCGCCCCGCCAAACGCCCCGCTTCAGCAGCGGCCCTCCCGCGCGCCGTCCCGCGCCGACGAGACCCGTGGAACCCGAATATGAGGACGACGAGGACGATCTGTTCGATGAACCCGCGCCCCCGCCGCGCAGTGCGCCCGGACGCAATATGAGCGCGCCCCCCAACGACGCGCGCGCGGACGACACAGAGCGCAGTGAACCGCCCCGCGACGAGCGGCGCCGCCCCGCGCCCACCCCCGCACCCATATATGACGACGAGGAAGACGATTCCTACGGCGAGAACGAATACGATCCCACCACCCCGCGCGAAAAGAAGGAGGGCGGTTCCGCCATCGTATGGATACTGCTCACCGCGGGCATCATCGTTCTGGCGGCGCTGGCGGCCATCGTGGGCTATGGAAATTGCACGAACGCCGAATGGCTGCCCGATTTCCTGCAATTCAGCCGTGTCGAGAGCCCCGGAAACAATAACACGGACGACCCCAACTTCCCCCCGCCCATCGATACGCCCAACCCCGGCAACAACGGTACCGTGATGACCGACAGGCCCTCGGTACGCGCCGGGGAAAAGGACGGGAAGCCCGCGATGTACATTACGGTGCAGATGAGTCAGGGGGAGGTCGCCACTTTCTCCTTCCCGAACGGAAATACGCATGTGTTTACCGCGCAGGAATCCGGTACGATGGCCTATGAGTTCCCCTATACATACGACTATTTCTATCCCGATACACCGTTGGACAGCTCCATATATATGGTGGAAGCTTCGCTCAGCATCAGCGACGCCGAGGGCAATTTCCTCCGGGCATTTGACCTGGATCCCTTCTCGTTGACCTTCTCCCCCATCACGCTGGAGCTGACCAAGCCCACGCAGGATGAGATCGCGGCGGGCCTGATGGCGGATCAAACGAACACCATTCGCATAGAGGGTGTGGTCAACCATGAGACCGACGTCACCGTCACCGTGAACGGGCAGTCCCTGCCCGTGTATCAGGGCGGCATATTCCAGGGCGATTACAAGCTGACGGGCGACGACAGCTCGGAGCAGTTGATTATACGCGTCGAAAAAGACAACTACGTGACCTCCACGCAGGAACTCTTTGTGAACACCTATGTCTATGTCCCCAAGCCCATGGTGCTGGAAGTGAACGACAGCCCCACCGCGATGCGCGTCACGGGCAACAAGATCACCGTGACCGGCAGCACCATCGCCGGCGCGACCCTGACCGCCAAGAGCGATATATCGGCCGTGGCCTGCGGCTCCGTCACCGTGGACGCCACGGGCGTGTTCAGCTTTGAAGTGACCTTTATGGATGCCAAGTTTACCGGCTTCGCGAATGTGAGTATCGAAGCGTCCATGGAGGGACACGAGACCAAGACGAGGATCTGCATGCCCTTCTTCCCGGGCAAAGACAGACAGGATTTTGTCAAGCGTCTCGGCAAAACAGGCTACTTTGAGCTGGGCATAGACAATTTCACCATCGATAAGCTCCTGGCGGATACGGACCGCACGCACGGCTTCCGCATCGGCGTCAACATCCTCGAAGTGGTGCAGGACGGCAGGGTCCAGATTCTCAAGGTGGAGACGACGGGCGCAAACAAGACGACCATGTACGTATACAATTTCGTGAAGGACTATGTATTCAGCGGCCGCGGCACCTTCAACCTCTATGGGCAGCTGAACGGGCTGTACGGGGACACGGAGAACTATGTCTTCATCGCCTATTTCCAAGTGAAGAAATAAGCGTTTATGACGCGGATTTGGGCGAAAGTTATACGCGATCATAAGATCAGCATGGAGCTTGTGCGGAACCTGGCACCCACCCGGCACTTAGACCCTATACTAAGTGCCGGGCGGGAACCCGCCGCCCCCGCACAGGCTCTTTCTGATGCCGGATTTTATACCCAGTTGACCGAACTCTGCAAAGAGTTAGACCTTGCCTGCCCCGCCGTGATGCAGAAGCATCTGCGCGATTTCCGCGCCTTCGGGCGCGTCGTGTTCCGCCCGGCGGATTTTATGGAGCCCGTCGGCTTTGACAGTTTCGAACTGGAGCGCATCGAGGAAAAGAAGAAGGATAGTAAGGTGACTTATTATTCATACTAAGGGTATGAATGTTCTCGCCTTAATCCTAATGATACTCGGCGCCCTGAATTGGGGCCTGCTCGGCATCTTCGAGTATAACCTCCTCGCCTCCGTCTTCGGGCAGGGCTCCGCCGTCACCCGCATACTCTATATTCTCATCGGTCTCTCCGCGCTCTGGGGCGTGGTTATGCTCTGCAATAAGCGCATACGGCACAGGGAATGATCTTCCCACCCGCCCGCATACACTGCAACGATTCAAAAAAGGAGTGTATGTATATGAGCCATTTCCCACAATTCATCCCCATGCTGCCGACCCGAGCGGCGGCGCGCCCCCGACCGGGCATCCCCGTATGCGTGGATACCGCGCCCTATCCCGAGGTGACAGGCAAGCCCGACTCCGAGACCGTCGCCATGCTGAAAGAGGACTATGCCGGCGCGGGCAGCGAACTGACCGCCGTCACGCAGTATGTGTTCCAAACAAGCCGTTGCGAAGATGAAGCCTATGCCAACGCCATTTTACAGATCGCCATCGTGGAGATGCTGCACCTCGATATGCTGGGCGACGCCATCGTCACGCTCGGGGGCAACCCGAGCTTTGACGACGGACATTATTATTGGAGCGCGCACAATGTGAACTATGCTGTCAATCAAGCCGACATGCTGCGCGCCAACATCGAAGCGGAGAAGGGCGCGATTGCCGCCTACGAACGGCACGCCGCCGCAACAACGAACGAAACCGTGAAAGCCCTGTTGCATCGCATTATCACCGACGAGTTGCTGCACCTGCGTTTCTTTGAGGAGAGTCTTGCGGCGCTGCGTTAAACATGCTATAATTATCCCAAGAAAAGCGGGGTGAAAGCATGTACAATCGGTAATCAAGTTCTAAATGGAACAGCTTGGATGGCATAGTATTTTGCTATGCTCTGTTTCGTCGGAATTGGATTATCGAATGCATATGGTTTGCGGCATATAACCCGCGTGCAGTTTGTATTTGTTAAATCCGCTTCCGGCGACGGAGGCGGATTTTTTTATTGGGAGGACTTTATGGAATTGCGAAAACTGGCCGATATCTTGGTTGATAAAATCAAACGCGATTACAGGGACGATGTATCGCTCGTCCACGTCCACGGCTCTTATGCGTACAATGACACGCATGCGAGAAGCGATTTGGATATGTATTATGTTCCGAAAACCCCGCGCGGTTTTAAACTGGGCTGCACCTTCATTTTGGACGGGATCGGCTGTGATATTTGGGCCTTGCCGTGGGAGCGCTTGGAACGCATTGCAGCGCACGAGGAGCGGATTGCGTCCATCATTACGGAGGGAGAGTTGCTCTACTATGGCACGGAGGAGGATCTGACACGTTTTGAGAAACTGAAAAAGCAAGCGGCGGATACAAGTGACCGCAAGGCATATATGACGCGCGCGCGGAAGGCACTGGATCTGGCCTGCAAAGACGGGTTTCTGCTTCAAAATGCGCAAACCATGCCGCAGATTCGCATCCATACGATTGGGATGCTGTATCATCTGTCCTTTGCGCTGGCACAGTTCAATCAAACCCCGATCCGGCGCGGGCGTGGATTGCTGAAGAAAGAGATATTAGATATGCCGCTGGTCCCGGAAGACTTTGCGATGCTGTATGACAGGCTGTTTACCGGCGGGGAGCCTTGCGCCATAAAGGATGCTGCCGGCGCATTGCTGCAAAACACGGACAAGCTGATGACAGTCGGCATGCGCACCGACCGCCCTACGCCATTTCCCAATCTGTTTGGGGGTTGGTATGAAGAGATGATTCAGCATTACAACAAGATTTATCATGCATGCAAGATAGGGGATGTATATACCCCGCTGTTTGCTGCGGTGGAATTTACGCAGGAATTGAATGAAATGCTGCAAGAAGCGGGTGTGGCCCCCGCCTTGCCGGATATGGCTGCGGCCTATGACAGCAATGACTTGGAAAAGATCGCAGCCGCCGCGCGGGCGCATCAGGCAGCGTTTGAAGCGCTGCTGCTGGACAACGGTGTGCGCTCACTACGATTTTCCACGCTGGAAGAAGTGGAACGCTTCTTGGACAGCAAATAAAACGAAGGGAGGTTTTTATGTCATTGATCGATATTTCCCATCTGTCATTTGCCTATGACGGCAGCTATGAGGATATTTTCACCGACGTTTCCTTTCAGATCGACAGCGCGTGGAAGCTGGGGCTTTGCGGGCGCAACGGACGCGGAAAGACGACCTTTCTGCGCCTGCTGATGGGTGAGTTACAGTATCAGGGGGCGATCTCCCACAGCGTGGACTTTGAATATTTCCCGTTTCCGGTTTCCGATACGGCGGAGCATACCTTGGATATATTCTATGGACTTGCGCCGGGCGTGCAGCTCTGGCAGATCCAAAAGGAATTGTCCAAGCTGGCCGTCGGGGAGGACGTGCTTTACCGCCCCTTTGAAACGCTCTCGCACGGGGAGCGCACCAAGATCCTGCTGGCGGGCCTGTTTCTGCGGGACAACAGCTTTCTGCTGATCGACGAGCCGACCGACCATCTGGATATGGAAACGCGCAGTCTGGTCGCGCGCTATCTGCGCGGGAAGTCGGGTTTTATTCTGGTTTCGCACGACCGCGCGTTCCTCGACGCCTGTACCGACCATACGCTCTCCATCAATAAGGCGAATATCGAGGTCGTCCACGGCAACTTTTCGGTGTGGTGGGAGCAGAAGCGGCGGCAAGATGCCTATGAACAGGCGGAAAACGAGCGTCTGGCGGGGGAGATAGGCCGCCTGAAAATATCGGCCGCGCGCACGGCGGGGTGGTCGGAGCAGGTGGAGAGAAGCAAAACGGGTTCCGGCGGGGACAAGGGCTATATCGGCCACCAATCCGCCAAAATGATGAAGCGGGCCAAGAACATCGAAAACCGCCGCCAGGACGCGATCGCCGAAAAATCCAAACTCCTGAAAAACATAGACCGGGCGGACGACCTCAAACTCGTCACGGAGCCCTATCACGCGTCCCGCCTGCTATCGTTGGAAAACGTATCCATCCATTACGGCGAAAAACAGGTCTGCCAAGATGTGCGCTTCACAGTAGACGTGGGCGACAGACTGGCGCTCACAGGCAGCAACGGCACGGGCAAGAGCAGTCTGATCAAGCTGATTTGCGGAGAAACGATCCCCCATAGGGGCGCCGTACTACGGGGCAGCCGTTTAATTATCTCCTATGTTCCCCAAGATGCGTCCTTTTTGGCGGGCGACCTACGCGCCTATGCACGGGAGCAGCAGGCGGACGAGACCCTGTTCCTGATGATGTTGCGCAAATTGGACTTCTCCCGCGAACAGTTCGATATCGATATGTGCGCATTCAGCGCGGGCCAAAAGAAAAAGGTGCTGCTGGCGGGCAGCCTCGCCGCGCGCGCGCACCTCTATATCTGGGATGAACCGCTCAACTATATCGACGTCCTCTCGCGTATGCAGATCGAGGATTTAATTTTGGCGTATCGCCCGACTTTGCTGTTTGTGGAGCATGATAGGGCGTTTTGTGAGAATGTGGCGACGGGGCGGGTGGAGTTATGATAAAAATATCATCACTGTGCATTGATAATAACAAGTGATATTGATATAATCTTGGTATCATCAAAGAATTTTTGGGGCGAACATGAAATATATTTGGCAATTCTTTCAAAAAGCATATCATTTCTTTCTCAAGGTATACAATTGCCGTTTCCTGGAATGGCTGCGGGGCACGTTGGTTTACAACATGCTGAAGATATTTTTATTGGTTTTGCTACTTCTTTGGCTTGTTTTCTTGATTGCTCCCAAAAGCGCTCATGTTGCATATGAAGCAGATGCTATTTCAGAGTTAAGCGAAATCACGGCGACTCAAATTAACACGAAAATTGCAACCAAATATGTTATCTTTGAGGATGCATGGAGCTTGTTTATTTTTGATGCTAAAGGATTTTCTTTAAATGGACAGTATTATCAGAATCCAGAAGAAACCGAAGATCCATTAACTTGGATGTCACCTGCGCAGATGATTTGGATTGGCAAAAGTCAGGTTAGCATACATGGAGAGAAATTTGAACCGTTCGAAATAAATTCGACTTCTTATACCAGCGAATATAATGATACTGAAATAACCAATCCAACATCGAATCTTATAAGATTCAGCAAGTATTCAGATGAATATATGGTTAAAGCTCAAATTACAAATATAACCATAAACGAAAACATAGCTATTCTAATCCCAAATAATCAAGAGACTTATATCGTATGGGAAGATGAAAAAATCCCTATCATTGATAAATGGATTTATGTATATAAAAAAGAACGTACAGATATTAGCTTGTCTTTTTCAGGGCTTGAAGATATCCAGTTTTGGTTCCATGAACCTATTGGTCGGATTGAATTGTGCAATGTGAACTCCATATCATTTAAATCACATGGTGAATTAGATTTTTCATACTCACCGAATTCTATTCATTATGCACTGCGAAATCAAAAGATTCTATTAGAAAGTAAAGATACATTATATGCTGAAATAGTTCTAGGGCGGGGTATTGAAAATATCAGCATAAATGGAATAGTTCATAATGCTACTATATCAGATATGAGTCTTTTCCCATCATTTTGGGGCTGGTATCGTGATAATATTTACTTAATTCCATTGACGCTTTTATCAACAATATTCGGTGGCGTTGCAATCATGATCAATAAGCGAAAGAAGAGTCAATAGTTTTTATCCGGGCGTTTTGCGTTAACGTAGCGACGAAGCAGATTTATTTGTAGGGACGGATAGCATCTGCCCGGGTGTTCTGGTAATCGGCGGGCGGATGCTATCCGCCCCTACCGGTTCGCTGCATCTAAAAATTTACACCGGGGTGTATGCGCTCTTAATCCATCATCAGCGCACCAATCGCCACGACCTGTGCGTTGTCTTTTCTGAGTACTATGTGGACTATTGTCGATGGGGCGGGATAACCAAACATTACGATCCATAACTCTTCTTCTGTATCAAAAAACACACCTATCGCTTTGCCATCGTCTTTCGAGTATCCCTGCGCGCAATAAATCAACGAAGCGATGGCAACTGCCGTTTCTTTGTCGGGAATGCAGACCCCGTTTCCTGCAAATAAATCATTGCCGTATTCCTCTGAGTCCCAAAAGCGGCGGTCAAAGACGCCTTCATCATAGAAAAGTTCCGCGTCATCGTCCGAAAATGACACAATATTCTCTTCTGTGTTTTCATCAAGGGGTTGTGCAGATGCAAGCGCTGCCTGTGTCGGCGTTGCCGTTTCACTTGCTTCCGTCGGCATGTTTGATATGCCACCGCCATTGCATCCGCAAAGCAAAGTCAGCATTGCTATGAACAATATCCTATATCGCATTTCTTCCCCTCACCACCCGATCCCAAATCAACAAGACCCCAAACTGCAGCGCGTAAATCCCTGCCAGACAGGCATACAGGACATGCAAATTGAATTTGCCGATGATCAGCATCGCAAACTGGTTGCCCGCCAGCCCGGCCACGGCCCACGCGCTGAGCATCAGGCCCTGCACGGTGGCAAGGCGGCGTATGCCATAGTGCTCGTGCAGGATATTGGGCAGGCAGCCGAAGCCACAGCCGAAGAAGAAGTTGACAATCCACATCAGAAGGAGCGTTTCGGGCAAATTTCGCGCGCGGAAAGCGGCGAGGGCGCAAATGCCCAGCGACATCAGCGCCATGAAATAATAGGGCAGATGATTGCGTTTCAATTTGTCCTGCAAGGAGGCCATGGTGATCCGCCCCAGGGTGTTGCAAATCACGCTGACCGTGCAATAGAGCACCACCATCGCGTCGGCTATTTGGCCGCCGGTGATATCCCTGTATATCTGTTTCTCCTGACTTATGAGGGCAAGACCGCAGACGATATTCATGAAAAATACGAGCCAGAGCAGGATGAACTTCTTTGAAAATATAATCTCGCGCTTGTTGAAGGAGCCTTGGATTTCTGCCGCCGGTTCCTGCATCTCGGGCCGGTGTATCAGAAAATAAGAGACGAGGAGGGCGACTGCGTATATGCCGGTCAGCAGATAAAATACATGATATACCTCGGGGAGCGCATCCAAAAAGAAGACGATCATGGGGTTGGCGATTAAACCCGCCAGCGCGAACCCGGCGATGGAGATCCCCGCGGCAAAGCCCTTGCTCTTGTCTAACCACAGCATCATCGTCTTTACGGGCGTGATATAGCCGAAACCCACGCCGATTCCCTGAATCACGCCAAAGCCCAGTACGGTGAGAAACGCGCTCTTGAACTGGATGCCGACGCCCGTCACAATCCAGCCCAGCGTGACCATGACGAAGGTGATCAGCGTGGACTTCTTCACATCCTTTTCGACGATCTTCCCGCCGAACGCGGCGGACATGCCGAGGAAGAAGATGGCCAGCGAAAAGCACCATTCCACCACAGGCTTGCCGAAGCCCGTATATGTCCAGATCGCTTCCTTGAATAAGGTCCAGCAATACACTGTGCCGATGGAAAAGTTGATCAGTATGGTTGGCAGTATCCCGTTCAGGTATTTGTTCTTTTTCACCTATATGATCTCCCGCACCAAGGCCAGCGTCGCTTCCAGGCCATCCATATGCGTCCGTTCATACCCGTGCGTTTCCACCACGCCGGGGCCGATGAGCGCGTGGCGGATGTCGTAACCCGCGTTCAGGGCGACGTCCGCGTCGGAGCCGTAGGCGGGCAGCAGCATATCGACGGCGTGGGGGATGCCGGCTTTTTTTGCGGCGGCGATCAGCTCGTTTGTGAATTCATAGTGGTAGGGATAGCGCGAGTCCTTCGTGGCGATGGTTACCTTGCGCTCGTCGCTGTGCTGTTTGGGGCCGACACAGCCTATGTCGATGGCGAGGAAGTCGCGCGTGTCGACCGGAAAGCCGCAGGCACCGCCGTGGCCTATCTCCTCGTATTGCGTGAACAGGAAGCTGAGCGGACGCGTGGGCGTGATTTTACCCTCCGCAATCTCGCGCAACAGGCTCAATAGAATGGCGCAGGAAGCCTTGTCGTCGAGGAAGCGGCTCTTTATATATCCGCTCTCTGTGACACGGTAATCGGGCTCCACCGCCACAAAATCCCCGCAGGAAATGCCCAGTTCTTCGGTGTCCTGCGCCGTTTTCACATGTTCGTCCAAGGTGACGCAGAGGTTGTCCTCATAGGTCATTTCCGCCTTGCGCTCCTCCGCCGTCATCAGATGTATGCAGGCATTGCGGCGGCGCAGGGTTCCGGTATACATTTTGCCCTCTCTCGTATGGACGCGCAGGTTGGTATCTAATGCGTAAAACGCGGGCAGCCCGCCCACGGGCGTCACCTGCAAAGTGCCGTTCTCCAAAATCCGCTGTACCATAAAACCGAGCGTATCCATATGCGCGGCGAGGGTGAGCCGCTCCCCTGCCCCCTCCAGATTGACGCAGACGCCGCCCTTGACGAGGCGCTGCGGCGCAAAGCCGAGGCGCGCAAGCTCCGCGCACATGTAGTCATCCGCCCGTCGGCAATAGCCCGTGGGGCTGTCGATGGCGAGGATGGCTTCCAAATAGCTGAGGATATGGGTTTGCATAGTGAGCCTCCCGATTTTTTTATATGTACCATTATAACATGGTTCGAGAATAAGTAATAGGTAATAATGCAGAATGCAGAGAGGGATTCATATATACCATTAGGGCGCGATATAGTTCGCTTCCGTTAAGGAAGTAGCAGCAAAACTATACCAACGCCAGAATACAGTTTTGTAGCAACTCAAAGATTGCACAGCAATTATACGTTATGCGGGAGTGGGAAGCAAGAGGATTCCTGTTCTCGCATTTTTCTTTGCGACCTCAATGCGGCTTCTGCTTGGAGTTTTGAGTCCAAGGAAGGATAAAAAAGAAAAAGAACAGGCCGGAGGTGAATGCCTGCTCTTTTTGATTGTAGCTGCGGTAAGCGGGATTATGTTAGTTTGGCGCGGCGGTGGACGCTCTTTTCACCAACACGGGGACGGTGGTGAAGCTTTGGATTTGCATTTCGGGTTTTTTGATGCAGCTGCGCAGGAGTTTGCCTGCTTGTATGCCCATTTCATATACGTCTATGCTGACCGTTGTCAGCGCGGGGCGCATGTAGAGGGCGAAGGGATAGTCGTCGAAGGTGATCAGGCTGATGTCGGCGAGGACGTGCAGCTTTGCTTCTTGGAGGGCTGTAAGGCAGCCGTAGGCGAGATGGTTGTTGGCGCAGACAAGCGCCTGCGGGCGCTTGGGCAGGCGAAGCAGTTCGGCTGTTATGCGCTTGCCCTCCTCGATGGTGCTGTCGCCCCGGAGGATGGTGGTATGCGGCAATTCGGATTTGACGCCTATGAGCCTGTCTTCGGAGATTCGGTCACTCTCGTGGCCGCCTATGAAGGCTACGTTTCTATGCCCCAGTTCATAGAGGTGGCGGGCAGCGATTTCGCCCGAAAGGCGGTTGTTGTTGTCTATCCAGCAGAGCCGCTGCCCCGCTTCGGGCTTGCCGATGACAATATGCGGGATTTCGCTGCGCGAGAGCAGCAGGGAGAGTTCATGCGTGACGACCGACGCGTGGATTAGGAGTCCGTCGGCGCGCTTGCTGTCCATAATGTCGCGCACCGTTGCACAGATGTCTTTATAATCGCAGTGCTGCAGGATGAGCGCATAGCCCTTTTGCCGCAGAGCGCTTTGGGCGCCGCTGATGATCTCGAACATGTGCGGGTTTTCGAAGGCGGCGTTGCGATCAAGGCAGGTCAAAAATACCGCCGAGCGCGTCGCCTGGCGGGCGAAAGTCTGCGCTCTCGCGTTGGGCGTATAGCCCATGCGCGCGGCGATTTTGCGGATATTTTTGGTCTGCTCCTCCGAAATGGTGTAGGAGCCGTTCATCGCTTTGGAGACTGTGCTGATTGCAACCCCCGCCTCCTGCGCCACTTCCCTGATTGTCGCCATAGCTTACTCCGTTTTCGTTATAATGAAATTTCTGCCGCGCCAAATTTCCTTGCCGGGCCAATTTGATGTATTCAACGCGACAATAATTCGTTCCGCTCCACAGGCGCGCTCGAATGCGAAAACCCTGCCGTTTACACAGAGCGTGCGGAAGCGGCCGCGCCGCAGGGCGGGATATTGCTTGCGCAGAGCAATGGCTTTACGGTAAAAATCAAACAGCTCCGCATCGCCGTCCCAAATCATATGGTGGCGGTATTCATCCTCCAGCACCCCGGAGATGCCCTGTTCGTCGCCGTAAAAGACGCTCGGAATGCCCACAAAGCACATTTGGAAGAGGACGGCGAGCTTGAATTTTTCTTTGTCTCCCCCGCAGAGCGACAGGAAGCGGCTTACATCGTGGCTGTCCAGCAGGTTCAACTGCGCATAGGTCAGATTTTTGCGGTAGCGCGTCAGCATATGGACTACGCGGTCATTGAACGTCTGCGCGTCAAGACGCTCCCGCGCGAAAAAATCGCGGCAATGCTTGCGAAAATCATAGTTCATGGAGGAGTGGAACATAGAACCGTCCAACCAGTGGTTTGCGCTCTCCCAAACCTCACCGATGATCAGTGCGTCCGCGTTCTCCTCCCTTGCCGTGCGGCAAAAGGCCCGCCAGAAGGCGTCGTCTACTTCACTCGCCACATCCAGTCGCCAACCGTCGATTTTGAATTCGCGCAACCAATATTGGCAAACATCGGTGAAATAGGCGATCACTTCGGGGTTTGCCGTGTTCAGCTTGGGCATCAGCCGCTCATAGGCAAAACATTCGTAACCCGGAATATCCCCGCCATTTTCGGGGCGCACCACGGGATATTCCAATCGATAAAACCAGTCCGCATAGCGCGAATTCCCGCCGTTTTTTACGACATCATCAAACGCGAAGAAACGCCAGCCGCAGTGGTTGAATACGCCGTCGAGAATCACGCGGATGCCGTTTTCGTGCATTATCCGCACCATCTCGCGGCAATCGTCATCCGTGCCGAAGCAGGGATCCACATGATAATAATCCAGCAGGTCGTATTTGTGATATTCCCCCGCCGCAAAGATCGGGTTGATATAGACGCAGTTTACGCCCAACTCAACTAAATAATCAACATTCTCCACAATGCCGCGCAAGGTTCCGCCCAATTTGCCGCGCGTGAGTTCCCCCTGCCATTCGCGCCGGGTGGGGCGCAGGCTGATATGCCGCCGTGCGGTCGCGAAGCTGTCGGGAAAGATATTGTAGGTGATGGCATCCGTTGCCCAAACGGGCGCGGCGGCGATGTCCGCGCGGTGGACAAAGGGCAGCTGGTAATACTCCGAGCGCTCCGTGCCTTCGCTGTCGTGGAAGAAATCGGCGTAATACAGCCTGGTTTCCACGCCATCGTAAAGCTTGAAATAATAGCAGATGCGCTTGTACAGGGTATCAAACTCCGCTTCCCAGTAATCGTACAGGCTGTCGCTGAACACGACGCGCATGGACTCCTCCGTGAAGATGACGGGGTTTACGCGGCAGGCGCGGTCGGCATAGTGGAAGCTGCAGCGCAGAATATCGTCCCTTGCCACGCGCAGGCGGAAAACCACGCGGGTTTCGGACAGGGCGTGCGCGTATTCGGACATGGGTATATGCAGGATTGCGGCTCTGTTCATCCCTTCACTCCTCCCGCAGTCAGGCCCGAACGCATATGCTTTTGCGTTAAAAAGAAGATAATCAATATCGGCAGTGAAACCAGAATGGCGGCGGCGGCAAACAGGGGCCAGCTGCCGCGCATTTCGGTGGCTTGCAGGGAATAGAGACCCGCCGCCAGCGTATAGTTCTGCGCGCCGGTCAAAAAGGTGATGGCATAGATATATTCATTCCAGACAAAGATCAGCACCATCAGCGCTGTCACGATCAGCGCGGGCTTGGCCAGTGGCAGCAGTATGCGCAGGACGGTTTGGAGGGCGCCGGCGCCATCGATTGCGGCGGCTTCCTCTATTTCAACGGGTACGGAGTCGAAATAACCCTTCAGATTCAGCACGCCGAAGATGGCCATGGTTCCGATGTAAATGAGTATTAACCCCAGCTTGCTGTTAATCAGCCCGAGCGGGGAGAGCAGTTTGTATAGCGCGAACATGGAGAGTATGGCGGGGAAGGAATGCAATAGCACCAGAAAGCGCAGCACCTGCTTGCGTCCCTTAAAGCGGAAGCGCGAAAGGCTGTACGCCGCAGGCACGGAGATGAGCAGGGAGATGAAAACCGAGACCACGGCGAGAATGAGCGTGTTCCCCAACCACAGCAGCACGGGTTGATCCATGATAACGGCGCGATAGTTCTCCAAAGTCAGCTGCCGGGGAATAAAGCTGAAATCGGAGCCCAATATGCTCCCCTCCGCGTTGAGCGAGACCGAAAACGCATAGAGTATGGGTACCAGCGCGATAAAGCAGGCGGCGATAAAAAAGAGATTCAGAAAAATCAGACCAATGCGTTCCCAGATCTTTCTCATGCTTTTTTCTCCTTTCGCTTGAGATTCGACAGCGTGACAAAGGCAATCAGGAAGAAGAAAATAATCATGGAGATGGCGGACGAATAGCCGTAGTTGTTGGTGACAAACGCGTTCTCATACGCATAGGTGAGCACAGTATGGATATTCGCGCCCGTCTTTGCGCCCACCTGCTGGGTCAAGAGATAGATGACGTCGAACTGCTTGAAGGTCGTGAACAGGGTGATTACCACCGCAGGCGCGATGATGGGGCGTATGGCGGGAATCGTCAGCCGAACCGAGCGCGTGAACCAGCCCGCACCGTCCAAAATGGCGTTTTCGTAGTAACTCTTATCCACGCTCTGCAGCGCACCGTCCATAATCATAATCATAAAGGGCAGGGCCAGCCACAGGTTCACGACGAGACAGGCGATAAAGGCGGAAACGTCGCCCGCAAGCCAGCGCATAGGCGCGAGATGCAGTTTTTCGAGCCATTGGTTCAGCAGCCCGAACGAAGAATTGAAGATCCCGTTTTTCCAAAGCAGGATGGAGACATAGCCAGGCATCGCCCACGGGAACATCAATACGGTCTTATACACCCGCCGCGCCTTCAGTTTTTGAATATTCAGCAGGCTGGCCATGATAAAGGCGATGACGAGCTGCAAGACCATATTGACAGCCGTCCAGAGCAGGGTTATAAGCAAGGCGCCCAAGAATCCCGAATCGAAGACCGCCAGCGCTTTCAGATAATTGCCGAGCCCGATGATCTGAAAGTCAAACCAGTGGTAGACGTTCATATTGGTGAGCGAAATATAGGCCGTGTACCCGATGGGGAAGACGACAATCAGCGCTATGATAAGCAGCACGGGCGCTTGGCTGAACCAGGCAGACAATGTTCGTCTCTTTCCCTTCACAACACCCTCATTTCATTGCGGCTATCAGATTTTCCGCCTGCTTTTGCGCCTTGTCCGCCGCTTCCCGCACATTCACCTTGCGCATATTGATATCCACCAGCATATTGCCCACGACATTCCACATCACATCCATCTCGGGGATATTGGGCATGGGTACCGCGCTTTGCGCCAGCGCGTGCATCATCATAACCATCTCATCATTCTTCACTTCGTCTAATTCATAACAAGCCGCAAAGGCGGGCGCGCAACCGCTGGCAGCTGCCATTGCCACGCCAATATCGGTGTTGCAGAGTTGGTGCAGGACGGCCTTGATTGCTTCGTGTTTTGCGGGGTTCTCCGCTGCGACTTTCAGCACATGCAGGCCCTGCACGCCGGAATAGGGCGCAAGCGGCAGGCCCGTTTCATCCACGATGGGCATGGGCGCAAGCCCCAAATCGATGCCCGCTTCGCGCACGGTGGGGATCAGCCAAGGCCCGCCGATGGTGGCCGCCGCCCGGCCCTCCTTGAAGAGCGTGTTGACGGTGGCATATTCCGATTCACCCGTCATCAGCCGCGCAAAGCGCAAATGGTATTCCAGCGCCCGTATGGTCTGCTCCGTGTTCAGCTGCGGCACGCCGTCCGCGTTGATCAGTTCGCCACCGAAACCGTGAATCCAGCCCGCGCTGTAATAGGCGTTGCTGTGCTGTTCCAAAAAGCCGTAATGCCCGCCGCCCGTCACTTCCTCCATATAGGCATAGAGCTGCTCGGTGGTGGCGGGAACCTGATCCTCGCGCATATTGGCGCGGTTATACATGAACAGCAGCGTCTCGAAGTAGATGGGCAGCTGATACAGCTCGCCCTTATAGGTGGCAGCGGAGAGGGTCATGGGCAAAAATTGCGCCAGCGTGTCCGCGTCCACAAACTCGGTGATGGGGGTGAGTATACCCATCTCCGCATAGACGCCCAGCTTGTCGTGCGCGAAGAAATACAGATCGGGCGCCGCCTTGGGGTCGTTGCCAACCATCTTCAGCGCCTCGGTCAGCCCGTTTTTCTTCTCCAAGACAACGCGAATCTCCGGCTGCAATTTATCCAGTTCGCTTTGCAAGGCGGCCGCCACGGCGTCCTCCTTGTCGTGCCAAATGGTCAGCGTCACGCTTTGCGCCGCCGAGCCGCCCTCCTCCGCAGGCTTGACGCAGGCGGAGAAGGGCGTGCAGAGCAGCAGCGCGGAGAGGGTTAGGGCAAAGATACGCTTCATGTTACTGCTTCTTCTTTTTCTTTGCGATTAGGACGATTACAACGGCCGCTATCACCAGCAGCGCTCCGCCGCCGATAATAAACCAAATTGTAAGATTATCCTTTGGCAGCTCGAGCTCCGGTTCCGGCTCGGGCTCCGGCGTGGTCTCGGGCTCCGGTTCGGGTTCGGGTGTGGCTTCGGGAATCGGCGCAAGCGCGGTTTCCTCATCATAGGCAACAGTATACTTCTCGGCGCTCTCCACGACAACCCACAAATCTACACCGGTCTCCAAGCCCTTGGTATCGCCGGTCTGCACGCTGCCGCCGTTGGCGTTGATAATGACGGAATTGATCCAGCCCGGGGCGGAAATTGTGTACCCGCCGTCGTCGCCCAAACTGAACGGCTCGCCCGGCCAGGCGGCATAGGCGTTCGTGCCGTCGGGGTCCAGCCAGGCCCACAGGCAGGGCTCCGCCCAATCTTCGGGTACCTTTGCGCGGATGGTGATGTTGTCTCCCGCCAAATCGGGATTCTCATAGGCCAATTCATAGCTCAAATCGTCCGCTACGACGATCCACAATTCCACAGCTTCTATGCCCTTGATATCGGCGGTCTGACTGCCGTTGCCGCCATCGTTGACAATCAGCGCGTTCACCCAAGTGGGTGCCTTCGCTGTGAACCAGCCGCCGTCGCCGCCCTTCATCGCCTGTCCCGGCCAGTCGGCAAAGGCGTTTGTGCCTGCGGGGTCGAGCCAAGCCCAAAGCCCAACCGCTTCCCATGCCTGCGGCACCCGCGCATGGATGGCAAACTTCTCGACATAGGCAGGGGCCTCGCCCATCGTCAACGGATCATAGGAAATATCCCAGCTCTCTGCGGATTCCACCGTAATCCAGACGGCCTTGCCCTCAACCTTGAAATCGGCGGTCTGCATCGTGCCGCCGTTGGCGTTGACGATACAGTTCGTCGCCCAGGCGGGCAGATACACATAATACCAGCCCTCGTTGTTTGGATCCGCTTCACTTTCGCCGCCGGGCCAGGCGTCAAACGCGTTCCGCCCGCCGTCGTCCCAAGCCCAAACACAGGGGGCGTCCCAATCCGCAGGCACCTGCAAATAGGCGACAACCATCTCCTCCGTTTCCGCGGCCGCGGGCAGAATCACAAGGCCAAACACCAGCGCCAGGGCCAGCAGCAATGGCAGCAACTTTTTCATACTCTTTTCCTCCTAATTTTGCAAACACAGTATGTGCTTTATGTATATTATATCGACGTGAAAGCAGAGAAACAACGAAAATATACGAAACCGTTTTCCTGATTTCTAATTGACAAAGCGAACATCCGTTCGGTATAATGCACAAGCTTGAGGGCGATTCTGCCCTTTGGCATAAAACTGAATACTTCTGTCGCGGAAGAGATTTTTAGGCTTTAAGCCGCTATACATAGCGAACAAGGCGAGCGAATATACGAATGCTCGTTTTGGAATTATGTATAGCGGCTTTTTATATACCCGTGAAAGAGGTAGGAATGAAAGCGAGGGATGCCCCACAGAACTGAAAACTGAATGACCGCGCGACAGGGCTACTGTTCCGGTGAAGCAGGCGACGAACCGCGAGGGCGGCGAGCCTGTCAAGGGACAGACAACGGGAAACCACCGAGCAGGGTAGGTTCCCAGGAGCCCGGTCGAGGGTGCGGCAAAGCGAGAATTTTTGAACAATGGGGGTAGTTTATACTTTTTTCCGAAAAAGGTTCCGATTTTCCCCCTGAATTTCTCCTATTTATGAGGGGGATATTTCTTCTCGGCCAGTAATCCTTTCGGCGGGGATTCGCACATTTGCATTTCTGTTCTGTTTACGGCAAGATAGCGATAGAAAATCGAAAGGGGATTATCACCATGAACGAATTAGCCAAACATATCACAGACGAGAACGCAGGGATTTCCTACACCTTGGTGGGCGATTACTATTTGCCGGATTTGGCGTTGCCCGAAGAGGAACATTTTGAGATAGGCATCTATGGTCGGATGCGAAAGAATTATCTCAAAAATCATCGTCGGGTATTCTATGCGAATCTGCTAACGTCCGGCGAACTGAATAAGCACCTGCATGAGATTGACGTTGCCGCCTATAACTTCATGGAACTTGTCAGCAAGCAGATGGCGAAGCAGGAAGGCGTTACCGAGCAATTGAAAACCGAGTACCAAATGCTGTGGATTGGCAAAATGGAGAACATCCGCAACCGGGTTATGGAAATGATACGCGAGGAAATTATTTATAGTTGAAGATTTATATATACTGCGGATCAAATAAATTTTGATTCGTATACATAGCGCAGAAGAAATTCATGGTCGCTCTTGATTGAAAGGAGGGCGACTTTTTCTGTGCAGACAAAAGAATGCACGACAGAAAACCCACGCGCTGCTTTGAAAGGAAAGTGGCGTTTTGCTATGCGGAGGACACTTGCCCGTGGGTCGGGATGGGTTCTGTCCACGGGATTAGGATAACCCTGTCCATAGGATTAGGCGAGCAACGGGCGATGACCCATCGGAGATGGTTCGCGCCCATGGCGGCGACGCGGGGCGACGCCGATAGGGGCTTTGGCTGCCCCTTATAACCCCGCCGAGAACGATAATACACGAAACATGAAAGGATTACAATGA
>WREI01000008.1 GCA_009779405.1 Clostridiales bacterium
TGGCGCGGCATTGCCACGCGTTATGCCAAAACTACAGTTGCATTTGTCGGCGCCGTGATCGTCCGCTGCCTTTTCCTGTGGCTAAAGGTTATTGCATGATCTCATGTCGACACTGCCTAATATTTTTAGTTTTATTGAAAAATTTTTCTTGACATTGCAGCAGCTTGAAGCTTTATGCTGACACCGGAATACAGAATAAAGGACAGGATTATGATCCCATTGTTGGCCATAGACGCGAACCTGCGCGCCGGATTTTCCGCTGCGTGGCGCTTGCACGGGATGGATCCTGTGTATGTGTATTCTGTGTCGGAAGCTATCGAAATGCTTGCGGAACAGGAGTTCATTCTGGTTGCCGTCAATGAGGACAACCTTGCATGCCTGCCGAATCTGCAACTGCTGCGGGACGCGACCACGGCGCCCATCTTAGTATTCACCGATTATTATACGGTGCAGCGGGAGATTGAGGCGATCCGCAGCGGCGCGGACGCCTATTCGCAGTGGCGAACCTGCATGGAAGACAATGTGCTCTTCGCGCTCGCGCTTCTGCACCGCTATGGCGAGCGCAGCGTGAGACGCAGGAAGGCACCGAAAGCCCTTTCCTGCCGCGGCATACTCTTGGCGCAGGGCGAGCATTGCAAGGCCTTTGTTCACGGCACGGAACTCAAATTGACCCACATGGAATTTAGTATACTGTATCAGCTCCTGTTAAACCGCGGGCGCATTTTGCCCTACGCACAACTTTACGAAAGCTTACACCGCGCGCCATACATGAAAGCGGATGCGGGCAAGATGTTCAGCACCGTCAAGCGCCTGCGCGAAAAACTTTCCGTCCACATCGACGTGGACAGCTATATAGAGAATGTGCGCGGCATCGGATATCGAATGATACATTAATATTCGCTATCCACGCGGATGCCGACCTGCACCAAATATTCCGATTTTTCGCTGATGCAGACCTCATCGTGCAGATACACGGCGATCAGCGGGCCCTTGAAGCGCAGTTTTTGCTCCTCCGCATAGGCCTTCATGCGCTCCGGCAGGTCGCCAAACTGCCCATAATAGCCGCGGTTATAGCCCATCAGGTATTGTCCCGGTTCCGTCTTATAGTTGCCGAAGGGATCCAATGAAAAGAAGTGGTCGGGCGCGCCGGGCCGCTCGAAGAATGCGTTCACGTTCAAATGCAAGGCACCCACAGGATAGTTCAGGTTGATACGCAGGGATTCCGCGCTTTCGCAAAAACGGAAAAAGTCTTCGTAGAAGGAGAACCTGTCCGTAAAGCGGGTGGGCGATCCCAGAACCAGGCGCCATCCCTCCATGTTTCGCAAATACAATTGCTCGCTGTCTATTTCCTGCCCCGTCTTAATCAGCTCGCGCCTTGTGTGTATAGCGGTGTAGCATTCACGCAAGCGCTGCATTTCCGCGTTCAACACGGTTTCCTGCCTGTCTATCAAATCCATGACATTCTCCGGCGTGCGAATGTCCTGCAGCGCGGCGATATTCTTTAATGGCACGCCCAAACTACTCAAGACGCTGATGAAATTCACCGCAATCATTTGTTCGGGCGTGTAATAGCGATAATTGTTTTCTTCGTGCCGCATGGCGGGCTTAAACAGGTCTATTTCATCCCAGTATCGCAGGGTCGTCGGCGCAATCCCCGACAATTGTGAAAATTCTTTGATGGATAGTGTGTCTTTCATGCTCTCCCCCGTCCTCTCCCCCGGATGGATACATTATACTATATTTCGCGAAAAAAAGATAGTCACAATACTCCTAACCTTAGACCGTCTAAGCTTCTGCGGCGAAATTCTCATGTTACTTGCAAAAATTATACATATTTCTAACGGAAACATCTCATTTTTTTCTTGCAAATAGTGATAATCCGGGCATAATTCGCCATTTTCCCGCGTTTTGCAAAAAAAATGACAAAAATCAATGAACTGTATTGACCTGCCAGCCCCTGCTTGCTTTAACATAACAGACAGATGCGTCAAACACGAAAGGAGCAGTCATATGCAAAAGAAAAAAAGAAGGCGTGCGGCAGTTATCGTATCGGCCCTGCTTTTAGCGGGTATATTGTTGGTCACGATTCTGGCGGATAAGCTGCTCACAGGCACAATTGCGACGGACAGCGATGCGATGGAGGGCGGCGACGGAATGGCGACCGAGGAGGGCTTTGACCCGGAGACGGATTTCAGTCCCGCGCCCACAACAGAGACGGACACGCCTGCGGATACGCCGGAACCGACCGCCGAGACCGGCAGCATCAGCGGCTTCCTGTGGGCGGATACGAGCGATCAGCCTCTGGCGGATTATACGGTACAGCTCTATGCGGCGGATGATTTGGAAACACCGTTGGATAGTACGGCAAGCGATAAATACGGCGCATACATATTTGAAAATCTCACACCCGATACCTACGTGCTCAGCCTTGCGGCGGAGGATGACCTTGAACTGCCCTCTGAGATCACGAAACAGAATAAATTCGCCGTGGACCCCTTGCGCGGCGATCCCGATATCGCGTATACGGAAATGATCGGGCTTGGCGAAGGGCAGGATGCAACGGGCATAAACGCCGTTCTCCAGTCCGGCTTCGCACCGGCGGCGGCCATCACGTTCGCGAATTTGAAGAACGCGAAGGTCAACGATACGGTATCGATCGACGGATTCACCTGGGTCGTCGTGAAGACGCAGACGGTCGGAACTGCCCCAAACGCAATCACCTGCGTATATCTGATTATGCGCGGCTATGTGTATTCCAATTTAGAATTTGGCACGGCTTCGACGACCACAAACTATGATACATCTTTGATTCGCGGCCGCATGAAGAAGGTTCTGGACGACAAGGTACTTCCCACCATACAGTCCATTGCCGTGAAGCCGAATTTGGGGAATCATACCGTTGCGACCTCTCCCATCGCCGCCGGAGGCAGCGTTGTTGTCATGGCGGGGACGCAAACACAGGATATCCTGTTCGCGCCCAGTCACAAGGATATGCTGGACTGGGTTGGCGGCAGCACAACCATCCCTTCGGGGCATCCTCTGCACAGCAGCGGCAGCTTTCCACGAAGATTTTACGGACGCACCGCGGCCAGCGGTGGGAATGTCTGGGGCGTAAACGTCTCGGCGAACTCGCTCGACGGCGGCATCCATTATCTGGCCATGTATGCGGCGGATATTCCCGCTGTGTGGGTGAACGCAAACGCGATTGACCGCAATGTCAACGTATATTATATGGATACCCTCGGCAATCCCATCGGACCGACGCCGAATCCCGCCACCTATACCGTGACCATCGGCAGCGCGTTCTCCCTAACTTCCCAGCAGATTCCGGGGATCACGGAATACAGCTACGTCCACTGGAAAAAAGGCGTCTCCGGCGCGCAGCAGAGCATCGCCAATCTGCCTTCTCTTACAAAAGAGGAAGTGACGGCCGGTACGGATATCTATCTGGTTTATGAGCACGATACCGTGGAGGGCGCGTATAAGATCACCTATAAGGCCAACAACGGCAAAGGCGAAGCGGATTATATCCAGAGCGCCATGGTCGTTGGCCCCACCACGCTCAACGCCGTGACGCAGGCCACGGCAAAGTTTACGGGCACAACCGTCAGGCCGGTTTTCAAGGGCTGGAATACGGAAGCCAACGGCAACGGCGTTTCTTACAATCCGGGAGACCCTGTGGCACTGTACGGCGACCTCACCCTGTTTGCCCAGTGGAAGACCCTGCGCTATTACGTCACCAAGGACAGCGATCCCGACAATATCCTCGCGACCTATCATGAATTGCAGAACGCGGTCAACTATATCCGGGACAACGGCGCGGCGGGCCAGCCCTATACCATCACGGCGACGGAGCACGACAACGATGTAATTATGACGGATCACGAGAACGCCGTGCGGTTCTGGGCCAATCTGCGCATTACGCTCCGCTCGGACAGCAATGGACCCTACACCCTGTATCAGCCGATCAAAAGAAGGCATTTCGATGTAATCGGCGAGCTCACGCTGGAGAACATTGTCCTCGACGTGACAAACAACGGCGGCGGCATATTCGTGCGAAATATATTGAACATAAAGGACGGCGCAGTTATTCAAAACTGCGCAAATGACCAGGCACTCGGGGCCGCCGTATACCTGTACAAAGATCTTACCACTTCCGGCGTTTTGAATATGCACGGCGGCACAATCAAAAACAATGCGTCCACAGGCGTTGGCCCTGTCAACGGCGGAGGCGCTGTTTATGTACCCACAGGCACCACGTTCAACATGTATGGCGGCACAATCAGCGGCAACAGCGCCAATACGACCAATCAAAACAGCGGTGCGGGGCGCGGTGGCGCTGTATATATTGATGGCGGTACATTCAATCTGCATAAAGGCACAATCAGCGGCAACGCCGCCAGCACTGTCGGCGTCGGAAACGGCGGCGCCGTATACCTGCAAAGCGGCGCGATGCATATGTATGGTGGTACAATCAGCAACAACGCAGCGACTACCGCTGTCGGATATGATGGGAACGGCGGCGGCGTGTATATAGCCAATGGCGGCACCTTCGAAATGAACGGCACCGGCCTCATCGCACATAATAAGGCGGATGACGGCGGCGGTGTGTATGCCAAGGGTGCGTTGACACTGAACGGCGGAACAATCAGCAATTGCACTGCCACATCGCGCGGTGGCGGCGTGTATGCCGAAGGCGTACTGACTTTGGAAGAGGGCATCGTAATCACCGGAAACAGCGTGGCAGGCAACGGCAGCGGCACAGATGACATCGATGGCAGAGGCAACGGCGGCGGTGTGCATGCGAGAGGCACCTTCACGATGAACGGCGGAACGATTTCTCACAACACAATAGCCAATGGCGCTTCCATGAGAGGCGGTGGCGTATATGTATATTCCACTTCAACGGAAGCCACGATCAACGGCGGAACAATTTCCGATAACTATGCAAAATATCACGGCGGTGGCATCTTCAGCTATGCGCCGCTAACCGTGACGGGAAGCGCCAATATCACCCAAAACTCTGCACTTGCGGGTGGTGGCGTATATGCAAACGGCCCGTTCACAATGCAGGGCGGCGAAATCACGAAGAATTTTCTGGTCAAAGCTGCTTACACGACCGGCGGCAACGGCGCGGGCGTGTTCGCAAACGACAGCAGCAATAACTGCTTTAAGATGTCAGCCGGAATCATTGCAGAAAACAAGGCGGAAACTGCTCCGGCGAATTGGGGCGGCGGCGTATACGGCAGGATCATCACGGTCTCCGGCGGCACTATCGAAAAAAATGTGGCGGCTGTCGGCGGCGGTATACACGGGGAAGAGATAGTACTGAGCGGAAGCGCGGTGGTTAAAAACAACATTGCCACGGGAATCGGCACGGATCCGCAATCCGCCGCCGCTGCCCCCTACGCATCCACAGGCAAAGCAAAGGGCGGCGGCGTGTACGCCAAGAACTCTTTGATTGTAGAAGAGAACGCTCTGATCACCGGCAACTATTTGAAGTCTGCCAACAATACAACGCACTACGGCGGCGGCATATACGCATTGACCTCTTTCGAGCTGCGCGGCGGCACGATTGTGAAAAACAGTAGTGTCTGCAATGGCACGACGTATGGCGGCGGCGTGTTCGCCGGGAAAGACTTTAAGATTACGGGCGGCACAATCGGTGGGCAGAACGCGGCAGACGGCAACAACGCCGACTATGGCGGCGGCCTGTTCGCGAATTTGGGCAAAGAGATCCATCTGGATAAGGCGGCGGATCTGTCGAAAACAGCTCACGGAACCATGAGCGCGGGCGTAATTCAGAACAACAGCGCCACAGGTGATGGCGGGGGCCTGTATGTGGCCTGTACCAACAGTGGTAGCATCCGAGGCGCTTTCACCATGACCGGTGGTTCCATCACCGGCAACGAAGCGCCAAACGGAGACGGTGGCGGGATCTTTACGGAGGATTACGATTATGCCGACCCTGCGACCAAGTATGACAACATTGGGATTGCGGGCGCGACGGTCAATGGAAACACATCTTCTCTTACGTATATGCCTCCAAGCAACGCGACATATTTCACGAATCGAGGAACAAGGCCGTTTAACGGCAGTTTCCTGGATAATGACAACATCAACTACCACAACCCGACCCCGTTGACCTCGAATCTGATCGTTTCCGAGACCGTGACGGGCGCCTATGGCGACAAGACCAAGGCCTTTGAATTTACGGTCGCCATCAAGGATAAGGATGGAAACCTGCTGGGAACGGGCACAAGCTTCCAATATGAAGGCGGCGTGCTCCCCGGCTTCGGTGCCACAAAACCTGCGGACGGCACATTGTACCTTGTTAGTGGAGAGGATACTTTCTACCTCTCGCACGGGCAGACGATCACGATAAAGGATCTGCCTTCCAACTGCGAGATCCGAATTGCGGAAACCGTGGATTACAACTACTATACAGCAGCCTTTACGGACAGCGCGGGTGCAAGCGGCACGGACGATACGGGATTTCGGATACTGGGCACCGACGAGCGGCATATTGACTTTGTGAACGACCGTATGGAAGTCGTGCTCACTGGCATCGCAGGAGACTCGTGGTTTGTTATGGCACTGCTGCTGCTCTCGGGGCTGGGCCTCCTGGCGGGTATGGTCGCGATGGAGCGTTACAGGAGAAAAGCATGCAGGAGATAAAGGGCTATGCGGCCATACGGGAAGCCCTGGCGGCCAACGCGGCTTCGACAAAGGTTCCGCCTCCTGCGCCCATATGGAAGGATCTGCTCTTTCTGCTCCTGAAGATCGTATGCATCGCGCTGTCGTTCGTACTGCTCTTCACCCTTCTGTTCGGGCTGATACGCTATTCGGAGCCCGCGATGGCCCCGGCCTTCCACGACGGGGATCTGGTGGTTTTCCACCGTCACCACGCGGACGGATACCTGCCGCGGGACGTGATTGTACTGCGCAGGCCCGGCCAATTGCAGGTGCGGCGCGTGGTCGCCACGGCGGGCGACGTCGTGGATATCACGGAGGACGGGCTCCTCATCAACGGTGCGCTGCAGCAGGAGCCGGAGATTTATCAGACGACGGTTCGCTACGCCGAGGGTGTGGAGTTCCCGCTGACCGTACCCGAGGGGCAGGTCTTTGTGCTGGGCGACAGCAGGACAAACGCCGAGGACAGCCGCATCTACGGCTGCGTGCGCATGGAGGATACCCTCGGCAAAGTGATGGCGGTGATACGCCGCCGTAACCTTTAATGGTATTGACATCGGGAGGGCGAGCGGCTGCCCGAGCGCTCCCCCATGTGAATATAGAGAAACAAAACAAACAAGGAGAAAAATCGAAATGACGAAAAGAAAAGCAACACTGAAACTCTTTGCGGTGCTCGCACTCAGTCTGATGCTGGTATGCAGTCTCGCGCTGCCCGCGCTTGCGGACGAGAGCGAAATGAGCTGGACGCCCGGCGGAACCCTGACCAACCCCGAGGAGGCCGTGGTCACCAAAATCCTGCGCGTGGCAAGAGGGACCGAGCTCCCGAACATTCAATTCAACTTTGAAATCACCCGGGTCAGCGTTGACGGCGCCACTTCCGGCTCGGATTTCAATGCCATGCCCAATCTGGGAACCGTTTCTGTCAGCTACAGCAACACGAATAAGGGTACTCTGGACAATACCACGGAAACGGGCGCAGACCTCTATATCAAGGAGTCCGCAGGCATCTTCGCTTCCGCGATTAACCCCGCGAACACCTGGGCGCATGCCGGTGTTTATGTGTACCATGTGCGCGAGACGAATACCTTCTCGAACACCTTTGCTGAGCAGTGGGTTCCCTCCCCCGCGGAGTATGATCTCTATGTATACGTGCGTGCGGACGAAACGACAGGCGAACTGTATGTATGGGGCGTTGGCGCGCTCATCATCGTGGAGGATACCGAGGACGGCGGCAACGAGGGCGAAAAAGTGGACCCGCGGCCCCAAGACCCCACGACCAGCGGCGATTATTCCCATATGATCTTCACCAACACCTATGTGAAGAACAACGGCGGCACGAACCCGGGCGACACCGTGCTCGCACTGAGCAAGAAAGTCACGGGCGATATGGCCAACACGCAGGATCTCTACTTCGCGTTCAGCGTGGAAGTGACGCGTGCCGCAACCGTTAGCGGCAATGCCGGCACGCCTGTCTACAAGGCCTATGTCTATGAGGGTAACAACCTTGTAACCGACCTCTCGGAGAATACCGCCGCGGGCAATATCGCTTCCGATGGAACCAATAACTACATCAAATTCCCGTCGGGCGGGACTGTGACCGTAAACCTGAAGCACGACCAGTGGCTGTCCTTCATCGATCTCGAAGTCGGCGCGACCGTCACCGTAACCGAGGCGGGTACCGCGAACTACAAGCCCAGCTATATCCACACTTTCGGCCCGACCGGGGGCAGCCAGACCGCCGCCGATTACGGTGATCCGCTCGGCTTCCCCAACGGCAGCGACGCGGGTCCGCACTACATTGAGGAGAGCACGTCCTCTGCGCCCAACCGCGCCGATTTCACGAACGCGCGCCAGAGCATCACCCTGACGGGTGTCAACGTGGACGACCTGCCCTACCTCATCCTGGCCGGCACGGCCGTGCTCGCGCTCATCGGGTTTGTGGTGCTCAAGGTCCACAAGCGCGCAAGGCGCAACAACAACGCATAAGGAAGTGAAATCATAGGGCATGAAGGCAGAGGCATTGGGCAGAAAAGTAATCAGGGGCATACACGGCATCCTCAATATAGCGATGCTGACGAGCATCCTCTTGCTGCTGGCCTTTGCCGGATATGCCCTGTGGGATTCGCATCAAGTGTACCGGGCAGCGGGCAAGTCGCAGTACGCGATCTACAAGCCCTCGACAGGAGACGAGGGGCTCTCCTTTCGGGAATTGCAGGCCATCAACGCGGAGGTGTTCGCGTGGCTCACCGTGTACGGGACGAATATCGATTATCCCGTGACGCAGGGGCCGGACAACCAGAAATATGTCAACACCAACGCGGAAGGCCTGTATTCCCTCTCGGGAGCCATCTTTTTGGATTGCAGAAGCAGTCCGCATTTTACGGATTTCAGCAACATTCTGTATGGCCATCATATGGAAAAGAAGACGATGTTTGGCGAGGTCGCGGGCTTCGCCGACAAAGCTATGTTTGATTCCCATCGCTACGGCAACCTGTACTATGATGGGAAGGATCACGGGATTGAATTTTTCGCGTTTGTCCATACGCACGCCTATGACGGCAAGGTGTTCACGCTGACGCCGACGAAAGATAAGCAGATTGCCTATTTGGACAATCTGCTGGCAACGGCCATACATGCGCGGGACATAGGCGTGCGCATAGAGGACAATATCATACTGCTCAGCACCTGTTCGTCCGCTTCCACGAACGGGCGGGACCTCCTGATCGGGAGAATCACCGACGAAGTATACGAAAATCCCTTTGCGGCTACGGGGACAAATGACGGAAGCAAGGCGGCTGAAACGGGCGATCGGCACGACGCAATCAAGATTTCCATGCTCTTTCTGCTGCTGCCGGGGCCGATATTGATACTCGCGCTGCGAGCGCTTGTGAAATCGATCAAACACCATAGAGGAGAACAGAAAAGACGATGGTGGGTTACATGAACAAAAAATTGAAACGGCTGCTCTGCGCGACACTGTTGCTGTTGCTTGCGCTGACGCCCTTGGGCGCGCGCGCCGCAAACGAACCCGCCGCGTTTAAGGTGGAACAGGTTTTCAGCACCACTTCGACCGCGGCCGCGGCCGCCTTTACATACAGATTGACCGCGCGGCAGGCGGATAGCCCGATGCCCGCAGGGAGCACGGCGGCGGGATATACGTTTACTATAACCGGCACGGGCAGCGTGCAGATCGGACCCTTTGCCATCGGCGAACCGGGCCTGTACCGATATACACTAACCCAGATTACAGAGACGGAAAAGTCGGGCTACAGCTATGACAGGCGGATCTATGACATTGAGCTGCACGTGGACGAAAGCCGCGAAGTGCAGATTCTGGCATACAACGCGGACGGCACGAAGGCGGAGCAGATTATGTTTGAAAACAGTTATACGCCCCTGCCCAGCGACCCGAGCTTGATGCCCGACACGAAGGTCCACAAGACCGTGATTGGCAGTCCCACAACGCCCGCCGTCTTCACATTTCGGCTCTCTGCGCGGGATGCCGCGCATCCGATGCCGCCGGGCGGCGCGGACGGGGAGAAGACGATACAGATTACGGGCATGGGCAACGCCACGTTCGGAACCTGGAGCTATACCGATGCGGGAACCTATTACTATACGGTTGTGGAGTTGGACGGCGATGCGGGCGGCTATACCTATGATACGGCGGTCTATCTGATTACGGACACGGTAAGGGACGTGGACGGACAACTGGTGCTGACGCGCATCGTGACAAACAGCGCGAACAAGCAGGTCAGTGATCTGTCCTTTATCAATACGTTCCATAAAGGCGACGGGCCCAAGACGGCGGACAGTTTTGACCCTACGCTGGCCATCGTTATGCTGGTCGCGGGCGGACTGCTCTGCTTTGGTGCGATTATCTATCTGGTGGCATCTCGGAGACGCAGGGGGGACGACTGATATGCGAAAAAACAGAGCGACCGCCCTCTTCCTGCTGCTGCTCGGCGCAGTCCTGATTGTCTGCGCGCTCAAACTGTTGTCGAAGGCGGACGCGGTTTATCAGGAGGGCAACGAGGCCTATGAATACCTGCGCTTTCAGGTGCGGGGAACTTGGGGCGCCCATCATGATAAACAACCGCAAAGCATATTTGATATCATCACAGCGGCACCGGGCAGCGCACCCGCCGAGACGGAAAGCGCGGGCGATCCCGCTTCCGCGCCGGACTTCGGGCGCCTGCATGTGATCAGCCGCGACGCCGTAGCCTGGCTCTACGGGCCGAACACGGTCATTGATTATCCCGTGATGAAGGCGACGGATTACAGCTATTACCTGAACCATTTGCCGGACGGCACCCAGAACGCGAACGGTTCCCTGTTCATCGACTACAACTGCGCGGCGGATTTCAGCGGGCGCCTGACTGTGATTTACGGACACAATATGCGCTCGGGGCGCATGTTCGGCAGCCTGCAGGGCTATAAGTCACAGCGCTACTACGAGAAGAATCCCCATCTCTATCTGTATACGGAGCACGCGGATTACCGCATTGAGCTCCTGTACGGCTGTGTGATCGGTGCGGGACAGTGGCGGGAGCGGGCCTTTATGTACGCGGAGAATACGCCCGCGCTGCTGGCCTACGCCGCGGAAAACACGACCTTTGAGAGCCCCGTGCGATATGGGGACGGGGACAGGATCGTCGTGCTGTCCACCTGCTCGAGCGAGTTCAACGACGCGCGCTATGTGGTGATCGGGGTGCTGCGCGCGCTTTAATTCTGCAAAAGCAAAGAGATGCCGACGGCACCTCTCCATTCATTGCGCATTGCGTCCTGCAATTTGCAGATTTCTTTATCTAAAACAAATCATTCTTACCCAATAGCCTTAAGAATTCCTCATAATTCGTCTCTTTTGCGAGCGCGGGTGGCGGCGCGGGTGGACTTGCCTGCAGGGTCAGCGCCGCGGGGCTTTGCTGTGCAACAGTGGGCAGCGCGGGTTCCGCCCTTTCGGGGAGCAGTTCCCCGCCGAGTATGCCCTCTATGGCGTCAAAGTGGCGGTTGCTGGCGGCGCGGCAGGCGCGGACGCTCTGCATATGCCGCTCCCGCTCGGCGTTCACCGCGGCAAGGCTCGATTCGGCGTTCTGCAGACTCTCCGCTGCCGACAGGCGCGCTTCCAGAACGATTGCGTCCGCCTCGCGCTTCGCGTGCGCGACGGTCTCCTCCGCGGTCTTCTGCGCGTTGGCTATGATCGTGATCAGGCGCGAACTCTCGCGGTTGCGCTCCGTTTCCAAGGCCTTAATCTCGATGGCAAGCTTCTGGAATCTGGATTCAAATTCCGCCAATGCCTTCTTGTGCTGTGCGATTTCGGTCTCCAGACCTATCTTCTGCTGGGTGAGGACGTAGTTCTGCTTATCGTATGCGATCAGCACCCTCTCCACTTCTTCGGGATTGTAGCCCTTAAACACACGTGAGAAGTTGAACCGGGAAATGCCGTTTCCTATATTATTCAATTCGAAGCTCAAGGGCACACCTCCCGTTCTCAGATTTCCAAACGCTTATTTCCAAGTCAAGTCATTATATTTCCAAAGCGGAGGGGCGTCCTTCCACTTTCTGTACAGAGCAACGATATTCTGCTCCGTTTGCAGGTAGATCTCCGTCGCCGCAGGCAGAAAAATCGTGCCTGCCTTGGCCCGCATATACGCGTTGATCTCCTGCACGCAGTGCTCCGACAGGCGCCGGGGCTTGCCCGCTACGATGGCGTCGACCGCGTTAGCGATCGCGCAGAGACTCGCGTGCAGCGGGATCTGCGCTTCCATGAGGTTGTGCGGATAGCCGAGACCGTCGCAACGCTCCCCCATGCAACCCACCGTCTCTAAAATCACCTGCCGTATCGGCACCGCGATTCTGTCTGCGGGCAGTTCGTTCTCTAAAATTCTCCTGCCCTCTGTCGGATAATCCGTCAGCCGGTTGGGGGCAAGGTAGACGCCGATATCGTGATAGAATCCGGCGTACCGCAGGGCGTTGATATAATCCGCCCGCCGCAAACCCTCGGGAAGCGCGGCATCAGGCACTTTCTCTGCGAGCAGGCCCGCTACCGCGCCGACCTTGATGCAATGCTGCTGCAAGGCCAAGGGTATGGTGGAAAATACGGCCGCCAGCAGGCCGTTCGGCTCGTGGTACATGATGAACGACAGAGCCTGTCGTTCTCTTTTTCCGATGAAATAACGCTTCTGTTTCATGCTCTTCTTTTGTCTTTGGTTCAGCCGCTTTTCAGCTGCACAAACAGTTCCCGCATATTATACTGCTGCGGCCTTGCTCTCGCAGGGACCATTTGCGCCGGCGCCTGAGGAACCGGATGGGCGCGGCCTTGCCCTTGCGCAAGGCCGGACTGATACGCCAAACGCATCTGCGCGTTTTCGTTCTTTGCCTGTTCCAGCTCCTCTTCCAAATCACGTATGAGCATATAGAGATGCTTATACCGCAGCGCGCGCAATTGTCTTTCGTTCATGGGGGATCACTCTTCCCGGCGTCTTTTGCGCTTCAGGCGGCTGATGAGGACTACGCTCACCGCGCCGGCCGCACAGATGCCAAAGATATAGTATAGTGCCTTTGCCTCGTCACTCGTCTTCGGGTTATCGGACTTTCCGCCGCCACCGCCCGGTTTGCGCGTCGGAGCCGGTGAGCAGCTGGGTCCCGGGGTCGGCGGACAGGTAGGCGGACAAGTGGGCGGCGTGGTACAAGTGGGGATATTGATGATGACAAAGCCGCCGATTACACTGCCGGATATGCTCTTTGTGAACCCTGTGGGCACATTGGGCTCGTCGACGGTCCAAGTATCTTCCGCGGGCAGGTCGGGCCAGGTATGACTCCAATCGTTCCCATCATTCAGGGTCACGGGGCTGCCATAGGCAACGCCGTTCCTATATAACTGCACCTGCACGCTTGCGGGGTGCTCACAACTTCCCCAAACCTTTTGGACGCTGACCGAGACAAATTCGCCGTCGCGCTTGGTCGGCTCCGTCTTGGGATGGGAAAGCACATTATAGTCCCAGCTGCGGCCATCGCGCGTGCTGGGGACGAGAACCAGATAGGGGTCTATCAGATACTCGCTGTCCTCACCGTCCAACTGCGCGACCAGATAGAGACCGACCGACAGGTTTGCAAACGATACCCTGCCGCTGTTGTTCGTAATACCCGAACTGCGGGGGATGCTGTTCGCGATTGCATACGCGTCCAGATCGGCTGCCAGCGCGACGTTCTTCTCCGCGGTCAGGTTCGAATAGTCCGCGTTGGCGGCGGCAAAGGCCGCTGTACTCTCAAAGGTGATGCTGCCCCCGTCTTGCATGGCAGCGGCCACGCGGCAAACGGCAATTTTGAGATCGGGCAGCGGCGTCCCTTCATACTTAATTTCGACTGTCAATGTAGACAGTGCCAGTTCTAACACTTCCGCGGCATTCGCTACGCCGGGAAGCAGTACGCATAAGCAAAGCATCGCGAGGATAACGGATAGTATTCGTTTCATTGCTATGCTGCCCTCCCTTGTAAATGGATTTTCCGGAGCCGGATGATCACATATACGAAGAGGATCATCAGGATCGGTATTGAAAAGATTAGGATAGTCAACGGTCTCCCCAAGCGCTTTGCGTCGGGGGGCAGGAGCACAGTTTGTGCGCTCTCGAGGTTCTCGACACGGTGTCCGCGTACGAGCAAACGGCGGTCATTGACACCGTAGGGGGTGCAGGTCACGAGGGTACAGTAGTCCATATTGAGGTCGATGCGCAGGGCATCGACGTTCTCGGGCAATACCTCGAGCTTTTGATCCACTTCATAGGTCAGCACTTCGCCGAACACATGGATCATAAATCGGTCGCCCGACTCCAGCCTGTCCAAGCTGGTCAACAATTTGGAGGAGGGCAGGCCCCTATGCCCCGTGATCACCGTATGCGTTCCCTCTCCGCCCACGGGCAGGGAAGAACCCTGAAAGTGTCCTGTGCCTATCTGTAAGACGCCCTCACTCGTGCCGTGATAGATGGGGAGCTGTACATTGATCTTATCGATCACTATCACACCCATCACTCCATGCCCGGCGTCTAAGAGAGTATTATACTCTACTTCATCGCTATCCGTAAAGAAATATCGGTTTGGATTGTGCTGCAGCCTGCTGTTGTATTCCCGGGCCGCTTCCAGCGCGGCGCGTACTGCGCTGTCATCCATTTGGGCTGTCTCCTCCAAGTAACGGGTCACGACCCGCGTCTGACGCGAAGCGTTGATCCGGTCACTGACCGTCGGATACAGCATGAGGACGAGACAGATGATGCCTGCCAGCGCGATTACCGCGATTATGATATACAATACGGATTTTTTCATAGGTTTTTAACGTAAGGGCGCCCCCGGCAAGGGGCTGAACCGCCCCCGGTAACCGACAGGGGGCGGGCTGACAAGGCGCTGTGGCCTTGCCAACCCGTATCCCATACAGTTTTGGTTATTATTTCACGCCGTGCAGGATGACGCGGCGGCGCAGTGCGACGATGCCGCAGACGATGACGGCTGCCATCGTGAGACCGATGACGTAGAAGAGGATGGTGCCGATGCCGCCGGTCTCAGGGAGCTGTTCGCCCGCGAGGTTCAGGACATCCACCTGCTTGGGGCTGACGTTGACCCATGCGTTCGTCTTCCAGACTTCCAGGGTGCTGGAGCCTAAGCTGACCGTGTTCGTATGGGTGATGCGGATTTTAATCGGCGCCGCCAGCTTGGTGTAGCCTTCGGGTGCTTCGACTTCTTCCAGATAGTAGACGCCTGCATCCAGGCCCTTTAGGTTGATGAATCCGTTCTCATCCGTTATCATCACAGTGCGAGGCGTGGATACCCCATCCGCACCGGTCAAGACTCTGTATTCGCCGTCGCCAATGCAGAGGACGTCAATGGGACTGGAAGCCTGTGCGCCGGCAACTTCCTTGTACAGATCGAACTTGGCGCCGGGCAGCGGGACGCGGACGTTGCCCGCGGCTTCATAGTACTTGAAGACATTCAGGTCAAAGGTGAACACTTTCACTTCGTCCTCAGGCGTTACGCCGGTCGACTCCGAGTAGGGGTTGTTGCTGTACTCCAAATAGACTTCGTTGGTGTTGGCGAGGGGGGCGATGACCGCTGCTCCATTGAGAATAATGGAATATTCGATGGTGATGGTCTGGCCCGCTTTGTTCGCGCACTGCTCATAGAATTTCACTGCGTCAAATATGAGACAGAACGAATCGCTGCCGCAGCCGTCATCATCAAAGGTGAAGTCCGTGAATGGGGTCGAAGCGCCAATCGTGACCGTAAAGGCAGATGCGTCCATGGGCATCACTCCGCTGCCAAAGCCGGCGCTCAGGGTATCGTGCATGGTGAAGGTATAGCCGCTCGCCGCGACGTAGCCGGTCATGTCGGGAACCTTGGTGATGTAGCGGAAGTCGATCATATCGCCCATCATCGCGTCTGCCCATTTGCCCCAGGTGGCCGGGCTGTTGTCGGTGTTTTTCACCTCTTTTACGATTGTGGGGGAATCCGCCTTGGGGGTGACGTCCGCTGTCGGCGCGACGTTGGTCAGGGTGAGGGCGGCGACGATCTCAACGGAGCCTTCGGCGACAGAGGTCTTGACCTTGCCGAAAACCAGATAGTAGCCGAAGTCCAGGTTGTTGATGACGAGGGATTCGGTCGTTGCCGTTTGCGTGAACGCGGGCGTTACGCTGCCGTCGGCAAAGTCATATAGCTTCTTCGCCAGCGCTTCCATCCCCAGGGGGTTCGTCTTCAGACTTTCGATGTACTTGAACAGGCTCTGTGTTGCCGAATTCGGGTAATCGTCAAAAGCTGCAAACTCGGGTACGATTTGATACGCATAGGTATCTCCTTCTTCGCCTTCGACGATTTGGATGTCGAAGACCTTGAAGCCGACAAATTGCTTGCCGACAATGCTGTGCCCCGCAGGCGGGGTGATGGTGATCGTGCCGGTGCCTGCCGCGAATACGGCGGCAACGGGCAGCAGGGCCGTGAGGGCCAGGGTCAGGGCGATCAGTATCGCCAGTATGGGTCTGTTCTTGCGCATGGTTTCTTTCTCCTGTTTTTTATTTGTGGTATTTACACAGCCTTTCGGCTGGATTTCCCGGTTATCTGTTACAAGCTTCCCAATCGTGCTATCGGCCAGATTCGGAATATCAGCTTGCCGATGATGTTTTCCTTGTCGACCATCCCTATCTCCGCCGAGCGACTGTCTTTTGATACCGGACGGTTGTCGCCCATCACGAAGACCATGCCCGAGGGAACCTGACAGGGAAGTTCGATGTCGCAGTCACCGAGACTGCTTTCGGATACATACGGCTCTTCCAGCACTGTGCCGTTGACGGACACCCTGCCTTCCGCGTCGATGTCCACCCGGTCGCCACCCGTGGCGATGACCCGCTTGATGAAGATGCGATTGTTGTGATAGAAGGCGATCACATCGTTCTTCAAGGGGGTACCCGTTTGCATGGCGAGGACGATTTCATCCTTTTGCAGCAACGGGGACATACTCTCACCCTCCACCTGCATCGCCGCGATCCAAAGATGTGTCACCAATACGACGGCTGCCACCGCCACTGTCAGGGCGCATAGGATGCCGACGATGAGCCGTTTGTACGCGTCCATACGTTCCCTGCGTGCAATCTCCCGGTTGAGAATCGCAACGCTTGGCCGTCCCAGACGATTCAGTTCTTCACGAACTCTTACTTCGTTTCCTGTGTTACGCATACCTTCGCCGCTTTCTTTGGTGACGCTACTTTACAAAAAAAAAGCGCGCTTGTGCGCGAAAACTGCCTAAATCGCAGGTTAATAACCCTGAACGGCGGTAAAAAGCCTCTGCGCAGATGCGCAGAGGCTTTTTTGCAGTTTGGAGTGTGGGGTTTGGAGTTCAGATGATCACCGGCCAGGCGCTGGGGTCTACGCAGAACAGACCCTTCCATTTTTCCATCGCTTCCTTCAGCGGGGCATAGTGTACGCGGCTGACGGGAAGCGTCATCCCGTTGTTCAGGATCACTTTCTCATAGGAGATCTTGTGGATGACATCCAAGGAGACCAGATAGCAGCGGTGCAGACGCCGAAAGCCGAGCTTCTGCAGGCGCTCTTCCAGCTCCGTCAGACTGGCGCGGAAGGTGAAGGCGCCGCCGCTGTAGCAGACGCTGACGGAATGATCCTGCGCCGATTCAAAGTAGTATACGTCGCGTATATCGATCTTCCGGTACTCTCCCCCGCTGCTGACCGCGATATATTGGCGCGCGCGCTCCCGGGCTGCCACCAGTGCGTCCGCGAATACGTCCGCAAAGCGCTCCCAGTCACCCTTCTTCACGACATTTCGCACCTGCGCGTCGAAGGCCTTATAGAAGACAGCAGTATCGGTCGTATGGCTTACGTAGATGATAATCCCGTCATAGCCATCCTTTCGAACGGAGTCGGCCACTTCTTCGCAGCCGCCGTCCGGCTCTATGATCAGGATATCCACCCTGTCGGCAAACGCGGGATCGCCCATCTCGAACAGCAATCTCTTGCCGTTGGCGAAAGTCGCGACCTGCGCCTGCATCTGCTCCCTCTCGCAGACAGCACGGCAGATCTGCGCGTAACGTCCCAAATCTTCTCGATCCGCGTCGAGAAGTATGATCTTCAGTTCCATATGCAATTCTCTCCCGTTGTTCTCCCTTTAGTATTGTATATAATAAAAGAAAGAAATGGCTAAATCGTGTCGTTTTTCTGTCAGAACTTTGTCAATTGTAATCAAACCTTGAATACATTGAAAACAGTTCGATTTTTGGCGTTTTCGCGGGAAAGATACGCTGCAATTTTCCACAGCACAAAACACCGCGGTTTCCCGCGGCGCTTTGTGTTTGTGGGGTGTTTATCTCAATGCCAGGCTGCGCCTGCGCGCCTTGATATACAGGGACAATACGGCCATGAGCGCGAGACCCGCGCAACCCAAGGCGATGAACAACATGGTGCCAACGCTGCCGGTTTCGGGCAGGCGGGGACCGCCTGCACGCGTGTTGCAGAAATTGATACCCGTGTCCGCGCCGCTTAAGCCGCCCTCGAGGTCATAGTAGGAACAAGCGTATTCCTCCCATTGGAACCAATCCCAGATGATCCCATTCGCGTCGCTTACCCGATACATCACGCTCCATATCTCGGGTTCTTCTTCGCCGATGTTCACTTCTACCCGCAACAGATAGACGATCGGATCGGGAAGCCAGCCCTCCACTGCCGTTTGGGATTCCTTTATGACGTACCAATGCACGCCGCCGTCAGTCAATGTATAGCGCAACGGAGAGAAGATGATGGGGCTTTCCGCGCCGCTGCTCTGGTTCGTCACGGTTTCGATTTCGGCACCGATCTCGCAGTGCCTGTAGGGATCTCCGCCCGACTCGTAGCTCGTGACTTCCGCTTCATAGATTGTGAAGCTGAACTGTTCCGCTTCCATCTCGCCGCCTATGGTTCGTTTCATCGCCTTGGGCGTAAATGTGATGCTGCCGTCATACGGGACGATCACGCAGTCGTCACGGTTGTTTACATAGGTAATCTCATCCTCATATATGGCGACAACCGCTTCGTTCAGAATTTCCTGGAAGAGCACCGCATTTGTGTTAAATGTGCAGTATACCCGGAAGCTGAAGCTGCCCATGCCGCGCAGGGTGCCTAAGTCGACTGTCAGGGTCCTTGTCGGCCCGTCATAGTTCCATTGCGAGCTTGGCAGACTGCAGCTGACAAAATCAAGCTCGATGGGGATTACATCGGTCACAACCGTGTTGTGCGCGGTGGATTTCTGCGTATTGCTTACCTTGATGGTATATTCCACCGCTTCCATCAACAGATAGCGGTATTTATTCGCTTCCTTTTCAATTGCTACGTCATAGACAGCGGCTTCGATGCCCGCCTTGATGGCTTCCAAGTAGCTGATGCCGTTGCTGTCTATCGCAAAGGAGTTCCATGCGATCTTATTGGGTTCGGTAAACGGCACGCCGCCCGGCAAAGTTTGGGGTATCGCCACCGGGAATGTAGCCGTGAAGCGTTCTTCCTCGTAGAATATCTCCCCGCTGTGCATGACAACTTTGAACGCGCGCACCGAGGCCCAATCGCCCCCCACCTGCGTTTCCGTCAGCCAGTTGCTTCCGATGCGGCTCTCATAATCCGGGATGCCGTTCCAAGGCTCGGGATTCACCTTGGTGTATACAACATAGAACTTCGAGGCATTGGTGCTTGTGATTACAAGCGGCCCGGTGAGCGGGGTGGCGAAGTCGGACAACCTGTCCTCAAAGATCGTATCACCGCTGTGCATTACGAGGGAGTGATCCCCCACATAGGGCAGCACGTCGAACATCGTCAGCGTAGTCACCTGCGCTTCCGAGTAGTTAATCACATCCAACCTGAACGATGAGTCGGTCATATCTCCCGGTTCGGAAAACGCAACGCCGGGCAAATATACATAGCTGTTGTTGTAGGTACCCTTCGAACCCTTGGCTGCCACAACCGCCACGTTGGGAATGTAGGTAAACTCACGCTCACAGCGAAGGAAGTTTTCGCTGAAAAGGCCGTTGTTGTTTAAGTCCAGTGTATCTTTCGTGGGCTTGTGTTCATAAAAATTACCGAACCCGCCGGCACCTATCTTCTGATATTCCGGCCAGTGGTACCAGCTTATAATCGAATTGATACCCTCCTGGCAGGTTTCCAATATCTCCACATCATAGTTGAATATGCCGAAAATATCGCCCTGCGCTCCATATCTGTCGCCTATGTAAACAATCCCTTTCAAATCCCAAATCAGGGCGGTGCGTCCTGTACCCAAGTAATCGGGAACGATGGTAGGCTCGAAATCAACGATACGATCCCTGAACATAACGGTTCCATCGCCAGTACCTCCATTCTCATGATAACTTAGAAGGGAACCGGTTACATAGCGTACGCCTACCGGCAGCAGCTCTACAATCTGCGCGCCGTTTAAATTGATGGTGTCCTCCGGATCAAAGTCGCGGAAATTCCAAGAGCCCTGCACCTGCATAATTTGCCCGGGGCGCACCACGCTGACATCGCTGTTATTCATACGCAAGGTTTTACTTCCCATGAACCAAGGCTTATAGGGAACTATGGCATGGTAGCCATCGTTATAACCGAAATAATCATTATTCGTGTCGTCCACCCAGTTGTGATAGAAATGGGTTCGGTTGGAGTAACGCACCTGCCCGTTGTGGACGGAGGGCGTGTCCAAGCGGTTCCAAAGCTTGTTCGGATCGCGTATCTCCGCACCCGTGAACAGAACGAACTCACCGGCCTCCGGCGGCACACTGTCTGCCAGCAGGCGGATTCCATCGTAGACGATTGTATCCGCATTCGGCAGGAAAAAGAAATCTGTAAACAAATGTGATCCGTAGCTGAAGTACATGTCGTGACAGAATTTGCTTCTGCTGCCCAACTGGGTGAGCGCGGGCCCCGGCGCATGCTTAAAATCTGCCGCGGTCAAGACGAGCGGGACGCCGCCCACGCAATAATCCTGCCAAACGCCCGATGCCTCGTCCCTGTACTGCACGGTGAAGCTTGTACCGCTGAAATCATGCCGCTCCGTGATGGCCGCAGTGAATGCGAAGAATTTCAGATGATTGTCCGTATCCTCCGTAAACGACACCGAATCACCATCCTGCAACGGATTGTAGTAGTAATCCGGATCCAGCGCCAGTATGCCGAGCGTATCATCCTGTATCATGGCATTCAGCATAGGCGTCATCTTCATGGTGTTGCGCATCCATGAAACAAACCAGTAATCTCCCTTGATCTCGCTTTCTACCGCCAGCCTTCTCGCAATTCTACTGGAAAAAACCGAATTGAACTCATTTGAACTCGCGCTCCGCTTTGTAGAGATCGGAAGCTTCTGGTGTATATCACCGTATGGATCCGCTGCCAGGAAAGTCACATATGCGTAAACATCCTTGGTATAGTATTCGATATCGCCTATATCCTCCATATAAAGCGCGTTATGGAAAATATACTGCGCTTTGTTTTCGTATACGTATTCCGGATCGTATACGCCTTCCCACTGGTTGACCATAAAACCGGGGAAGCGCAATAGCAACTTCTCTGAGGAGACGCCCGAGACAGTCCACAGATACTGCGACCGCGCGGTACGGGTGAGTGTGACGGCAGGACCACTGCCATTGTAATCGGCATGATAGACCCAAGGGTAATCGAGATTATCCTCCGGCCAAAACTCTGCACCCGGCGGGAGATAGTCAACGATTGTATATTCCAGGGGTTCCCTGTAGGAGCCATAGCAATACGGTGAGCTCGCGGGGAATAATCCGTAGTTGAATGAATTATAGTCGAACGTGAACGTCACCGGATAGGTATAATTCGGATCGATATGTCCTGTGGCATCGGGCAACCCGGCAAATACCTCGTAAACCGTGTCAAAGTCATCCTGCGCATCTGTATAACCGGGAAATTGTGAGCTCAGATAGTACTTGGTATAATAGTCGTTACTATGCATGTATTTTCTCGGCCAGAACTCCTCATGCTGCCATTGAATCACTATTTCATCCTCGGAATAATGCCCGCTTTGCGCGCTCTCTAAGGTAGCTGATATATGCAGCGGATAGTTCATGGGGGTGAAACCGTTGCGCATTTGAATGTCAAATTTCAGACCGATTTCCGTGCCGCCGGGCAGGTCGGTGAAGTAGTATTTCACAATACAGTTCTCGGGATCATGCTCAACCGACGTTGCCAAATAACTGGTTCCTAAGTTGAGGTTATAGGGCCTGTCGTAGCGGTAGTCGTCTGTGTTGAAGAAATCGGGTATATCCCATGCGCTGTAATCGATCGTCAGCACAGGGCTTACCAGCGTGTCCGGGTTGATCAGACCCGTGTTGCGCACGTAGATGATAAAATACGCCCGCTCATTGACAAAGTAAATCCGGTTGCCGTTATCGTCGTCGCCGTCACGGAATATGGATACGCCAATGTTGACGATCTCGTCGCCAGGATTGGACGCGGGCTCAAAGCCCATGAAGTCGCCGAGCTCACCGAACGCGCCGAGTATGCCGCCGCTTGGACTCAGGTTGGCCTTTGCAACGACTTTACACTCTATGGTGAGCGCCGTGTCGTCGTGCAGGTCTATATAGTTGGTATCCCCGGAGTCAAAGCACCACAGTTCGGCTTTGCCGTTCAGTCCTATGCTGTAGCCGCCAATCAGTTCCTCGTCTGCGTAGAGTTTGCCGTCGTTGATTGCTTGCAAAGGTGCGAGTGCTTTGGGCAGGCTGTAGGTCAGGACGCCCGCGTTGTTATAGCAAAACTGCGCGCCCTCCTGCTCACGGAACGTGACGGAGAGGTTGTAGGTTTCGCCGGGGACGAATTCTCCGCTGCCCACTATGCTGGGCGGCGCGTCGGGGTTTTGCGGTGTGGCGTTGGAAATATAGCCCTGCACCACTGTACCCTCGCTGTCGGTGACGATAAGCTCTTTGAGGAACTGTTCCAACACGTGACTGCCTTCTGCATGCGCAGGCGCTTCGCACGTTTCGTCGTGCGTATGTTCCGGCGTTCCGCAGATGAGCACATCCTCATAGCAGGCACTGTTATGGGCATGCGCTTCCTCTATATCGCAGTCCAAGCGCGACACGGTTACGTAGCACGTGCCGTCGTGGGCATGCTCCTCCTCCTGCGATTCGCAGATCAGGAATTGCTCCCCGATATAGCAGGTCTCGGCATGCTGATGCCCCTCCCCCTCCGGGATTTCACAGACCAACTGCTGCGCATAACAAGCGCTTGTATGCGCGTGCGCCTGCAACCCGCAGGCATGCTCGCTCTCCCGCGTCAGGGCCGACGGCATCACGAGCAGCAGTGCTCCTGCCATTACGGCGATGCATAGCGGCAACGCTATGGCGATTGCCACGCGCCTGCGGCGGCGGCTTTCCCGCATAGAATCCATTTTTTTGCATTCCTTGTTATTCATAGTACACCCCACTGTGTTAATGATACGAGCCTAAAATAGCACAAAAAAGCAAGCGCGGAATGATAATTCCCCAAGTAACGGTTTTACGCACCTGAATAACAGTACTTCGTTATTCCGAGAGACAATTTTTGCGCCTGCAAGCCGCAGTCGTACTCGTCCTCTGCGTCAAGGCCGACGGCATCGAAAGCAGCAACGCCATTGCCATCGCAATGACGCAAAACGGCAGCGCAATCGCGATAGCCGCTCCCTTGCGCCGCCTGTTTTTTTGCATTGTGTCCAATTGTGTATGTTATTTCATATTCACGCTGTAGGCCAGCATTTTGTGGTTGAAGCGGGGGTCGAAGAGCCAGCTCATGGGCGCGCGCTCGTGCAGGAGACGCACGGCCTCGGCGAACATGGGCGCGGCGGAGACGATGCGCATCTTGTCATAGTTCGCCGCTTCGGGGCAGGGTACGGTATCCGTTGTGAGCACCCATTCATATTCGCTCTCCTGCAGGCGGGCCAGGGCCACTTCGTTCATGGAATTATGGGCCAGGGCGCCGTAGATTTTGCCCGCGCCGTGGGCGCGCAGGACGCTTGCTATCTCCACCATCGTCCCGGCGGATATGCTGAAATCATCCACGACCAGACAGTCGCGGCCCGAGACGTCGCCGATGATCTCCAGCACTTTGGCATCCTCGGTATGCCCGTAGCGCGTTTTATCGCCGATGGCGACGGGGCAGCCGAGTTCATCGGCCATGTGCCGCGCGCGCTTGGCGGAACCCGAATCGGGGGAAACGACCGTGAGATTGGGCGTCACGATCTTCTGCCTGCGTATATATTCGGCCAGCAGGGGTTGGGCATAGAGATGGTCGACCGGGACCTTGAAGAAGCCCTGCACCTGCGGCGAGTGCAAGTCCATGAAGATCACGCGGTCGACGCCCGCGACCTCGATGCAGTCGGCGCAGACGCGGGCGCGTATCGAAACGCGCGGCTCATCCTTCTTATCGCCCTTGGCATAGCCGAAATACGGGATGATGGCGGTGATGGAATTCGCACTGGCGCGCTTGAACGCGTCGATCCAGAAGAGCAGTTCCACAAACTCGTCGTTTGGCTCCCGGCCTATGTGCATGACGATATAAACGTCCTTGTCGCGTATGGATTCGTTGACGCGAACAAATATATTGCCCTCCGAGAATTTGAAGCTGTCCGCGTCCCCTATGCGCGCGCCGAGATAGGTGCACATGCGCCCCGCAAACTCCTTTGCCGTGCGCCCCGCGTAAATCTTGATGTCGGCCATTTGGTCCCCCTTACCTCTTTATTCGTCTATAGTTTATCAAATATTTAACAGGAAAGCAAGGAGATTGCGAAAAGTGCGGAGCGGGGCAGAAAGCGGACGGCCAATGGCCGCCCCTACGGGTTGTATTGACGCATTGCCCGGTGCACAGCATGTTGTAGGGGCGCGATATTAAGCGGCTCCCGCAGGAGACGCCGGGTTCTGATGGGGGTCAATGCTGCCCGGCGCATCGAGCTGTATGCGTGGGGCGGGGTGCGTTTTGCGTGGTGCAGGGCGCGATTTATCGCGCCCCTACCCTCTGCTTTTCGACCAAAGCTGAATATAGAACAAAATGCTACATTATTTTCACAATACAACCATGAAAAGGGTTGACATCTTTACCCGACCTATGTATCATTTGCATTGGCACTTGACCCAATAGAGCGCCAGAAGAATGCGAAAGGAAGAGTAGAAATGTTTGGAATCATTATTTCTGTTATTGGTGGCGTCGGTGGCATCGTTAGCATAATATCGGTGTTTCTGACGATGATAGAAAAAGTAAAAGCAAGAAAAAGCGCAGCAGAAGCCGCCGAGCATGCAAAGAATGCGGACGCGGCAAATAGAACCATAAAGGAATACTATGACAAAATGCTTGCGCATGTAAGCAAAGCAGAAACGTATGAAGACAGAAAGGCAAAGGTGAGGACATATCTGTTAGAAACGAAGCAAAAGCACAATGAGAAAAATCCTCTTCGAGGGATTCCCGGTTTCAGTGGAGACGTTCATATTACGTTAGGTCAAATAGAATCTGCTCTTCCTGATATTACCGAAAGTGTTCTCAGAAAGATTATATCAGAACTATTGAGCGAAGGCATTATTCGAGAATTTATCGCTAATGGTATACGTGACACGTATGTGGTGAATTGAGCCGCAACACATCAGAGTTCGTAACGAAAAGCAGGAGACGGTTGCAATCGCCCCGCGCAATGCAGCAATCCTTGTGTTCGGTGGGCTGATTACAATCAGCCCCTACCGGCAGCCACCATCTCCCTATACAACTCCATCAACGCCGCCACGCACGCCGTCTCATTCGTATCCTTTACGCTAAACCCATACAGCTTCATCACGGCGCGGTCGAGTTTGCGGTGGGTTTTCAGGAGTTCGGGAGGCATGGTCAGGGGATCGTAGAGGTCAGCGAGGCTGCTTTCGGGGAAGCACGCCCGCGCGTCCAGCACGGCTTGCGCCAGTTTTTCGATTGCGGCTTTTTATTCGTCGGTGGCGGTTGGCCAGGGGAAGTTGTTGTAGATTGATGGAGAGTACCGATAATCGCTTTTCAATCGCCCACAAACGGTTCTCATCCAAGCCATGTGAACATTGGATGTTAAAACACCAAAGTGATAAAGCGTAGCATCTTCAGCTAGAAGCCTTCATCGCCGAACTCGACAGGCAGGACGGCTTGGTAGCCGAATTTGACGAGCGGCTCTGGTTCAGCCTTGTGGACTTCGCCACGGTGTACAGCGAAAATGATGTGCGGTTCACGTTTAAGGACGGGACGGAGATATTAGTCTAATTAGCCATTTGGGATGACAGCTCGCTTGCAGACGGGCTGTTTTCGTCTTCGGCTAATGCAATTATAACTTGTTGAGCTGTGCGATTATGTTATCAGTGCGTTCATAAACTCGCCAAAGATTTTTTTGAGAATGCGCAGGTTCATCATGTTTAATTATGTACTCGATTATTTTTGTATCAACGGCCGTCAAGGATTTTGACAATCCAACAAAAGCATTGAGTCTCTTTAAAAACACCTCATCAACGAATTTGTCACCAAAAGTCAGATTTTCCATGCAATTAAGCAAAACCGCACGATATTCGGGCAAGAGCATTTCAGCTACACGACAAAGCCCCGCATAAAGATTGTTGCGTTTCTCATAATCATTAAAAGTCTTTGTTTGCCTAATTTTTGAATATTGCTTTATATTCGCCTTCAACTCATCAATCACAGAGAACGCCTTTTCCAATTCGCAAAGAACCTCATTCATCAAACCATAAAGGTTACTATTATCAAATGCTACACGAGTATGCTTCCCCGTATCAAGATTGGTGAACATCAAGCATGGAATATCCCTTCTGGATAAGCCGAAATAGTGCTGCAACTCCAAAATGTGTTTTGTCTGCTCAGATGGTAAATCAGGCGTGTATTTTGCGCGTTCATCTCGTCTGCGAAAGTCGTAATAAGAACCCCAATGCAGTCGTGGATTTTGATTTAGCGTATGGACAAATTCTGTGTAGGCTATAGTTTCCCCTTGATGAGGATCCCATTCGGTGCCTTGATAGGTTATGCCCGAATGACCGTCATCTTCGATGTGTTTTCCTGCAAACAAGAATAGAAAATCTTTTCCTGTTACATCATCAAGAGCAACCCACTGTGCTTTAAGCGTTTGGTATAAATCATCAACTCCAGTATCCCGAGCTAACAGGCATATAACATAGCGATACCCATTTGCTTGGGCCGCAGGCAAGCATTTTTCATAAAATCGTCTAATAGGTATATATGAGCGTTCCATTTTATCCCTCCATTAATGCAACCCAACATAATAATTGTACAAATTTAGTATACGCTTGTTCTGCGAAAAGTCGTAATTATCCGTAACTTTTAAATTGCCAAGATGCTGATAGAAATACGGAGCGATAACCTTTCTATATTTTCCCATATCGCAAACACCGTACCCGTACACATCATATATGCCTGTACCGCCAAAGCAATCATTAACATCGAATCTTTTCATGTGTGCAGTAAACCGCTCGTGGTTTTCATTATACCCGCTAAAGTTCAAGTAAACTTCAAGCATTATGTAGTCGCGGTTGTTGTCCAATTCATAGGTGCTGAAATATGGGAGTTCAAGAATGGCAACAATTATTTCTGTGAGCTTGTAATGCTCAAATGTGTTGAAGATGCCAAATCCTATACGGTCATTCAAATAGAATTTTATTGCAGCCGCCTTTATATCATTTTCTTTGTTAATGTGATGGGCTGTTTTCTTTGATTCCGAATACCTATGCTCACCGAATACGTCTAATATTTCACCAGAATTAATCTGTGAATCAATTGCCTCAATCTCAATCTGGGCTTGGGTAACCCGCTCATCAACGATGGTAACCTTAAATGTATCTTCAAGGCACTCATCTGTTATTGATGACAAGTCTTCACGGGCGCAGTCGTAAAACCACTCTCTTATCGCATTTTTTGTATCGGTCGAAAACTCAAGGGCTTGTCCGTTCAGACCGATTTCAAAAATAAAAGAATATTTTGGTTTTTCTAACACAGGCGCCAATTGGCCACTATCGATTTTACTATGATTGAGGGTATCATTAAGCAAATCAATCAAACGGTTCAATTTTTCATCATTTCCCTCTGATACACGAAGCGTTTCATCAGCCGTAATTTGTAGCAATTGAACATTAGAGACAAGACTCTTTAAATATACTGTGGTTGTGAATTCATGGTCATTATCAATAAGGTTAACAAGTCGAGAGAACAAAGCATCTACAAAAATAATTGCTTTTTCTTCTGACATTATTGTTTCAAGTCCTTGATTGGAAAAAGCATTTTTAATGAATGATGTAACCTTTTGGGGTTCTGCTGTAGCAGCAACAATCGCATTTACCGGAAAACCGAATAAGTTGTCCATGATTTCGGATTGTATATCTTTTGTTTTACCGCGAGGGCAATCTGTTTTCTTTAGCTGCTCCGCTACGCAATTTTTTATAGCTAATTGGAATCTGGTGTAAACGCCTTTTTCTTTGGGTTGGATACCAGACACAATGCCTTCTGCGATTTCTCCAAGACCACCAGCAATAGCTTCGCCAGTTAAACCCGCAAGTAGAATGGTTGCTGGAGCCGCGCCACCAATTGCTGCAACGCCACCTGTTGCCAAGAAAGTGAGCCCCACCTTTGCAATTTTCGCTCCAAGCTGTTTCCAGTCATAGCTCATCATTTATCCCCTTCTTATGCAGCAGCATATGCACTGTGTGATTTTGCTAATAAATGCCTATGGAAACGGTGTGAGACTGCTTGCACACCCCTATTTAGAAAATGCACACCCCCTGACGCATTTTGCACCCCTCTTGAAAGCCAAAACGGGTAATCGTTAAATTGTATCAATCTCGTAGTGATTATTTCGAGGAATTTCAGGCGCGCAAGTTTTTCGTGGAAGCGGATGAGGGCGGCGGGGTCGGTCTTAATGCGGTCGAATTCAGCCCAGAGCGCGTCGAGAAAGAGGGGTTGATCAGCTTGAGGATGTTCTCCTCGCCCGTATAGTGCGCGCCCAATTCGCGGCGCTGGGATTTATCCATGACGCCCTGGAACATGGCGCCAAAGATGGCGGGGCTTATTTTGTGCCAGTCGAAAGTGCAGCAGGAGAGCAGGGTTTCGCGCATTTTGGCGTTGAAATCGGCGGTGGGCAGCATATCGCGGAAGAGCCCGCCGTTGATATAGCGGAACTGCCGCAGTTCGGCGGAGAGCAGGCTGCGTTTGACGCGGATATCCTCGGGCATGTTCAGCACCTCAAAGAGCTGCGCGATGCGCGTGGAGAGGGTTTCGGCATGGGACGCTTCGATATAATTATGGAACGCATCCTTGAGGAAGATGCCCGAATCGTCGGCGAATAGGCAGAACAACAGGCGCACCAGATAGACCTCTAACTCGTGGCCCTCATAACCGTGTTCTTTCAGCGCATCGTGCAGTTTGGCCATGCGCTCCGCGGCCTTGACGTTGACCTCTACCTGATCCTCCGTCACGCGCTGGGTTTCATAGCCCGCAATGTCGGCAAAGCACTTGATATGCTTGCGCAAATCCTTGGTTTTGAAGCGCCAGACTTCCTTGGCGGAGCGGCGGTAGAGGATGATGTCCGCAAAGTCGCAGACCATCTGCAAGTCTGGGATCTCCGCCTCGGGCAGATGCTGCAAATAGTTCTGCAATTGCAGATAGGCGCGCTCCAAATCCTTGCCCTTGGACTTGAATTCGACGGCAATCTTGCCCTTCCAGAGATAGTCGATATAGCCGCTGCGCCCGTCGGACAGGCGCACTTTATACTCAAAATCACCGACTGCCTCGGGGTCCGCGACGCCGAAGACTTGTAATAGCTGCGTCTCAAAACTCTGCGCTTGCGCTTCCTCGTTGTACGCGTTTTGCCAGCGCTTGCTGAACGCTACGGCGTTGGCTTGGATTTGATCCCAGGAAAGCATGGTTTACCTCCGCGTATCCTCGTTTATATCGCTTATTATACGTTTTTTGCGGAGATTCGTAAAGTATTGTATCCAATACATATATACGGTATAATGGCAAGCGAAAGGATGCGCGGATGAGAGTTATCAGTTTTGAGGGCATAGACGGCACGGGCAAGAGCGTGCAGATGGCGGAGCTCGCGGGGCGGCTTTGCGCGGCGGGGTATCTTGTGAAGACCCTCTCCTTCCCCATGTATGACCGCTATTTTGGCGGCTTTGTGGGGGAATATTTGACGGGCAAGGATGGCTTGCGGGCGGACGCGGTGGACGGCAAGAGCATGGCCCTGTGGTTTGCTTTGGACAGGTGGGAAGCCTTTCGACGTTTGGAAGCGGGCGGGGACTTGGACGGGGTGGATGTACTCCTGATCAACCGCTATGTGCTGAGCAACGCGGTCTATCAGAGCATACGCGACTGCGACCTCGGCAAGCCCGATATCACGCAGTTTGTATTTGATTTGGAATATGGGCATTTCGGAATACCGACGCCCGATTTGCAGCTGGTGCTCGACGTAGAACCGAACGACGCGGCGCGGAACGTCGATAAAAAGGGTTATCGCGATTATGTAGGCGACGCCAAAGACCTGTATGAAGCGATGGACTCCATCCAGACACGGGCGCGGCGCAGATATAGAGAATTGGCGGACAAAATCCCGGGCGCGGTTTGGATTGCCTGCATGCGGGACGGAAAGCTGCTGCCGATCGGGGAGATCGCGGCGTATATTTGGGAAAACGTGCAGTCCTGTTTGGACGAGGGTTGACCTAACTCTGCAAAAACGCATTAACGGCCGCGTCGTACTCTTCCGTGTTGCAATAGCGTACATGCGAGTGCTTGCCGTCGGGGAACAGGCGCATTTCTTTTTTTGGCGAAGCGCAGGCGGCAAAGAGGGCTTCGCAGTTATGAGGTTGACAATAGAAGTCCGTTCGGCTCCAGATAAACAGGATGGGGATATCGATTTCGGGCATGCGGCGCAGGGGTGTCTCACGCAACAGGCGCGCGCCTGTGCAGAGCCAGGTATAGAAAAAGGTCAGGTGTACGAAACAGAAGACGGGCTTGTTCCGTTCGACGATATGCTTTTCGAATATCTCATGGTAGCTGATAAACAGGCCGTCCGTCACGATTTTTTGGATTAAGCCCTTTTCGCGGCTCGCGCAATAGGCATAGACGGCGGTCGCCGCGCCGATGCAGATGCCGTGGACCGTGAAGTTTTCGATGCCGTAGCGCTCGTGGATCAGGTCTATCCAGGCGACCAGGTCGCGCTGCTCCTGAATGCCCGCCGTGATATATTTCCCGTCGCTCAGACCGTGCGCGCGGGTGTCTATCACCAGAATATTGTATCCGTTTTCCGCGTATACGTCCGCGTAATAATAGGAATATTGCAGGGATTCGGTGCGCCCCTGAATCAGCGCCGCGCACTTGTCGAAGCCCAGATCTATATACTGCGCGTACAGGTTCAGCCCGTCGTTGACGATGTGCAGGTCCGTAATTTTATCTCGATGCCGCTCCGCCCAGGCCAGACCCTTTGCGAACATTTCCTTTTGCTCATCCGAACTGTCGGGCGAAGCGTCGCGGCTGCGCGGCTTTTTGTCGTCCCGATACAGGGTGTTGACAAAGATGCGCCACGCGGTAAAGAGGATCATAAACAGGCCGAATGGGGGCAGCGAGATGCCTATGCAGAGGAGTATGATGCTGAGGACGTTCATTTTTGGTTCTCCATAACCGCATCCATCACCGCGCGCTCGTGCGCCAGGTCGGAAATGGGTGTGCCGAAATAAAACGCGGCGATCATGCCGGGGCCTATGTTCACGCCGCTGGCCGAAAAGACCTCGCAGATGATCACTTCCTTGGGGCAGACCTGCTCCCGAATCAGGTTCGCCAGGGTCTCCGCCTGCTTTTCGCGCATCGTATGCGCCACGAGTATGGTCTGGCCCTCGGGCGCGACGATGATATTCTGGATATATTCGACGATGGCGCGATAGGCCTTTTCATAGCCCTTTGCCTTGGCGAGCACGGTCACCATGCCGTCGGCGTCGAAATCGCCCATGGGCTTGATACCGACCAGTTGCCCCATGAAGGCCTTGGCATGCGAGATGCGCCCCTTGGACGCGATGAAGAAGAGGTCGTCCATGGCCCCCATCTGGTGCAGGCTGTGCTTCATCTCCTCCAAGCGCGCGGCGTTTTCCTCGATGCTGAGTCCCCGGTTGCGCAGTTCCGCCGCTTGCAGAATCAGCAGACCCGTCGCGGCGGAATATTTGCGAGAGTCGATGACGATGATCTTGCGCGCCGGGTATTTTTCCCGCAAGACCCTCTGCGCGTTGACCATGAGGTTATAGGTTACGCTCATGGCGCCGGAAATGCTGACGGACAGTACGTCCTTGCCCTGCGCGAGAAAGGCTTCCCAGAGGGTTGCGATTTCCTCCGCGCTGCCGGGCGCGGTGCTGTAGCCGTTGTTGCGCGCTTTCAGGGCCGTGTAGAAGCTCTGCGCGTCTGTGAAATCCCACTCTAACTTGGATGGTACTTCGCTGCCGTCGGGCTTGGTGATATAGCCCTGTATATATCCGTCGATCCCGAAGCGTTCGCGCAGTTCGTTGCTCAAATCGCAGGTTACGTCGCCGAGGATGGCATAGTTGTGTTGCATTTCTTTTCTCCTTAAAGTTATTTTGGCCTATAGCCTTACATAAATACGATCCGGTTCGCGAAATCCCGCGCCGTATACTCTTCGTCGGCCAGAGTCTTCTGTCCTATGCAGAAGCGCGCGTATTTCACGACATCCTCTGTCGCACGCTTGTGCCTGCGCACCCGCCTCGCGAACACGCGGCGCTGCGGCGCCTGATCGCCGCAAAAATCCCGCAGGGATAGGGTGTGGACTTCCGTATCCCCATACTGCACGAGCTCCGCATCGCTGATATATACGCCATAGCGAAAGCCGCCGTCCGTCGGGACGCGCAACATATCGCCCTCTATCGGCGTACCCGCTTCAAAAGTGTCACGGAAATTTTGGTGCACCCTCTTTTTCAGCAGATAATAGAGACGGATAAAGCGCTGATAGACCAATTCGTTGATTTCGACCATGGCTTCCTTGGTCAGATTGTCGGGCGTGGCGTAGCGGCGCAGGTCTATGCTGTTGCCGATGAGGATATGGGTTTGCTTGGAGAACCCATAGTTGCAATCGGACGCGATCGGTACGATCGGTGCGCCGCTCTGCAGGGCCAGCGCGATATAGCTGTATTTGAAACGCACCGGCTCGTATTCAAAGGCAAACCTGCCCTCGGGGAACAGGAGTACCAACCTGTTCTTGTGCAGGAGCTGTTTGCTCTCTTCGAAAAAGTCGAAACTGTACGCTTCCCGATCCACCAATATCCCGCCGGATATGCGGATAAAGGGGGCCAGGAATTTCAGCTTATCCTTGAAGAAGTTCGCCTGCACATAGTAGATTCTCCGAAAGGGATACTTGTGCATGACGACCAGACCGTCCAGGGGGCTCTTGTGGTTGGCGAGTATCAGGGCCTTTCCGCGCAGTTTTCGGTTCTGCCTGGTGTGATCCTCAAAATATACGCGGGTGCGCAGGCAGAACAGATGAAAGAGATAGGACGGATACAAGCCGAAGAAGTACCAGAACCCGTTCATAGCACCTCCATCAGATAACGGTAGATATCCAGAACCGTATAGAGATGGTTGCGCTGTTCCAGATTGATTTGCAGGTCCACGGCCCGGGTCAGTTTGCTCATGAGCACAAAATAATCCAGGCTGGTGCCGCCGAGGTCAAAGAAGAAGTTGGCGCGGATATCGATCTCGGTCTCCGTGTCCAAGGCCTCCCGGAAGCTCTTTTGGATAAACAGGAGCAGGCTGTCGTCCGCGGCAGGCATATCGTCCGCACCGCTGTCGATGTGGCGGCCCGCGATCTCGGCATAGGGGATCAGGCGGATCAGGCCCTCCGCAACCATGCGGCGCAACAGGGCGCGGCTGGCCTTCACGGCGTTCTCCTTGGTCATTTTATCGTAGGTGATATAGATCTCGCTGACGGCCAGGCCATAGGCGATGGACTGCAAATCGGCGCGGATGCGCTCCACTTCCTTGAAGATCAGCGCGCTCGGATACAGCTCGTTGAATTCGAGCAGCAGGCAGAGCTTGCCCCGCAGTTCCAGCACGGAAAAGTCGTTCGCGTTTTTGATTTGCAGTTCATATTCGATGCTGTCCGGGCTGATATTCTCACCATTTTGGCCGATGAACAGGTCGTTTTTGCGGCCCTCAATATAGTATTTGCCCTTCTCCACGCGCGCGATATCGTTCGTCACGATGCAGTCCGGCTCCTCCGTGACCGAATCGAAGGAGAGGAGCTTTCGGCATATCGTGTTGCCGCGCACGGAGAGGGTTCCCTCCTCCGTCAGCGCATAGTTTACGCCGTCAAAGGGGCCGCCGATGGAACCGGACACCCGATGCCGTATGCGCTTCTCCAGCTCGACGCTTGTGATCATGGTCTCCGTCGTGCCGTAGCCGTTGAAGAGCGGATAGCCGATGGCGTTGATCGTGCGCAGGGCGTTGTTTTCAATGAAGGCGCCGCCGCTGATCATGAAGCGCACGGAGTCGCCGAAGGTCGCGTCGATCACCTCTCGGAACAGGCGGCGGGACAGGCGCAGGCCCAAGTTCGGGAAAATGTCCTGCAACGCATAGGCTATGCGCTGTCCCTTCTCGAACTGCTGCTTGCGCTGCTCGTTCTCCTGCGAAAGTCGGCTCATGATGCCCTTGTAGAGCTTGTGATATAAGATCGGCGGGGCGAAGACGTGCGTGACGCCATGGGTCTTGATGGCGTTGCGTATTGTATCCGGCGCGTTGTTCTGCAAGAATACGATGGTCCGACCGAAGATGGCAAACCAGAAATAGCTGACGATTACGCCGTAGATGTGGAAGAAGGGCAGGATGGCGATGATCTTGATCTGTCCGCGATAGCGGCCCATCAGCCAGTTGTTCTTCCTTAAGATACTGTCGGTCGCGTTGATTACCTGATTCGCGACGGCCTCGCCGTCAAACACGCAGACCTTCGCTTCCAGCCCCGTCAGGGAGGAGGAGATGGCCATCTCGTTCGCCCAGATCGGCTCATAGGTCGGCAGGCGCGACGCCATATAGTCGCAATCCTCGGGGTCGAGCACCGGGACGTCCTCATATGCCAGGGATTTCGTGATCACCAGCCGCACATCCAGTTTTTCGATCAGCTTCTGCCGCAGGCGCAACGGATAGAAGGAATTGATCAGATAGGGCCTGTTGCCGCTCTGCAATATCGCCCAGAACGCGATGATAAAGTGCGGGCTGTTGGCCAGGTCTATGCCCACATAGGCGTCTTGCAACTCCGGGCGCGTATAGCGCAACAGAGCGGTGAATGCCGCAATCTTTTGTTTGAGCTCCCCGTAGCGGACGCGCCTGATCTCGCCGCCCTCCATGCTCTCGTACGCAACGCGGCCAGCATGCATAAACATGACTTGAAAGATGTCTCGAAATGTTTTTTTGGTACCCTTGAGGGCGCGCAATGTAGTTCTCACTGTCTTACGTATATTCTCCATTACATGGCTCCAATGATGTAGTCAAAATCATCCTGCTTTCCGTCCATCATCGCAAAATCCAGCTCCGCATACTGCGCAAAGAAAGCGCTGAGCTGTGCGCTGTCCTCCTCCGCGGCGGTCTGGCCGTGGAATACGACGAGCGTCGTATAGGGCGCCATGCGCGCCGCGCCCGCGATCTCGCGCAACAGGGCGCCGAGCTCCCTGTGAATGATGGTCCGGCTGGCGGTAAAGCCCACATAGTAGCGCTCCCGGGCGATGGCGATGGAGAGGATTTTGGCGACATAACAGGGCGTATTTTCCTGCGCGGCGAAGCTTTTCAGGACGCTTGGCAGTTCATCCGTGCCGAGCATCAATGAGAGCAGGAAGTAGGATTGCATCACGTTCTGCGCGTTGATGATGTGCAGATTCGGATATGCATCCGCCGGATAGAGACGACGCGCGGTGTCATAGATTTTCTCGTCGTTCGGCAACAGCACGATGTCTTCATCCATGAACTTGTCAATGAAGAGACGGAAATTGTCCTCATCCACATGATAGTTTTGGGTCGCCGTGAAGGCGATGTCACAGCCCAGCGCTTCAAACGCCTCGATGATGCCGTCCCCATGCACGAAGGAGAGGATGACATAGCCCTCGTGCTTCCTTTGCAGCGGGCTGTACTGGGTCAGCTCCTGCTGCAAGAGCATATCGTCCACCTTGGTCTCCACATAGGCCCCGAAGGCCGAGAAGGCATCGAGGATATTCTGCGGCTCGTTCGTGTGGATATGTACTTTCAGAATGTCTTCGCTGCGCGTGACGATCAGTGAATCGCCCTTCATCTCCAACAGGTTGACATAATGCTCACGGGGCAGCGTGGATTGCGTCTTCAGCAAAAACTCCGTGCAGTAGCGATAGGGCAGCGCTTCCTGCGCGCTTTGCACGCTTTGCGCGCCCGCAAAAACGGCATGCCCCGTCGTTTCGCTGTTATACAAACCGTTTTTCATGCCATCAAAGATCAGATAGATGCCCGCGGCCCCGCTGTCGACGACGTTGTTGGCGCGCAATACCTCCAAGCGACCCGTCGTGCTTTGCACGCTTTGGAACATCTCCGCCGTCAGTATGCCCAAAAACTGCTCCAGCGAAGTATCCTCCTGCATCCGCGCTGCCGCGGCCTCGATGCTCTCCCGCATAACCGTGAGCATGGTTCCTTCGACCGGACGCAACACGGCCCGGTACGCGAGCTTATAGGCGTGCTGCAGCGCGCGGCAGAATTCGGGGACGCTGACGGAATCCATATGCCGCGTCGCGTCAAAGAGACCGTGGAAATACTGCGAAAGGATGGAACCGGAGTTGCCGCGCGAACCGATGAGCACGCCCTGCATGAAGGACGAAAATACGGCGAACCAGGAATCGCTCAAGCGGAGCTGCTGCACGCCCATCTCGTAGGTTCGCTTCATGTTGTTCCCCGTATCGCCGTCCGACACAGGGAACACATTGATCGTATTCAGATATTGTATGCTGCCGTTCAGGTTTTCATAGCCGGCCAACAGGAGCCGATGCAGCAGATTTCCGTCTATGGATTCGGTATGGTTCAACGTTCTTCCCTCTGTGGTGCGTTTGGAGTGATTGCCGGGGCATAGTATGTGTAGCGGGTGTTGCCGACTTTTCTTATCGAACCGTCACCGACCATTTCGCGCAGGATGATGCGGACACGACTGTCGGAAATGCCCCATTCCGTCGCAAGGTCGGCAGATGAAATCCTGCCCCTTTTCTCTGCAAGCGCTAAGATCTCACGCTTTCTGTCAGTAGTCGCAATCGGTCGGGTTTCGATTGGGTTCCGTTTGGGTTCCGTTTGGGTTCCGTTTGGATTCCGAATGGCAAGCGCTTGCCCATCACTTGGTGTAACCGTTTGATCAATCGCATTCCGCTTAAAAGTGGCCTTAAAGAAGCCGCTCAGTTCAAATGCGGGCTCAGCGACCTGCGCCGCCCGCGCCGCGTTCTTCATCCGCATGATGCCAGTACCCATCTGTTCAATGTAATGAATGCGGTAGAACATGCTGGCGATCAGGGAGTTGCGCGTGATGCTGATTGTTCCAAAGTTTTCCGGCGTGATGCCCTTGCACACGCCGCCCGGGCTGGTGATCTCTACGCGGTCGTCATAGATTTCCACCATACAGCGCGCACCTTTTTCAAAGTAATCTCGATGGCAGACGGCATTGACCACGGCCTCGCGCAACGCATCCTCCGGCAGTTCCAGGATATTTTCCCGCTGCAGCCCTTCGATCTTAAAGCTGATCCGTAGATGCTTTTTCAGGAAAATCATCGCGTCATCCACGTTGCTTACGATATCGCCGTTCAGTTCCTTGGCGTCGAGGACATACGCCTTATCCTTGCCCTTATACAGGGCGCAAACGATCCCCGCGTGCCGAAACAGCACGTCCTCGTCATTCTTGCGAAAGAACAGTGCACCGGCATTCGTGAAGCAGAGCCTTCCGCCCAACGACTTCGCGCAGTTCAGATTTCGGAGTATGGCGTCACGGGCCAGCACATCGCTGATCTTTGCCATTCTGATATAGCGGTTGTATGCCATCTCGTTAAAACACTCACCAATTGGCAAATCTTCACGAACGATTTCATCGTAACGAACACGTCCCTCGTTCTGAAAAAACTCGAGGATGCTGTCGCGCTCCAGTTTCTGCGAGTTGGGTCCCGATCGCAGATAGAACCCTGCAGGGCAGGAGTATGGTTTGTGTCTGCCCTCCGGCACGGTCAGTATGATGATATTGCCCGCAATCTCCATGTTCACGTTGAGTTGTGGCTCTATTTTGCTTATGGTATCCTGGATTCTCGAGCGGGCAGCGTTGCTTGTATCCGTCCCAACCACGCGCCCACCATCATCCACTCCAATGAATACCCGCCCACCCGAAGCGTTGGCGAGGGCGCAAACCTCCGAGGGGAGCGACTTATCGACGCTCTCCTTGAATTCTGCTGTGAAGCTTTCGCCCTCGCTGAGAATAACGCTTAAATCATTTAGCATGGAAATTCCTTGTCTCGCGGGTGGATACTATCCGCCCTTACGACGCATCCGCCTGACGTCGGTTCACTTTCCCAATATGCGCGATGCTCTTGGGCAGGATGACGGTGAGCGCGCTGCAGAGCACGAGCGCGATGCCTACGACGGGCATCATCCACTGTGAATAACCGCTGTTGCGCATGTTCACGAAGATCAGACCCGTGGAGAAAGCGGTTACAACCGCACCGAAGAGACCCTGCACGGCAAAATACATGCTGGGCTGCGAAATGCCCTGCTCCTCTCGCTCCCTTGCGGCGACATGCGAGGGGATGATATAGGTGACGGAGAAGAATGTGCCGATGCCGAGACTGCAAACCAGCGCGCCCGCGATCCCGACATAGAGCGGATTGAGGTTGATGCCGGCCAAGAACTGTGGGAAGCCGAGCAGGGAGCAAATGCCCATGCCGAGCGAGAAGGTCAGCATGGAATATACAAAGCCGAAGCGGAAGCCCCTCCTCTTGGTAATATGGTTGCAGAGCATGATGGTGAACGGCACCGGGCCGAACGCGCAGGCGTTCATGAGGGCGATTTGCCCGCCGCTGAATTGCGCGATTTCGGACAGGACATAGGGCTGCCCGACGAGGAAAAACTGTATGGCGAAGGTCATAAACGCGTTCACGCACATCCAAAGCATAAAGTCCCTGCGCTTAAAGGCATGCACCAGACTTTGCAGCATATTGGGTTCCTTTTCGGACAACTCTTCCGCTTGATCCGTCTCGCCCCGCAGCATAAACATTGCGATGACGATGAGCAGCGAGATCGGAAGGAAGATGAGACCAACGCTGCGTATGCTAGTGGCATCGATCAGGATGGGAATCAGCGCATAGGCCAGAACATAGGATACCACGTCCGCTACGCTCTTCACGTTGGACAGGAAGCGCCGCGCGTCATCGTCGCGGGTGACTTCGGAGAAGCAGGCATAATAGGCCAGCATCGTGCAGGTATAGGAGCAATAGAAGAGGATGAGGAAAAAGCCAAACCAAATCGTATTGCCCCACATCTGCGCCGTACCCGTGGCATTGGGAAACAGCGCGATCAGGAACAGTATAAACGAAACCGCCATCGGGACGAAGCCAAGGATCATGCCCGTCTTGCGCTTGCCGAATTTCGCTTTCAAGTTGTCCAGCAGATTCGCCAGCGGGATATCGATGATACCGTCCACGATTTTGGATATCGTGATGACGATGGCCCAGACGGCGGGTATGACCAGGTTCTTGCCCAGTCCCTTGCCCAGAAAGGCGATGAAGGAACCGCCCTCCGGGGGAATATACAGGGAATGACACAGGTATACACCCATGATCAGGTTCAGCAGATTGACGCCGATGGCGGCAAAGCCGAAGAGAAAAAGTTTTGGTTTTGACAGTTGCATAGCTCCCCCTTTATTATTTTTATTCTTCTATGGTTCTGTAATTGCTCGTGTCTATGACGGAATTCAGGAAATACATCATCTTCTTGACCTCCGTGATGCGATCCAAGTCCGCGCTCTCCAAGTTATAAAACTCCACCCGGACTATATCCTGCGAACCAAAGCGCTCCGTAGAGGGTATCTTTCGGAAAGTGATCTCGCGTCCCTGCTGCACCATCTCCGCCAATTCCCGCTCGTCAATGACCAGATAGAAGCCCTTGAATACAGAATTGAAGCGGTCGAAAAACACATTTTCATGCCTGCGTTTTGACAAAACCGTTTCAAACTGATTCGCCAACCGAAAGTTACCCTTCATAGAACAATCCTCCTAATTACAGTATCTGTATATACCCAGTTTAATTATAACACGAACCCGACAAGAATCCAAAGCATTTTGTCGAAAATGGCAGCTTTTTGTCGCGTCGTGCAAGTCTCTTGTGCGTTTTGATTATATCACATCGATGATTCTTTGAAAAGCCTTCGCGGATTGTCTGTCGTGGCGAAGCGAAAGCGCAAAATCTGTGCAAAATTTTCGTTTTTTCTTGACATCCCGCATCGCGCCTGCTATTATGCACAGTACGGCATTTTGGAAGCTTGCGGCCACAGCCCCGGCGCGCGGCGATTGAAATGCAAAAGTTTATATTATTATTCGGAGGATCGCCACCCATGAACACCTATATGGCCAAGGGCGAAACCGTCGAGCGCAGTTGGTATGTTGTGGACGCTACCGATTTGGTGCTCGGACGCATGTCGTCTCAGGTTGCCGCCATTCTGCGCGGAAAGCATAAGCCCATTTTCACTCCGCACGTGGATTGCGGAGATCATGTTATCATCGTCAATGCCGGGAAAGTCCGTTTGACCGGCAACAAATTGGATCAAAAGGTGCATGTGCACCATACCGGCTATCCCGGCGGCCTAAAGAGCATCACCTATCGCCGCCTGTTGGAAAAGGACCCCTGCTTCGCCGTCTATGAGGCCGTGCGCCGCATGATGCCGAAGGGACCCTTGGGCCGCCAGATGCTGAAGAAGCTCCGCGTATACGCGGGCCCCACCCACAAGAACGCCGCGCAGAAGCCCGCCGCGCTCGAGCTGAAATAAGGAGGATGGACAGATGGCAGTGAAACACGTAGCACTCGGCACCGGCAGAAGAAAAAAGGCCGTCGCCCGCGTCCGTCTCTTTTCGGGCACAGGCAATGTTCTGATCAACAAGAGAGAGATCGACGATTATTTCGGCCCGGAGACGTTGAAGATGATCGTCCGCGCACCGCAGACCCTCACGGGTACCCTGGCCAAGTATGATGTGGTCGTCAACGTATATGGCGGCGGCACCACCGGTCAGGCGGGTGCCATCCGCCACGGCATCGCCCGCGCGCTCATCGTCGCGGAGCCCGAACTGCGCCCCGCGCTGAAAAAGGCCGGCTTCCTGACGCGCGACCCGCGCATGAAGGAACGCAAAAAGTACGGTCTGCACGCGGCCCGCCGCGCACCCCAGTTCTCCAAGAGATAATCAATATACCTGCGTCTCGGCAAAGCCGGGGCGTTTTCTTTTTCCGCTGATTGAGGAGGATGTCTTTATGAAAAAGCTATACACAGTCATCATTTTTCTCATGTTATTCGGACTGTTTTTTGCGTGTGGGTTCGGCGAAGATATTGGCAATGTTCCTGACAGTCCATTGCCTGGGGGAACCGATTTTGCAATACCCACAGCTTCACCTGCACAGGAAGCAGAATCAAAGCCTAAGAAAACGCCAAAACCACAACCAACAACAGAACCAAAATACGTTGAGGAATTCAATGCCTTCGACCTTGAAGGCGATGGGAATGATTGGTCGGTGATTGGCGGATTGCTCACCATCAAAAGCAGCGCAGGTATGAACGACTGGATTCAATTCAAGGAGTATTTCGAATCTTTCGCGAGTATCGAATTCAGTTCGGAAGTGAGAAACAAAGTTGTTTCGCTTATTATCAACGATGGTGTTGCTGAAATCCCAGAGGCAGCATTTGATTGCTTTAACACCCTGCAATCAGCAATTCTACCGGATGGTTTATTGTTGATAGATGCTGAAGCGTTTTGGGGATGCCGTAACCTATCGCAAATCAACATTCCATCTTCTGTACGGGAGATAGGTGTTGCTGCATTTGAGGCATGCAATTCACTAAACGAATTCATAATTCCAAATGGCATTGTCGTCTTGCGGGATGGTTTCATAAATGGTGTGAACTTAATAGAATTGCGAATACCATCGAGTGTCGAACTTATTGAACGCGATGCACTTCTTAGCTGTGCAAAACGCTTTGTTTTCGAGGGAACTGTAAAGGAAATTGAGCATTTTAGTGTATTTTTGACACCTGATTTTCAACAGGATTTACAACAGGTAGTATTTCTATCAGGCCCCCCGGAAATATATCTTTATCCTCTTTCTTCTGGTGATGTTCAGAACGTGGGTCTTAAAAATTTAGAGTATACAAATTGCACGATATACTACCTTTCAAAAAATGCCGCGCTCTGGGCTCCGAACGGCGAGACGGAGTGGTTGGGACGTCCCCTGATTGCAATTGATTCTTTGGATGATTTGCCGCCGCTGCATCCTTGATACTTGCGGAGCATTCAACACGGCGAACGCGAAGCCTAAGGTGCCGCACCCAAATCAATCACCACCAGCTCCGGCCTGTTGAACAGCCGCGGGAGGGGGATGCTCTCCCGCGAGAGACCGCGGCTGACGATCATTGTTGTGCTCCCCGCTTGGTATACGCCGCCCGCGTATTGCGGGAAGAAGCCTTCGCCGGGCGAGAAGATGCCGTTCCACAGACCCGGCACGCGCCACTGGCCGCCGTGGGCGTGGCCGCTCAGCACGAGGTCGAAGGCGCTATACTCCGCGAAGCGTTCGGGGCGGTGGGACAGGAGTATGGTATAGTTTCCATTTTCGCATACGCTTTGGAGGGCTTGCAGTTGTTGCCGGAAGCCGGGCCGCGCGGGCATATATAAGTCTACATCCGGGTCGTCCGCGCCGCAGATATGCAGGGTTTGCTCGCGGATGGTGGTGCTTTCCCATGCGCCCGCCAGTACGGTCACGCCGTATTCGCGCAGGATTTCGAGCATCTCTTCCGATTGTCGGCTCCAGTATTCATGGTTGCCCGTTACATAATAGGCCGGATATTTCCCCTGCATGGCCGCCAACAAGGCCATGGCGTTATTCGTTCGGCAGCACATCATCGAAAATATCGCCCGCGTATAATAGAATATCCGGTTCCTGCGCGTCAATGGCGCGGATCAAATTTTTGGCATCCTTGCCGTAGTAGCAGGAATGGAGATCGGCGATCAACGCCAAGCGCACGGGGCCTTGCAGCTTTTCGCTTTGCAGCACGTATTTTGTCACGGTCAGGCGCGGGTCCAAGGCCGATATGCAGAGCACGAGGACAACGCAAAGCAGGATTATGCGCGGCATATTCCTTTTGCGCTTTGCGTTGGCTTTCAGGACGGGCAGTGTCTGCAAAGATCAATACTCCTTTTTTGTATTGTATCTTTGTGGGTGGGAAAAGGCAAGAGGGGTACAAGGCAGTAGGCAGTAGGGCTATGTATCTTGGCAAAGCAGGGTAAGTTTGGCTCCCGGCAGGGCGCGATTTATCGCGCCCCTACGGGTTATTGTATTCGGGGTGAACGTACGACTCCGCAATCTTGAACACGGTCAACAGGGCGGCAGCTTCGGGGATGCAGAGTTCCGCTGCTTTGCTCGGGCGGAGACCGAGGGTGAGTCGGTCGCCCGCTTGCAGGGCAAGGAGGATTGTTTTGGAGACTTGGAAGGTTTTATTGGCTGTTGTTTCTGTTTCCGTGGCTGAGAGGTCGACGGGGTTGCCGAGGGCGTCTGTGATGGCGAAGCGGAGCTTTTCGCTTGCGCCGCTTGTGCCTGTTATGGAATAGATGGCGATATATACGCCGCTGCTGTGCAGCACCAGCGCGTCGTCGTCGGGGCTTATATCGTGCACGTTGGATGAGGCATCCAGTGGCAGGGGATACCATATATCCGCTTCAAATTTTACGCAGAATTCTTCCGCGTTGAAAATGGTGCCGAATGGCGCGGGCAGGGTTTTTTCGGGCTCGGGCATGCGGCAGCGGGGACTTGGGGAAGCGCAGTCGCAATCCCTGTGATGTATGTGATTACAGCATAACATTAGAATCATTCCTCCTTCGTAGATATGGTGTTGGCCATGTTTCATGTTATGCGGAAGGTGCGGAAGGAGTGAATGCGCGCAAAAAACGGACGGCCATTGGCCGCCCAGGCACTGTGGTGCCCCTACGGGTTGCTTATTCCGTTCAATCAGTAACCCGAACTGCCGTTCATATAGGAACCGCACTGGCTTTCGCTTTGGTCGTGGTTTTCGCAGCCGATGGTGGGGCGCACCTGAATCTCTCTGAGCTTGCACTTGCTGCCGCGTGTGTTGAATTTGCAGCTGGTCACGTCGCAGCCTATGCTCTGCTTGCCGTAATGTTCGAACATCTTTTTTCTCCTTGGTTTTTATCGGGCTTAGTATATGGAAATGTGATGTTTTTATGCGCCGCTTGACAAAGGACAGTGCGCCGCATACAATGAAATTATCATCATACAGGAGCATGAATCATGCCCAAATCGAAGGTTTATTTCACGAATATGCGCACGGGTGCGCGGGACAATCTGCCCCACAAGCTGAAACGGCTGATGGAGAAGGCGGGCCTGGGGTCTGTGGATTTCAACAAGAAATTTGTCGCGATCAAGGTGCATTTCGGCGAGCCGGGCAACTTGGCCTATCTGCGCCCGCAGTATGCCCGCGTCGTCGTCGATTTCGTCAAGGCGCGGGGCGGCATCCCCTTTTTGACCGACGCGAGCACGCTCTATGTCGGCCGCCGCAAACACGCCTTGGAGCATATCGAGTGCGCGTATTTCAACGGTTACACGCCATTCACGACGGGCTGCCATATCATCATCGCCGATGGCCTGCGGGGTACGGACGAAGCCTATGTACCCGTAAAGGGCGACTATGTGAAGGAGGCCAAGATAGGCCGCGCGCTGTATGACGCGGATATCATCATCAGTCTGAGCCACTGCAAGATGCACCTGAGCTCGGGCATAGGCGGCGCGATGAAGAACCTTGGCATGGGCGGCGGCTCGCGCGCGGGCAAGATGGAGATGCACAGCGCGGGCAAACCGGATGTGCGTGCTGAAAAGTGCATCGGCTGTGGCGCTTGCGCCAAGAACTGCGCATTGGACGCGATTACTGTTGCAGATAAAAAGGCGCATATCGACCACGCTGTCTGCGTTGGCTGCGGCCGCTGCATCGGCGTCTGCAATTATGACGCCGTCGAGGTCGGCTGGAACGAGAGCGAGAAGGTGATGAACGCAAAGATCGCCGAGTATACGCTGGCGATGCTCCAGGACAAGCCGAATTTCCATATCAGTATGGCCATCGACATTTCCCCGAACTGCGACTGCTTCGGCCATAACGACGCGCCCGTGGTACCGGATATCGGGATGTTCGCATCCTTCGACCCCGTGGCCATCGACGCCGCCTGCGCCGACGCCGTGAACGCTTCCCCCATCGCGCGAGGCAGCATCCTGGACGGCGCCCAAACTTATGGCGACCATTTCTCCACGATACACAAGAAGACCGACTGGCGCGCGCAGATCGCTCACGCCGAAAAGATCGGGCTGGGCAGTGGGGAATATGATCTGATTACCATATAATTATGGCACAGGTTTATTACGCGGATATGCGGGAACTGCCGCCAGGGCCGGAGAGCGAGGTCAATCTCCTCTCCGCCGTGCGCCGCGCGCAGTTTTTCATGCTGCGCAATGAATCTGCCCGCCGCCGCTGTCTGGCCAGCGGCCTGCTGTTGCGCCGCGTCGTCGGGACGGGCGAAGAGAGCTATTCCCCCTTCGGCAAGCCCTTTATCCCCGGCGCGCCGCCCTATTCCATCTCCCACTCGGGGCATATCGTCTGCATCGCCGTCGGCGAAACGCCCTTGGGCGTCGATTTGGAGATGCATCGCCCCGCGAGGGCCAATAAACTTGTCGCACATTGCTTCGCGGCAGGCGAACGCGCGCTGGTGCAGACCGAAAAGGATTTTTTCGACCTTTGGACGGCCAAGGAAAGCCTGGGCAAGCAATTGGGCGTGGGCATCGCCCGCATTCTGCGCGTGCCGCTCTTGGAGAAGGACGCGGAGGGCCTTATTTGCCCCTCCCTGCCTACTCTGCGTTTCTATCAGGCAGATTATTTTGAAGGATGCAGCTTTACACTCTGTACCGAGGAGGATTGGGATGGGGTGATACGGCGGGTGAAGTTGAGTTGAAATCGAATATCGTCGCAATAACATGTAGGGGCAAGTAATTATTTGCCCCTACGATCTTTTTAGCACAATTTATACGCGTTTGAAGACTATGGCCGTACCCATGCCGCCGCCTATGCATAGGGAGGCGAGACCGAGGGTGGCGTTTTGGGCTTGCAGGAGGTGGAGGAGGGTGACGGCTATGCGCGCGCCGGAAGCGCCTACGGGGTGGCCGAGGGCGATGGCGCCGCCGTTCAGGTTGGTTTTATTTAGGATTTCTTCCGCCGGGAGACCGTGCTCCTCCGCCAGTTCGTGCACGACGCCGAGAGATTGGGCGGCGAAGGCTTCGTTGAGTTCGAGGAGGTCCATATCGGCGAGACGGAGATTGGCGTTTTGGAGGGCGTGGCGTATGGCCGGCACGGGGCCGAGACCCATATAGGCGGGGTCGACGCCGCCCTGCCCCATGCCGATGAGCTCGGCCATTGGAGTGAGATTGTATTTTTCCAACGCCGCTTCCGAGACGACCAGGAGGAAAGCTGCGCCGTCGTTGATGCCCGAGGCGTTGCCCGCCGTCACCGTGCCGTCCTTCTTAAACGCGGGACGCAGGGTGGCCAGTTTCTCGGCGGTGGATTTGCGGTTGGGGTATTCGTCCGTGTCAAATGTGATCGTCTCCCTGCGGGACTGCATCACATAGGGCGTGATTTCGGCGGCGAAGCGCCCGTTGTCCACGGCGTCGATGGCCTTTTGCTGGGAGTTGTACGCAAAGGCGTCCTGCGCTTCGCGGGTGATGCCGTATTTCTCGGCGATGTTCTCTGCCGTGATGCCCATGTGATAGTTGTGATAGGCGTCCGTCAGCGCATCGAGCACCATGTGATCCTCTATCTGCTTGGCACCCATTTTGAGACCCTGCCGCGCGCCGGGGAGGAGATAGGGCGCGAGACTCATGTTTTCCATGCCGCCCGCGATATAGACGTGGCCGACGCCCGCGCGGATCGACGCGGCGGCGTTCATCACGGCCTTCATGCCGCTGCCGCAGGCGATGTTCAGGCTGTAGGCAGGCACCGAGTCGGGCAGACCCGCGCCAAGTGAAACCTGACGGGCGGGGCTTTGCCCGAGACCCGCGGGCAGGATATTTCCGACGATGACTTCATCCACGGCCTCGCCAGGGATTTGGGTGCTTGCCAGGATATCGCGCACGACTTCGGCGGCGAACTTCGCCGGGTGGACGGCGGACAGTGCGCCATTGAAGCTGCCGATGGCGGTTCGTTTGGCCGCGGTGATGAATACTTTTTGCATGAGTTCCTCCTCGTTTTTTAGGCAGTGGCAGTAGGGTTGCATTCCGTGGTTTTATTTTACTATGTTTTCGTTGGCAAAACAAGGGGCAAGTGGGGAGGTTAAATGTGTACAAAATGCATAAATTCAAAATCTATGCAAAATTACTGTACAACGCTTGCACCGGGGCTGATTCATGGTATAATAAGAAAAATCTTGTCGAAACGGTTGTACAGTGAAAAAATGAAACGTACTTGGATATTGCTTGCCATTCTGTTAACGGTTCTCATCTGCGCGGGGGGCTGCAATTTGCCTAACAGCGGCCCCGCAGAAACACCGCAGCCGAGCGCGGAGCCCGAGCCCTCTATTACCCCGCCGCCCTTTGTGGTGGAATTGCCGTCACCGGAACCGACCGAATTTGCCGCGCCCCTGCCGACCTTACCCGTACCCACGCCCTCGCCCGTGCCGCAACCGACGGCGATTCCCTTTTCCCACTATGCGCCCACCGTGGGCATGTCCTTTGAAGAGCTGATAGGCAGCTTAGACGATATTGTAGAAAAGGACGACAAGGGCGTGTTGTGGCCCAAGGGCTATCCGCCCGCCGATACCTATAAGATCATCGTCGACCTCTATTGGCAGGTTGTGATGGTATACAGCCAGGATGATAAAGGCGAATTCACCGTGCCAGTGCGCTATATGCTCTGCAGTACGGGCAGCGCGCGCGTGGGCGCCGAGACACGCACGGGCGTTTTCAAAATGCTGAAGGTGCGCGCACGCTTTGGGGAGTTTATGAACGGCTACGCCGCGCAATATTGGAGTCTCATCTACAGCCGTACCTATTTCCATTCCATACTCTATACCAGGCGTGACCTGTCCACCTACGATGTGAAGGAATACAATAAGTTGGGAACCAAGGCTTCCCATGCCTGCATACGCCTGCCCGTACCCGACGCGCGCTGGATTTGGTATAACATCTCCTATGATACGGTTTGCGAGATACGCAAGGGCAGCAAGAACGATGCGCAGACCGAGTGGATACGCAGTCAGCTTATATTGGCGATACCGCCCGTGGATCGCATCTCCAATCTGGCGGGTACCGCGCCTTGGACGGACAATTGGCGCATCGAGGACGTGGATACGACCGTACCGTTTATCAATGAAGCGCAGCCAAAGCCGCCGAGCAGTTAGGGGTTGTAAAATTCCAATACGGCCAACAGGACGCCTTGCGCGAATTTTCGGGAGAAGGCGGGATCCGTCATGATTCGGTGATCGCCCCAGTTTGTATGGAAGCCCACTTCTATCAGCGCGGCGGGTACGTTCAATTCACGTATCATAAAGTAATCGTTCACCGCGTTTTTTCCTGTGTTTGACAGACCGGTCTGCGTGCTGACATATTGCAGCAGCAGGTTTGCCAAGCGCGCGTTTTCCTTTTCCCGATAGCTGCTGTAGTAATTTTTATTGAATTTGTTATCCATATAATATGTAACCGTGCCGTTGGTTTGCGTGGGACTGGCCGTTGTGGCGTTCGTATGGATGGAGATGAAGATCAAATCCTTCACCTTGCGGGAATGGTCGAATATGCGCTTCATGTCCGGGTGGGCCTTGCGCTTCAAAGTGTTGTCATAGGGTGTATCAAAATAGAGCTCCGCGCCGGGGCCGTTGTTGTCGGTCACCGGGTCGTATTCATCAATGATGCCGCGCAGGATATTCGTCAGATATTCGAGCTCCGCAAGCAGCTCGGCGGGCGGGTTTACCGTTTGCGCCCGCAGAAATTGCAACGCGATGGTATTCATCATGCACATGCGGGCATAGCTGCCGACCATAGCTCTGGTTTCGCGCGTCAAAATCACGGTGGCGCCCTGTTCCTCCAAGAGACGCTTGGTCTCCTCGGCCAAGGCCAGCACGCGGTTCGCTTCAATATACTGCGCCGCGCCGGGCCAGCTGTAACTGCCGCCGTAATATACCTCGCGGCTATCATTGTAGCCGTGTCCGGCGTCGATTACGACGGTTTTTCCCGCGAGTGGCGCGGGCGTTTCGGTCTGCGTCTCGGTCGGCGTTGGGGTATCCGCGAGGGCTCTGCCGCCGATGCGCGCTGCCAGGAGCAGTGCGAGAACGAATATAGTAAAGAACTTTTTCATGGCAAGCGCATATTAACACGAGTTATTAGATTTATGCAAATAATTGTGCAATTAGTTTGCTATTTCTTTACGTTTGATGTCTATACTGCATTACTGTTATTGGAGGATTCAAAACTGCTGTTCGGGACAATTTTGCGTTTCGCGGGGCGCAATCATGCTATTTTAGGCTTGCAAAATTCTCAAAAGGAAAGATGGCAGGAAATACAAAATGAAAGGAAAAGCGAACAAGAGCATACGCGGCAATCGTTCTCTCCTGCGTTTTTACAGGGGCGCGCACCATAAGATTCGCAAGCGGCATTTTTTCCTTGCCGCCGGCGTTTTGTGTTATGCCGTTCTCTGTATGGCCATCTCTTTTATACTGTCCCGGATGTCGCTGCACAGGCTGGACGTCAACCGCATCATCGGCGCGCCGCAGTCGCTCCTTATCTACGATATGAACGGAGAGGAGATCTCCTGCCTGTATGGCGCGGAGAACCGCATCCCCGTTTCCATTGAAACCCTGCCTCCCCATCTCGTGGACGCCTTTATCGCGGCGGAGGACGCGCGCTTCTTCTCGCATCCCGGTTTTGACCTCATCCGCATCGGCGGCGCCGTGTTGCAGGATTTGAAATCCATGTCCTACGCGGAGGGGGCATCGACCATCACACAGCAGCTGATGAAGCTGTCCCACTTGTCGCCCGATAAAAACCTCGTCCGCAAGATCGATGAGGTCATTTTGTCCTATCAGATCGAACAGAGCTATTCCAAAGAGGAGATATTGGAGCTGTATCTGAACTATGTGTATTTCGGCAACGGCTGCTATGGCATCGAAGCCGCGGCGCGCCGTTATTTCGGCGTATCGGCGAGCGAGCTCTCCCTGTCGCAGAGCGCGCTGCTGGCCGGGGTGGTGAACGCACCCAACCGTCTCGCGCCGAATCAGTTTCCCGAGGCCGCCCTGCGCCGCCGCGATCTCGTCCTCGACTGGATGGAAGATTACGCGTTTATCGAGCCCGCGCAGGCGGCGTTCGCAAAGGCCGACCCGCTGGCGCTTGCCGAGAGCGAGACCAACGGCAGGCGCGGTTATTATGTGGATCTGGCGCTCACCTCAGCCTGCGAGACCCTCGGCGTGGATATGCCAACCCTGCTGAGCGGCGGATACCGCATCTATACCGAAATGGATTCCGACTTGCAGGCGCACTGCGAAGAGCTGTTTGACAGGGATGATTACTTCCCCGTCGTCGCCACAACCGGACCCGACGGTTGGGTGACGCGGGAAGCGCCCAGCGCCGCCATCGTCATCGTTGACGCCGCGGACGGTGGCGTGGCAGCCATTATGGGCGGCCGCGAAAACGACGTCGCGCTCGCTTTCAACCGCGCCACCCGCATGCGCCGCCAGACGGGCTCCACCATCAAGCCCATATTGGTCTATGCGCCTGCCCTGCTGCGCGGCTATACCGCCGCCAGCATACTGGCGGATGAACCCGCCGGCTACGGCGACTTTACATCGCAAAACGCGAACGGACAATATGCCGGGCAGGTTACGCTGCGCCAAGCGGTGACCGATTCGCTGCATGCGCCCGCCGTCTCCGTTCTGTCCACGCTCGGCGTGGAGCACTGCAAGTCCTTTGCCCGGGATTTGGGCATCCCCTTTGACGCGCGCGACACGGAGCTTTCCCTCGCGTTCGGCGGCTTCACCTATGGCGTATCCCCCTGCCAGTTGGCGGGAGCCTATGCCGCTTTCGCAAGCGGCGGCGTCTACCATGAGCCCTATGTCGTATCCCGGATCACGAATTCCGACGGACAGCTCCTCTTCACCCGCAATACGGAGGGCAAGCGGGTTATGGACAACGGCAATGCCTTTATATTGAACGATATGCTGCAGAGTGCGGTGGAGACCGGCGCGGCAAAGCGTTTGGCGGATCTGGATATCGGGCTGGCCGCCAGTATCGGCGCATCGAGCGACAACGCATACAGGGATATCTGGCTAGCGGCTTACAATCCGCAATACGCGGCTGTGGTATGGATGGGCTTTGACGACAGCAATGGCGGGCGCAGGCTCCCCGGAAACATCAGTGGCGGCGGTTACCCCGCAGAACTGCTGCATGAGGTCTTTTCCCGCATCTACGCGGACGCGCCTGCGCCACAATTTGTCGTGCCGGACAGCGTTGCACGCTTGGAACTGGACCAATATCAAACGGATATAATCTCGGATAACGCATCTGATTATGAGTATTTTGTGCGCGGCACGGAACCCCCAAGGTTCAGCGAGCAGGGGATATCCGCGATTTTGCCCTATGTCAAGAAAACCCTGGCAGATTGGTTTCGTTAAATTGAAAATTGCATACGACATTTTTCCTTGCAAATTTCGCTAAAAAATAGTATCCTTAAATATGAACACCGAATGAACATATTGGAGGAGAGAAACCTGTGAAAACGAATTGGAAAAAATCATTGTGCCTGCCGGTTGTGCTTTGCCTGCTGCTGGCGCTCATGCCCGGCCTGAGCTTGGCGGCGGACCCGTCGCAGGGTGTGAACGTGGCGACGCCCACGATGGAGGAGATACGTACGTATTATCAGAACAGAACTTTTGACCTGAACTACCAGGATCAATTTGTAACACAGCCGAGCATCAGCGATCCGTTTGTGCTCGGCGAACTGACGCAGGCGACGCAGGAGAATGCTTTAGGCGTTATGAATTTTGTCCGCTATATCGCGGGGATAGACGCCAATGTCACCTTGGATGCCTCCCATATTGAACACGCGCAGGCTGCCGCGCTGGCCTGTGCGATCTACGGGAACCTGACGCATACGCCGGACGAAGTGATGAGCAAGCCTGTCGGTATGAGCGACGCGATGTGGAAGCTCTGCAACGATGGCGGACGCGCCACGAACATCGGCGTTTCGGGTTCCACGAACCCGAACTTTACGAGTGGTATGCTGCAGGAGAGGATCATCAAGGGCTGGATGAGCGACAACAGCGCGGGCAATATCGTGGCCGTGGGGCATCGGCGCTGGATACTCAATCCCAAGATGGGCAAGAGCGGCTTTGGGCAGGTGAACGCGCTCTGGGGAACCTATCACGGAAGGTTTTCCGCCATGTACGCGCATGATTCGAGCAACAGCGGCGCAACGCAGACCGGCGTCGTATGGCCCGCGCAGAACCAGCCCGTGGAACTGTTTGCGGCCATAGACCCGTGGTCTATCTCCATGAACGTAACGAATTTGGTTGCCGCCAATATTCAGGTGACGCTCACGCGGCGCGGCGACGGGCGCGTTTGGAACTTCAGCAATACAGCGGCAGACGGTTTGTTCTATGTGAACAATCAATACTACGGGCAGCCGGGCTGCATCATCTTCCGGCCCGATGGGGTGGGCAGCTATGCGATCGGCGATGTGTTCGATGTCGTCATCACTGGCGCGAACGTACCCATCTCCTATACGGTGCGCTTCTTTACCATCGAGGGCGAATATCCCATAGGCCCGCCGACGATTGTGCCGGGCGACGCGGACTGCAACACCGTGGTCGACGCCGCCGATGCCGCGCTGGTGCTGCGTTATCTGGCGGGCCTGGCGGAACTTTCCGACGAGGGCAAGTTAAACGCGAATGTCAATGGCGGCGAGCTTGATTCCAGCGATGCCGCGATGATATTGCGCTATTTGGCCGGGCTGATTACGCTGGATTGAGGGGAGCATATGTAATGGTAAAAATTTCTAATAATACCCCCGCCCCCCCCCCCCCCCCCCCCTCCCCCCCTCCCCCCCTCCCACACCCCCCCCCTTTCCACAACATACTATAAACAAATATTTAAATTTTAAATATAATTTTATATTTTTATTAATATATTATTATTATTATAA
>WREI01000009.1 GCA_009779405.1 Clostridiales bacterium
CATGCGTCGCCCCTACGGCGCGCAACACCGCCCAACACGCACCCGGAACGCACCATACAAACCGAATCGCCGCCTGATGCCGGAACCCAAACAAACCCGCGCGGGCGACGCATGCGTCGCCCCCTACGACGCACAACCATCACCTAATGCATAAATGGAGTTCCCCACATGGATCGAATCATCCCAACCGACGCCCCGATCCGTAAAAACATCCGCTGGGATGGATACGATTACACACGCGCCGCCGCATATTTCGTGACGATCTGCACGCATGAAAAAAAGTGTCTCTTCTGGTTCATACAGGACAACGTAATGACATTAAACACAACGGGAACCATAGTGCAGCAGTGCATTGCGACAACGACGGCGCATTTCTCCAACATACAAATCCCACGTTCTATTGTCATGCCCAACCATGTGCATATGATCATACGGATTGTGGACGAACGAATGCATCGGGACGATGCTCCCACGCCAAAACCGAGCGCTCTGGGTACAATCGTGGGTTCATTCAAATCCGCCGCAACAAAACGATTGCACGAATCCGGCTTTGACGGCGCGGTTTGGCAGCGCGGTTATCACGACCATGTAATCCGCGACGACAGGGAATATGCCTACATCGCGGGTTATATCACCAATAACCCCTATTTCTGGGCGAAAGACAGCCTATGGGCATCCCCGTAGGGGCGAGGCATGCCTCGCCCGCGCAACACCGCCCAACACGCACCCGGAACGCACCATACAAACCGAATCACCGCCCGATGCCAACCCATACAGAACCAAAAGAAAGGCCAACAATGATCACCCTACAATATCGAGGCCCCCTCGCCGTCGCAACCGACAAAAAACAAGAACAAATCCGCGCAACAAGCGTCGCGGAAGTCCTGTCCTACATCAAAACCCAATACGGCACTCCCACGCTCAAACAGGCCAAATCCATGCTGATCACGGTGAACGCCACCAAGATCCAACTCCTGAACCGCTACAAAACCGCGCTCGCGGACGGCGACACCATCTCCTTCCTCCCCCTCGCGGCGGGCGGATAGAATGGAACACATCCTATCCCAATTCGGACTCCCCACTCCCGCGCGCGTCATAAAAATCTACGAAAGCGCGTGGGATATCGATGACGCCTACATATTGAAAACAAGCGAAAAGCAGCGCTGGCTCGACAAAAGCATACGCCTGAGCCGCCTGCTTCTCGCGGCGGGCGTCCCGGTCGTCGAATATATCAATACCCCCGACGCAAAACCCTACATATTCCAAGACGAAAAATACTGGAGCGTGATGAAGAAAATCCACGGCTCCATAATAGATCCCTTTCTCGGCAACCCCGGGCAAAACGGCACCCTATTGGGCCAAACCCTCGCCAAACTCCACCGGGCCCTAAAAAATATAGAAAACCAAGCCGAGGTCTACGTTGCAGATTTTCACGAAGAATTCCAATCCTGGATACAACCCGCCCTCAAAAAAAGCAACATCACCTTCGCAGACGGCGTAATTGACAGCGTGCAGGCCTTCCTGCAACGCGACTGCAAATCCCTGCCGCGCCAGCTGATACACCGCGACATGCACCCCGGCAACCTGCTCTTTGAAAACGGCACCCTCAGCGGTTACCTCGACTTCGACCTTTGCCAAATAAACGCGCGCGTCTTCGACATCGTATACCTCGGCTGCTCGCTGCTGGTCGAAAATTATCAAAACAAAACACGCCTAAGCCTATGGCGCGAAATATTCGTCGGCATTTTGCAGGGCTACAGCGAACTGCTGCCCCTGCAAGAAGACGAACTGCAAGCCCTCCCCGCCCTCTTCATATTCGACGAAGTCCTATTCACAGCCTTCTTCGCAGACTTAGTCCAGCTTGAAACCGCAAAAAACTGCGTGGAAATGACAAACTGGCTGCACGCAAATATCGCGGGGCAAATTCCGCCCCATAGAGACAACCCGTAGGGGCGGATATTATCCGCCCGCCGAACCGCATTCACGCCCAAATCCCCCAATTTTCAAAAAACGTATCCTCGAAATCCAAAACCAACCCCTCCCAATCCTCAACAAGCATTTCGGCAATAGTCCCGACAAGCACAACATCAAAAGCCACTTCGTTAACCAACAGGCATACAAACTTATCATTCCTACAACTCAAACAACGATATCTGCCTGTCCTCCGGCAAGTCCCCGAACGCCTTGCTCTGCCTGAGCGCCTCGATATGCGCGACGCTGGTCTTCGTCAGTTCCTGAAACTCGGAAATGGACACAAAGCGCCTGCCCGCGCGCCGCTGGGCGATCCCCTCCGCCACGGTATTGCCTATGCCCGGCACGGCGGAAAAGGGCGCGCGTATGCCATCCGCTTCCACGAGATAGCGGGTCGCATCGGAGATATAGATATCGGGCCGAAGCAGCGTCACGCCGCGCAGGTTCATCTCATAGACGATCTCCAGGATATCGACCAAATCCTTCTCGGTCTTACTCAGTTCGTCCGTGCGCGCCGTCAGGCGCCGCAGTTCCGTGAGCACCGACTGCGCGTCGCCGAGCGCGCGGGGCAGTTCAAAGCCCCCGGCGCGCACCGTGAAATAGGTCGCATAAAACTCTTTCGGATAGTAGAGTTTGAACCATGCGATGCGGAAGGCCATCACGGTATAGGCGACGGCATGCCCGCGCGGGAACATATATTTGATCTTCTTGCAGGAGTCGATATACCAGCCGTGAATATTGGCCGCCTGCATCGCGTCCTGCATCGTCTCGCTCAGTCCCCTGCCCTTGCGCACGCGCTCCATAATCTGAAACGAGAGCGAGGGTTCCATCCCACGGCGGATGAGGTAATTCATAATATCATCGCGGGTACAGATCACGTCTTTCAGCTTCGCCGTGCCGCCGCGCACCAATGGCTCGGCATTCCCGAGCCAAACGTCGGTGCCGTGGGTCAGCCCCGAAATGCGGACGAATTCTTCAAATGTAGATGGCCGCGTCTGCTCCAGTACCCCGCGCACAAAGCCCGTGCCGAACTCGGGCAGGGCCAGGGTCCCCACCTTACAGTTGATCTCCGATAAATCGACGCCCAACGGCGCGGCAGAGGAAAACAGTTCCCGCGTGCGCGCGTCATCCAAGGGTACGGAGTCGGGGGCGATCCGCGTCAAATCCTGCAACATGCGCAGGGCGGTCGGGTCGTCGTGTCCCAGTATATCGAGCTTAACCAAGCGGTCGTCGAGCGCGTGGAAGTCAAAGTGCGTGGTGACGGTATTGCGCTCACCGCTCTTATCCGCCGGGTGCTGTACGGGTGTAAAGTCGTATATCTCTGCGTCTTTCGGCACGATGACAATGCCACCCGGGTGCTGGCCCGTCGTCACCTTCACCTCCGAACAGCCCTTGGATAAGCGGTCGATCTCGGCGGCGCGGTATTGTAAGTTCTTCGTCTCCTCATAGTGCTTCACGTATTGAAAGGCCGTTCTTTCCGCGATGCCCGAGATGGTACCCGCTCGGTAAGCGTGCCGCCGCCCGAACATCTCCTCCACAAAGCGGTGCGCGACGGGCTGATAGTCGCCCGAGAAGTTCAGGTCTATGTCCGGCGTCTTCTCCCCGTGGAAGCCCAAAAACACCTCAAAGGGGATCTCAAATCCCTCTTTATTATACGCGGCGCCGCAAACCGGGCAGTTCGCGTCGGGCATATCCGCGCCTACGCTATGTTTCTCGCGGTCTATCTCAAAGTCCGAATGCCTGCATTGCGGGCAGCTATAGTGGGGCGGCAGGGGATTGACCTCCGTGATGCCCGCCATCGTGGCGACAAAGGAGGAGCCGACCGAGCCGCGCGAGCCGACCAGATAGCCGTCTGCCAGCGACTTTTGCACTAAGCGCTGGGCCATCAGATAGAGCGAAGCGAAGCCGTTGCCTATGATGCTCGAGAGTTCTCGTTCCAAGCGCGCCGCGACGATGGGCGGCAGTTCGTCCCCATAGATCGCGTGCGCCCGCGCCTGTGCCATCTGGGTCAGAATCTCCTCCGCATCGTCAATCTTCGGCGCGTGCGTGCCGTCGGGGAAGGGTTTGAGGTCAGCGACGCGCGCCGCAATCGCGTTGGGATGGGTGATAACCACTTCCCGCGCCTTGTCTTCGCCCAGATACGCAAACTCCTCCAGCATCTCCCGTGTCGTCATATAGTAGAGCGGGGCCTGCTCTTCCGCGTCGGGATAGCCCTGCTTGAATTGAAGCAGTTTGCGATAAACGGCGTCCTCGGGCTCCAAATAGTGCACGTCGCCCGTCGCCGCCACGGGCAGGCCCAAACGCTCGCCCAATGCGGCGATGCGGTGGTTCAGAGCCAGCAGCGCGTCCTCGTCCGCAACGGTTCCCTCCCGCAACAGAAAGGCATTGTTCCCGCGCGGCATAATCTCTAAATAATCATAAAAGGCGGCGATATCGCACAGTTTCGCGTCCGGTTCCCCCGCCAATACGGCGCTGAACAGCTCGCCCGCTTCGCAGGCGGAGCCGATGAGCAGCCCCTCGCGGTACATATAGAGCAGACTGCGCGGGATCAGGGGCCGCCCGCGGAAATAGTCCAGATGCGAGAAGGAAATCAGCTTATATAGGTTCTTCATCCCCCTTTGCGTCGCCGCGAGGATGGAAATATGATAGGTCTTGGTCCGTTCCTTCTTCTTCTTGCCCTCAGCTTCCGCGCCGAACGCGAATTCCGCGTCTGTCCCACCCTCCGCCGGATAGGCGGGCAGCCTGTCCATCCCGCGGGTACGCAACAGCGTCTCCAATTGTTGCAGCAGCGCGGCACAGCTCTGCGCGTCGTCGTCCGCGCGGTGGTGATTCCCCATATCGATCCCGAAATGCGCGCAGAGCGTGGGGAGCTTGTGGTTCTCCACGGCGTCGCGCAGCAGCGCGCGGGAGAGCAGCAGGGTATCCGCGCAGGGATATTGCAGGGGCAGGCCCACGCGCTCCCCGTGCACGCGTAAAAATCCGCAATCAAACTTCGCGTTGTGCGCGCAGAGCAGCGCGCCCTCCCCGCAGAAGGCATAGAACGCGGCCAGCGCATCCCGCAGAATCGGTGCGCCCGTGAGCATCCTCTGCGTAATCCCCGTCAGCCGCGTAATCTCGGGCGGCAGCAGGCCCCCGTTCGCGACAAAGCTCTGAAAGCGGTCGACAATCTCGCCATCGCACAGCTTGACCGCGCCGATCTCGATGATCTCGCATTTTTCTGCCACCAGCCCCGTGGTCTCCAAATCGAAGACGACGACGGGCAATCCGCGCGCGTCCACGAGCTCCGTATCCGGCAGCAGATAACCCTCGACGCCGTAAAGGGCCTTGACGCCCGTCTTGCGGCTGTGTTTATATGCTTCCGGGAAGCTCTGCACCACGCCGTGGTCGGTGATGGCGACGGCGCTATGCCCAAAGCGCTTCGCGGTTGAGAAGAGCGCGCCCACTTCGGTCAAGGCGTCCTTGGCGGACATGCGCGTATGCAGATGCAACTCCACACGCTTTTCAGTCTCCGCATCCTCCCGCATCGCACGCTTGCGCAGTTGTATGGTGTCGGCATAGAGTATGGGGTCGCCCAGCTTCTTGCTTACGCGAATAATCCCGTGTACCAGAAAGTCAAAGCCGCTCTTATCGGCCAGGGCAAGCCAATGCGCCATACGCTTGGCCTCCCACTCCTTCGCGAAGGAGACATCGCAGTACAGGGAGTCCGTGCGGTCCGTCAGCGTAAAGCGCAGTTGATAGTCCCCGCCGCCTGCCTTATTGTTCTTTTGCGCAAGCTGTGGGTTCTTCGCCGCCCAGCTCTCGCGCACCTCGCCGATGGTGACGAGCCGTCCGCATATGCAGACCTTGCCCGTCGCGCCCTCGAGATAGGCGTCCATAGGCAAGGTTTCCGCGTTCTCGGAGATGGGCTTCCCGAACAATATGCCGCTTGCGGGCAGATCGACCTCTATATCATATTGTATGCGCGTCCCCGGCGTGGGCGCGGCGTATACATATTTGGATGCGGGTTCCGGTTCGGGTTCCGGCTTGGATTCGGTATAATCGAACAGGGCCGCGACGGGCGCAAGCAATTCGCGCACAAGCTCCTCAAACTGTGACTGCCTGTCCCGAAAGCCGAAATAATCCTGCACGACAAAGGCCAGCGTCACCCTGTTCTCCTCGCGCACAAAGCGCCCCTCCCGCAAAAAAAGCGCGTCCGGATCCAATCCGCACGCGGTATAGATTTGCCCCAATTGCTCCCTCATAGTTCCTCCAAAAGACCTATCGCTTTTTCTATCATCAGGTCCAACATAGCATACAACTCGCCGTGGGCCATAATCAGCCCATTTCCGAACAGCACCGCGTTCCCCTTGCCGCAGGCGACGCCGAGATCGGCGTCCCGCGCCTCGCCCGGCCCGTTTACCGCACAGCCCATCACGGCCAACTTGATGGATTTTCGGCCACAGGGCACCCGCGCACGCACATACTCCACCGCCGCTTCCAAATCGACCTGCGTGCGCCCGCAGGTCGGGCAGGAGATAATCTCGACCGCGTTCTTGCGTAAGCCAAGGGCGGATAAAATTTCTATCCCCGCTTTCACCTCGGGCAGAGGGTCGCCCGTCAGGGAGACGCGCAGGGTATCCCCGATCCCGTCCAGCAGCAGCGCGCCTATGCCGACGGCCGACTTAATCGTTCCGATCCCCCGCATACCCGCCTCGGTCACGCCGATATGCAGCGGATATTGGCAAAGCCCCGCCAAGAGACGGTTGGCCGCCACGGTTACGCGCAGATCCGAAGCTTTCAGGGCCAGTACCGTGTCGTAAAACCCGAAGCCCTCCAAGTCGGAAATATAGGACAGCGCGCTCTGCACCATCTCGCCCGCCACGTCCTCCGCTGTCCGCGCCGCAGCCAGCGAGCCCGCGTTCACGCCCACACGCAGGGGGATCCCGTGCGCTTTTGCGCAGTCCGCCACGGCTTTCAATCTGTCGGCCCCGCCCAGATTGCCTGGATTTACGCGCAGTTTGTGCGCGCCGTTCTCCGCAGCGGCAATGGCCAGCCTGTAATCAAAATGTATATCCGCCACGACGGGAATCGCGCTCCCCGCCACAATCTCCCGAAACGCCTTTGCCGCGTCCAAGTCGGGTACGGCGCAACGAACAATCTCGCAGCCCGCACCCGCCAGCGCGGCAATCTGCACCAGCGTCGCGGCCACATCGCGCGTGTCGGTAATCGTCATGCTCTGCACGGCAATCGGATGCGCGCCGCCGATAGCAAGTCCGCCTATACGCACCTCGCGGCTGTACCGACGCGCAATCATGGCGCGCCCATCCTGCCAAAGCAGGCGGTAATGTCGGTAAAGGTCAAAAATATCATCAATCCAAAGAGCAGCAGGAGCCCCACCGCGTGGATAACCCCCTCCACCTTCTGCGGGACGCGCTTGCCCGTCACGGCGTGTATGCCGATAAAGAGCAGGCGGCTCCCGTCTAATGCGGGTATGGGCAGCAGGTTAATGAAGCCTAAGTTCACGCTCAGCAATATGCCCAGATTCAGAATGGTTTCCATCCCTTGGGGAATATATTCTGCAATCAATCCGATGGTCCCGGCGGGTCCGGCCACATCGCCCGCGCGCAGGCCGCCCGTAAAGAGCATGCGCAGGAACTCAAACATCGCGCCAATCATCGTCCAAATGTAGGCGAAGGCCTTGCCGATGGTCTCGAAAAACCCATAGTATTCCCGCTCATAGGTGCCGTCAAGGGATACATTCATAAAATTGCCGCTGCGCTCGGCGTCGTACATATTTTCAAGCAACAGCAATACCTGCACGCCATCCCGCTCCACCACCACGCTCGCCCGCCCGTCGGTGGCCGCATTTAATGCGGGCTTCAAATCCTCATAGACGCCGATGGGGTTGCCGTTTACAGATAGGATATAGTCCCCGACCTCCATGCCTGCCAGGTCGGCGGCGCCGCCCGCCACAATCTCTGTCGCATAGGGCTTGGTCATGATGGGTTGGCCAAACACCGTAAACATTACAATGGCTATCGCAAAGGCCACCACAAAATTCATAAACGGCCCGGCAAACAACACAATCGCCCGGCGCCAGCGCGGCATATCGTTGAAATTGACCTTCCTTGGCTCGTCAACGACTTCGCCCTCCGACGCCGCTTCCGTTTCCGGCGGCGCGTCCGCAACGACTTCCTCCGCACCTTCTGCCAGCACCTTTTCCACGCCGCCGCCTGCCGGATCCTCGCCGTAAAACATACAAGAGCCGCCTATCGGCAGCGCGCGCAGGGAATAGAGGATGCCCTTCCGCTTCCACTTGAAAATCTTAGGCCCCATACCGATGGAAAATTCGGTGATCGTAAAGCCCAACAGCCGCCCGGCAATATAATGCCCCAGCTCATGCACAAGCACCAATATCATCAGGATAACCAGTGCGAGGATGCAGTTTAGAATGAAAGTAAAATCCATGATAACTCCTTTCAAGTACCCGTAGGGGGCGCAACGTCTCCTGCAGAGCCGCTCACAATCGCCCCGTCGAAGTGAAGAGTTAAGAGTGAATAGTTATGGTAGAAATGCCTGCGGCATTTCAATATTATATCAGGAATCGCCTGCGATTCCTACCACAACTCTTAACTCTTCACTCTTAACTCATAACTTGCGCACATATTCATCCGCCACTCTCCGACTCTCCCCATCCACAGCATACACATCGGATATGTCGGAAATTCGTATATTCTCGATTTTCTGCATGGCGTAGTCCACGCATTCTTCAATCTGCCAAAATGCGATATGCCCCGCAAAATAATGTTCCGCCGCGCGCTCGTTCGCGCCGTTGTAGACGATGGGGTATGCGCCCCCGGCGCGCAGCGCGTCATAGGCCAGACGCAGTGCGGTAAAATGCGCCAAATCCGGCTTGTGAAAAGTCAGTTCCCCCAACTCCGCCAAATCCAGTATGCGGGCGGGGGAGGGGAGACGCGCGGGATAGCTGAGCGCATATTGTATCGGTAGGCGCATATCCGGTTGGCTCAGGTTCGCCATCAGCGTCCCGTCGCGGTATTCCACCATGGAATGTACGATGGACTGCGGGTGTATCAACACGGAAATCTGATCCGCCCCAAAGCCGAACAGCGTGGAGGCTTCCAGAATTTCGAGCCCCTTATTCATCAGCGTTGCCGAATCCAGCGTAATCTTGCGTCCCATATTCCAGGTCGGATGCGCCAGCACTTCCTCCGGGGCAACTGTCCGCAATTCCTCCCGCGACCGCCGCCAAAACGGCCCGCCGGAAGCTGTCAAAATCAGCCGCTTGACTTCCTCCCGCTTACCATTCTGTAGACATTGGAAGATCGCCGACTGTTCGCTGTCAATCGGGATCAGCTCCGCGCCGCTCACCGCGATGGCGTCGCGCACCAGCTCGCCCCCGCAAACCAAACTCTCCTTATTGGCAATCGCAATGCGCCGCCCCGGCTTTAGCGCCGCCAGCAGCGGACGCAGCGCGGCAAAGCCCGAAATTGCCAGCACGACAATATCCGTCTCGGGCAGCGCGGCCAATTGCGCGGCGGCCTTTTCGCCCAAGCCCGAATAGGCGGGCCGAAAGGCGCGCACCTGTTCAAACAGCGCTTCCTCGTTCGAGCCGCCGCAGAGCGCCAACACTTCGAACTCCTCGGGGTGCGCTGCCAGCACCTCCAAGGTCTGGCGCCCGATGGAGCCCGTACTGCCCAATACCGTCACTTTCTTCCGCATATCAGGTCACCAGCAGGCATATCGCCAGTATAACGGGCGCGCAGAGCAGAACGGAGTCAATCCTGTCCAGCGTGCCGCCGTGGCCGGGTATATAGCCCGAAAAATCTTTCAGCCCCGCGCCCCGCTTCAGGCAGGAAGCAAACAAATCCCCGAACTGCCCGAGCGCGCCGCAGAGCAGACCGAGCAGCAGCAGCGCCCAGAGCGCAAACGGGCCGCCCCAGAGGGGTTGCAGGAAATATAAACACAATCCGACGATGGTTCCGCCCAGCATCCCTGATATCGCCCCCTCCACGGTCTTCTTTGGCGAAATATGCGGGAAAAAGCGGTGTTTGCCGAACAGGCGCCCGCCAAAAAAGGCCAGGGTATCCCCGCCTAATGGCGCGAGCACCGCAACGGAGGCCGCCGTCATTGCAAATTCTTCGGGGAAACCGCAACGCAGTACGATGAGACAAACGGCAGGTATCAGGGGATAGGCATAGGGCAGCAGCGCATACGGCGCGGCGGGTACGTTGTCGCGGCTGGCAATGACCTGCCCCACCACACTGACAGTCAGGCAAAGCAGGGCGAGCGCCGCCACATAGGCAAACGAATGTTCCGAGAAATAATAGACAAATCCGAACAGACCGGCAAAGACGTATACAGGTACGAGGAAGGTCCTTTTTCCGTCTGCCTCAATATAATGCCGCGAATCATAGACAGCCAGCATAAACACGAGCGCGAACATGGCCACATAAAACAGCCCGCCGAAATAGAGACCCGCCAGGGCCAACAAGGCTATCAAAGTCCCCACGATGATCCGCACAAGCATGTTCAAAGTCCTCCAAAGCGGCGTCCCCGCGCCGCGAATGCGCGCAGTGCCGCTATATATTCTTCCCGCGTAAAGTCCGGCCAATATACGGACGTAATATAGAATTCCGCATAGGCAATCTGCCAGAGCAAAAAGTTCGATACGCGCAGTTCGCCGCTCGTGCGTATCAGCAAATCGACAGGGGGCTGCCCCGCCGTGTAGAGGGCATCTTCCAGCGCGGCTTCATCGGGCAGCGGCCCGCCTGCGGCATACTCCTCGCATAAATGCCGCGCCGCGCGCAAGAGTTCTGCCCGCGCCCCGTAGTTCAGCGCGATATTCAGCTGCAAGCCTGCGTTTTCCGCTGTCCGATTCTCCGCATCCGTAACAGCCCGGCGCACATTGGCGGGAAAGCGGCTCACATCGCCGATAATGCGTATGCGCACATGCTCCGCATGCAGCTCGTCGATCTCTTTTGTAAAGTATTCCACCAACAGCGAAAATAAAACGGAAAGCTCCGCCTGGGGCCGCGCCCAGTTTTCGGAGGAGAAGGCATAGAGGGTCAGCACCTCAATCTCCGCGTCGGAGGAGAAGCGGATCAAATCCCGCAGGCGCTCCGTACCCGCCCGATGCCCCGCGCTGCGCAATAACCCCCGCGCCTTCGCCCAGCGCCCGTTCCCGTCCATAATGGCCGCGACATGGCGGGGCAAACTTTCCCGCGCCAGCCCAAATTCCCTCAATTGTGTATCGTTATATTTCATACAACCTTGGTCCGAAAATTCGCATAAATCAATTTGACAACCCCATCCTCCAAGAGCCGCACGCCAATCACCCGCAGTGTATCGCCCAAGGGCGGCTTGCGCGGTTCTAACAATTCGCTCTTCACCGCAAACCCGCGCGATAAAAGGCGGGACTGCGCCTCATCATGGGGCAGTCCCAAAAGACTATCGAAGAAAGCAGCTTCAAAACTCTTCACCTGTTATCCCTCGCAAGCAGCAGACAGCTTTCAATCTATGATTTCCGGCGGCATGTACGGCGGAAATCATACCGCTCAGACGGCGGCGTGCGACAGACTGCGTCCGAGTGCGCCGCCGTCTGCAAACCCACCGCAGTGACCCGATTCGACAAGCGCAGTTTGTCGAATCGCTATCAAACCGACATAATCTCCTTTTCCTTGGAAGCCAAAATTCCGTCTATCTCCTTGATAAACTCATCGGTTTGCTTTTGCAGCTTCTCTTCCTGCTTCTTCTGGTCGTCCTCGGTCAAAAGGCCGTCCTTCTTGTCCTTTTTGATGGACTCCACGCCGTCGCGGCGTATATTGCGCACGGCCACCTTCGCGTCCTCGCCGCTCTTCTTGACGGTCTTAACCAGCTCGCGCCTGCGCTCCTCGGTCAACTGCGGGAAGACAAGGCGTATCACCTTGCCGTCGCTGCTGGGGTTGATGCCCAAATCCGATTTCTGAATCGCCTTCTCAATCAATGCGATGGTCTTCGGATCCCAGGGCGCGATCATCAGCAGCCGCGCCTCGGGCACCGAGATATTCCCCAGCTGCGAGATGGGGGTGGGGGAGCCGTAATAATCCACCGCAATGCGCTCCAAGAGCTGTGGGTTCGCGCGCCCGGCTTTCAGCGCGCCCAGCTCCGTGCGCAGCACGGCGACGCTCTTCTGCATCCTGTCCTTCGTTTCCGCCAATCGGTCTGCCATAACAACCTCCCGTATTCCCAAAAATATTTATCCTATTCTACTATATAAGCATGCCCCGCGTCAATTGAGTTATTAGTTAAGAGTGAAGAGTTAATAGTTGCACCATGCCGATGTATCGGCATGGTTGGGAATCGCAAGCGATTCTTTAATTGGAAATTCCGCAGGAATTTCCACCGCAACTCTTCACGCTTCACTCTTAACTAATTAGTGCCAAACTATTTCCCCAAACCCTATCAGCCACTTCCTCCGCATCCATCCCCCGCACCTCGGCCAACACCCCCAAGGTATACTGCGCCATATACGCCGGTTCATTCCTCTGCCCGCGCAGGGGCGTCGGCGCCATATAGGGGCAGTCTGTTTCCAATAATATGCGTTCCAACGGCAGCCGTTTCGCCGCGTCGCGCAGATTGACCGCGTTCTTAAAGGTCATCGACCCGCCGAACGCAATATACAAGCCCAAATCCACGCAGTCCCGCGCGGTCTCATAGCTGCCCGAAAAACAGTGCATCACGCCGCGCAGTCCCTTGCGGTGCGCGCGCAGTATATCCATCACATCCCCGTGCGCTTCGCGGTTATGAATCAGCACGGGCAGCCCGCGCGCGGCCGCAATCTCCAACTGCTCCGCAAAGCAGGCTCGCTGCACATCCCGCGCCGAAAAATCATAGTGATAATCCAGCCCCACCTCGCCCAAGGCGATGATCTTCTCGCCCCCGAGCGCGCCGTCCACAGTCTGCGCCGCCGCGGCGTCCCAACTGCTCGCATAGTGCGGGTGCACGCCAATGCTTCCATACAGTCCCTCGGTCTCGCGCACCAGCGCCAGCAAGCCCGGAATATCATCCAACTCCGTGCAAGCCTCAAGCGCCAGCAAAACCCCGGCCGCCCGCATCCGCGCCAGCACCGCGTCCCGATCCTCATTATATCGCGCATCCAACAGATGGCAGTGTGTATCAAACAGTTTCATAAACCTATCATACCACAAACCCTGCGCTATTTCATCTTTTTCTCCCCATAACGCATTTATTATGCTATAATTAAAAAATGCCGCAGGCATTTTAACCGAAACTCCAAACTCCACACTCGAAAGGAAACCCCCATGTCCCGCAAACGCCGCTTCCAATACGCCGACGAATATATAATAGTAGAAAACCAAAACAAACGCGGAAAGACAAGGAAGGCCGCCGCCTATCGCGGCCCGAGTTTTTCGCCCCAACTCACCCCCGAAGCTTTGCGCGCGCACAAATGGCTGAGCATAGGCATGGCGCTCACGATCATCGCCCTGCTGATCAATGCCCTTTCGCAATTGCACGCGGCGCAATTCTTTATCTTCTTCTCGCTCCCCCTCGCCTGCGCGCTGATTCCCGGCATGTATCTGGTAGCCGGTGCCGTGGAAATGAAGTCCCGGGTCATGCCGCTGGAGCGCGCGCAGTATGACCACAGCTTCCGCCGCGTCGTCAGATCCACCTGGGGCATCATCGCCTGCGTTGGCATTTCCTGCCTTGGCTTTTGCATATACTGGTGCATGGCCCATGCCGCGCGCTTCGGATCGGAAGATCTGACTTGCATATACAGCATGCTGCTTGCCGTTTGCGTTTCCCTGCTTTTGGGTGATATGCAAAAAAGAATCCAAATCGCCCGCACAGAATACGCCGATTTGGGGTAGCCCGCGTAAAGCGGTCGAAAAAATATACAAAAAAACCGCATTTGTGCGACAAGTACAGAAAATTATCTTGACAAACGCATGCGGCTTACTTTATACTCACTTGCGTATCCCTATAAAAATAATTAAATGGAGGAATGCAAAATGAAAAAGCTGAGAACCATTTTGGCACTGATCATGATCTGCCTGTTGGTACTCCCCTTGTTTGCGGCTTGCGACCCGCAAAAACAGCCCCCCGTAAACCCGCCGGTAGATGGTACAGAGACTCCCCCGCCCCCGGGACCCGAGGGCCCCGTCCCCCTGGTCGTGGCTTACGACAGGTTCTCCGCGAAGTTCTCCCCGTTTTACGGAGACACCGCCTATGACATGGACGTCGATGGGATGACCCAGGTCAGCCTGATGACGACCGACCGCGTCGGCGCCATCATCTACAACGGCATCGAAGGCGAAACCCGCGACTACAACGGCAAAGAATACTTCTACAGTGGCATTGCCGACCTGAGCGTGGATTATGACGAAGAGACCAACATCACGACCTACATCGCCAAGTTGCGTGAAGACATCGCCTTCTCGGATGGCGTCCCCCTGACCGCGAATGACGTAATCTTCACCTATTACACCTTCTTGGACACCGATTATGTGGGCAGCACCTCTCTGAGCTCCTATCCCATCATTGGTCTGGGCGCCTATCGTACCGGCGTGCCCGATGATGTGTATAGCAAGTATTCCCCGATAGCGGACGCGATTCTTGAAGCGGGTCCGGGCCTGGAGGGCGATGGCGAAGGCTACACTGCCGAGCAGTATGCCAAACTGTGGGGCATGATTGATGCCGCATGGGCAGAGTCCATCGAGATTCTGGTCAACTATGAAGTGGCTACCTATGGCGGCGCCTATCCGCCAGCAGCCATTGGTCTCCCCTTCGAAGAGATTGATGACACCACGAAGTATGCGTGGGCCATGGCTCTCTGGGGCTTTGATCCCGAGTGCGCTGAAGACGGAGGCGAAGATGAGGAAGGCAACCCCATCGCCATCCCCACCTATGACCTGGTCGACACCTTCCCGACGGCTGACGATTATATCGCGCAGACCAAGGATGCCTATGACTATGACTATGCGGATTTCACCGACACTGAGCTGGATGGCGTCCCCGGCTTTGTCACCATGACCGACCTCATGCAGAGAGCCGTCAAGGATTTCATCACGGATTCCGGCGAAGAGTTCGAACCGGTTGACAACATCGAAGGCATCAAGAAGCTCGATGAATACACCGTCGAAGTGAAGACCGAGGGCTATAAGGCCCCCGCCGTCTACTCCATCCTCGGCATCGAAGTTACGCCCATGCACTACTACGGCAACGCAGACCTGTATGACTACGAGAACAACATGTTCGGCTTCCCGCGCGGCGACCTGACCTCGCAGAAGGCCCTGCTCGGCCAGCCCATGGGTGCCGGCCCCTACAAGTTCATCGAGTATACGGATGGCGTCGTCTTCTTCGAATCCAACCCGAATTACTACAAGGGCGCACCGAAAATCGAATACGTGCAGTTCAAGGAAACCAACTCCTCTGACGTCGTTTCCGCCGTCAACACGGGCGATGCGGACTGCGGCGACATCGCGGGCTCCAAGGCCATCTTCGAAGAGATCGGCCAGCTGAACGGCGACGGTTCCATCCAGGGCTCCGCCATCTACACGACCCGCGTCGATAACCTCGGCTACGGCTACCTCGGCATCAACGCCGACACGGTCAACGTGGGCGGCACAGCGGCAACCGCAGGCACCCAGGAATCCAAGTATCTGCGCTTGGGCCTGATGACTGTCTTCGCCCTGTATCGTGACGAGTCCGTCAACTCCTGGTACGGCGATGCGGCCTCCGTCATCCAGTACCCGATCTCCAACACCTCCTGGGCAGCGCCCCGTCCCACGGACGAAGGCTATCGCCCCGCGTTCTCCACGGCCCTCAACGGCGAACTGATCTACACGGATGACGATGATTTCGCGACGAAAGAAGCCAAAGTCAAGGCAGCCGCAGTGGAATATCTGGAAGCAGCCGGTTACACCGTGGAAGATGGCAAGGTCGTCGAAGCCCCCGAAGGCGCGAAGCTGAGCTATGAAGCCATCATCCCCGGCGACGGCCAGGGCGCGCACCCCGCTTACAACATCCTGACGGGCGCAAAGGCAGCCTTCGCGGAAATCGGCATTGAGCTCATCATCAATGACCCCGCAGACTCCAACCTCCTTTGGGACACCCTGGATGCCGGCACCCAGGAATTCTGGACCGCCGCTTGGGGCGCAACCATTGATCCGGATATGTATCAGGTCTATCACAGCGACAACGTAGTCGGCAAGAACGGCACGGATTCCAACCACTATCACATCGCCGACCCGGCGCTGGATGCGAAGATCATGGAAGCCCGTGAGTCTGACGACCAGGCTGTCCGCAAGGCCATCTACAAGGAAGCTCTGGACATCCTGCTCAGCTGGGCGGTTGAACTGCCGACCTATCAGCGTCAGAACGCCACGATCTTCAACCCGGTCAAGATCAACGTCGCGACCATCACCCCCGACATCACCACCTTCTATCGTTGGCTGGCTGAAATCGAGAAGATGGAAATGAACCCCTAAGCTTCATTTCTCATAGCATTTAGGCAAGAGAAGCCCCCCATCGGGGGGCTTCTCCCGATTATTCCACTCCCCGGTGGCTCCGCAGCCCCGGTTTGCGGAGTGGGTGACGTAGGGGCGGATACCATCCGCCCGCCGAATCTATACATACCTCGTGACGGGGTGGTACAAATTCCCGCCACAATTTCGACAAAACTCTTTACGATTCGCGTAAAATTTGATACAATACCAAACAGGTTAAAATTCGGTTTGTTTTCCGCCTGACGGACGGCAAATCAAAAAGGGGAGTGAGGAAATGACAAAATTTCTCATAAGAAGATTGATCTTCGGTTTAATCGTCATCCTGCTCGGCATGATGGTCGTTTATACCGTCATACGCTCCATGCCTGCGGATTACGTCAAGGGCATGGCGCGCCGCCTGGTTGCGGGCAACCAGCTGCTGAAATTTGAGGATGTTTACCAACAGTTACTGGAAGATTACGGCTTGGATAAGGGTATCATCCCCGGCTATGCCCAGTGGGTGGGCAATGCCGTGCAGGGCAAGTTCGGCAACTCGTGGCACTACAATATGCCCGTCACGCAGAAATTTTCCGACGTGATTTGGTGGTCTGTCCTGATGTCCTCCATTTCGCTGATTTTGGAGGTCATCATCTGTATACCGCTCGGCATATTGGCGGCGCGCAAGCAGTACAGCAAGACGGACTACGGAGTCACCATTTTCGCGCTGATCACGCTGTCCTTCCCGACCTTCTTCCTTGCAGCCATATTGAAATTTGTATTTGCGCTGCAGCTGCGCTGGCTGCCGCTCGTCTATTTGCGAAGTGCGACGCACCAGTTTATGACGCCCATGGGCAAGGTTGTGGATATAGCAAGGCATCTTATCATGCCGATTATAACGCTCGCGTTTGTGCATGTCGGCGCGCTGACGCGTTATACCCGCACAAACATGCTCGATGTTCTGAATACCGACTATATCCGCACAGCCCGCGCCAAGGGTCTGCCGGAGAAGGTCGTCATCAATAAACACGCCTTCCGCAATACGCTGATCCCGCTGGTCACCTATATGAGCTATCTCCTGCCCGCCATATTCACGGGAGCCATGATTACGGAGACGATGTTCAGCATACCCGGTATAGGCAAGATATCCTTCGATGCGATGATCATGGGCGATATTCCCTTCGCCATGTTCTACACACTGTTTATCCAGTTGTTGACGCAATTGAGCCTAATCCTGGCCGACATCATGTACGCGGCGGTAGACCCCCGTGTCCGTGTGAACTGAGGAGGCTGCGTATTATGTTAAAACGTAAATTACAACACCACGAGGGGGAAGCCGCAGCAACGGCAAAGCCCGAAGAAATGAAATTGGATGACGCGCGCCGCGTGAAGGTGCTCAGCCCCGGCATGCTGGTCTATAAGCGCTTTATCCGCAACAAGCTGGCGATAGCCGGCACGATCATCCTCGTCGTTATGGCGCTTTTCTCCATCTTTGGCCCCATGATCGTCGGGTATTCGCAGGATCAGCATTTCCGCCGACCGGAGCAAATGTTCATGGATTGGGCGCAGGGCAGCGAAAACAGGAATGACTGGAACCTGTATCCGGCGGACAGCAGCATCAAAGTTTCGGATTACCGAATCCCACTGCTGAATGCGGTATCCAAGGAGAAGAAGAGCCGGAGCGGCTTGGGCGCCGACGCCGCCGCGCGCTATGAGTTGCCGAACGGCACCGTCATGCAGGCAACAGACGCGAATGGCGGCGCGGTGGAGCTGCGCGTGCTCAACGGGGTATCCAACAGCTATATCGCAAGCGGAGAGTTGCTGGTTGCGATATTCGAGGGCGAAAAGCTCACATTTGTGCATGATTCCCTGAACAGCCCCGAATTAATCGCGGAGCTGGAAGCCCTCAACGCGGAAATCACGGAGAGCGCACAAGTGGAGATCTCGGGCGAAGGCTATCGCGCGCTCATCACGGAGGGGAAAATACGCAGGCTGAGTCTCTTCCTTCCCGACCAACCGCTCCTGTTTATGACCCTCAACGCCTACCTCCCCCTGGGCGGCAAGGACACTGCTGCACTCGCTAAGGATTTTGTGTTCATTTCCCTCGCGGAAGAGAGCCTGGCGGAGTATCTGACGACCTTCACCTATGAGGATATCGAGTATACGCTGGACTACAGCGTACCGGACGTCAACCTGCGCGATGCGGTCATAGGCAGAAATATCACGCTCGCGAGCGACGGTCTGTCTGATGCCGCGGAGGAAGCGCGTCTCAGCATGATGGAGGATGAGACGGTCGCGGAATTCATGTACAACACAGAGAAATTCAGACTGCTCTACGACACGGAGGCCGAGCGTTACCACATCGAAAGAATGAACGGCAACATCATCATTCCGACCACGCCCGAAATGCGGGAAGCCTATACGGAGTTCCTGGAAGGCTTGGAGCCGGGCGCGCAATCCGATGTCTTCACTTGGGACGGGTTTGAGTACAGAGCAAACATAGGCCGGTCGGATGTGACCGTTTTAGACGCCGAAGGCGCGGCGGTGATGCATATCTCCGACCTGCGTTTCGGTGCCTTGGGCGCGGGCATGACCCTGCCCAATGCGTTCATATTGCAGGCCACGGAAGCCTACCGCGCGGATCTGACGGGCTTCACCGTCGATATGGAAGCGCCGCTCATGGAACCGAAGGAGACGGAGAGGGTCGTCACGGACGAGTTCGGCAACGAAATCATAGAGACGACCATCGAGATGGTTGCCGTGCTGGACGAAGACGGTAACCCCATCATTGAAGTACAGGAAGTGGAGTTCCTGATCCGCTTCAGCAATGAACTGATATACTTCCAGCGTGAAGAAACCGTTGTCGTACTGGCCATGCGAGGGCCACCCAGCAAGGGCCACCTCTTGGGTACGGATGTCAACGGCATGGACGTGCTCTCCCGCCTGATGTATGGCGGTCGGGTATCCATGACCGTCGGCTTTGCGGTTATCTTCATTGAGCTCCTGATCGGCGTCATCATCGGCGGCATCGCCGGGTTCTACGGCGGTTGGGTGGACAACGCGCTCATGCGTTTCGTCGACCTGTTCAACAGCATCCCGGCCTGGCCAATGTATATCATCATCGGCTCTGTGCTGGATGCCCTGCAAACCCCGGCCACGCAGCGTCTCTTCTATCTGATGGCCCTCCTGGGCTTATTGGGTTGGACGGGCATTGCGCGCATGGTGCGCGGCCAGATTCTGACCCTGCGCGAACAGGAGTTCATGGTCGCGACGGAAGCCACGGGCATACGCGCGGGCAACCGCATATTCAAGCACCTGGTACCCAATGTTATGCCGCTGCTGATTGTTTCGGCAACCATGGGTCTCGGCGAAATCATCCTGTTTGAGTCCACCCTCTCCTTCTTGGGTCTGGGCGTAAAATACCCCATGGCTTCCTGGGGCGCAATGATCACACAGGCGGAGCAGATGTATATCATGCGCACCTGCTGGTTCATATGGGTGCCCGCCGGCTGTCTCATACTCTTAACGGTACTCGGCTTCAACTTTGTGGGCGACGGTCTGCGAGACGCGTTTGACCCGAAAATGAAAAGGTAGGTGACGCGATATGGCCAGAAAAAACAGGGAAGTCAACTATATCTCCCGCAAGGATACGGCGCGTATCTCCCGTGAGAACCGACGGATAACGGGCAAAATGGAGAAGCGCCTGTCCCGCAAGAGATATAACCCCGCGGACTTCGCGACGAAGATGAAGGACCCCGCCAACGTGCTGGAGATAGACGATCTGCATACCTATTTCTTTACGGATATAGGCACGGTCAAGGCCGTCGACGGCGTGACCTTCTCCGTCCCCGCGGGCAAAATCGTCGGCGTGGTGGGGGAGAGCGGTTGCGGCAAGTCGGTCACCTCCCTCTCCATCATGCAGTTGCTGCAGCGCCCGCATGGGCAAATCGTCAGCGGCGCCATCCGCTTTGCCCTGAAAGACAGGGTGGTCGACATTGCCAAGATGCCCATCGCCGCCATGCATGGAGTGCGCGGCAAGGAAATCGCCATGATATTCCAGGAGCCGATGACCTCTCTGAATCCCGTGTTCCGCACGGGCATGCAGGTGGATGAAGTCATTGCCCTGCACAACAAGAGCTGGTCGGAAGCACGGGTCAAGGAACGCACCCTCGAAATGCTCAGCATGGTGGGCATCGCGAACGTGGAAGGCACCTATATGATGTATCCGCACGAGCTGTCCGGAGGCATGCGCCAGCGCGTGATGATCGCCATGGCGCTTGCGTGCAATCCGGGTCTCATCATTGCGGATGAGCCCACCACCGCGTTGGACGTCACCATTCAGGCGCAGATATTGGAGATACTCCGCCAGTTGAAAGACAAGATCAATTCCTCCATCATGCTGATCACCCACGACCTGGGCGTCATCGCGGAGATGGCGGACTATGTGGTCGTCATGTACGCGGGCCGCATCGTGGAGCAGGGTACGGCGGAAGAGGTCTTCCACGATCCAAGGCATCCCTACACCATAGGCCTGATGGAGAGCAAGCCGGTCGTCAACAAAGAGGTGGAGAGATTGTACAGCATACCGGGAACCGTCCCCAACCCCATCAATATGCCGAACCATTGCTATTATCGCGACCGCTGTGAGAGCTGCAAGGGCATCTGCGACGGCGCATACCCGAAGGAAGTTTATGTGACGGATACACACATGGTTACATGCTATCTGTACGGAGAGGGTGGGCAAGAGCTATGAGCGAACGCAAAAACACGAGAAAAGAATACAGGGAGGCCCGCGCGGAGAACCTGCGCGTCCTGAAAGAGCGCGTGGAGCTGATCCAGTCCCGGCCCGCGCCCGTGCACGACCCGGAGAACGTCCTGGAAGTGTCGAATCTGGTGAAATACTTCCCCATACGCGTGGGCCTGTTCTCCCAATTGGGCGGCTATGTGCGCGCGGTGGACGATGTATCCTTCTCCATCAAGCGCGGCACCACAATGGGTCTCGTCGGCGAGAGCGGTTGCGGCAAGACGACGATAGGCAAGACGACCCTGCGCCTGCATGATAAGACGGCGGGCAACATCCTCTTCAACGGTATCAACATCCACGAGCTGGCCAAGGAGGAACTGCGCCGCCTGCGTCCCAAGATCCAGATGATATTCCAGGATCCCTATTCCAGCCTGTCCCCGCGCCTGCCCATCGCCGAAATCATCGGCGAAGCGGTGCGCGAACATCAGGTAGTTCCCAAAGAGGAGTTCGATGATCACATCGACTACATCATGAAGGTCTGCGGTCTGCAGCCCTATCATAAAGACCGCTATCCCCACGAGTTCTCGGGCGGCCAGCGCCAGCGCATCTGCATCGCGCGCTCCCTCGCCCTCAAGCCGGAATTCATCGTCTGCGACGAGCCGGTCTCGGCATTGGATGTGTCGATTCAGGCGCAGATTATCAACCTCCTGATGGACTTGCAGCGCGACTTCGGCCTGACCTATCTGTTCATCTCGCACGATCTCTCCGTGGTACAGCATATCAGCGATACCATCGGCGTCATGTACCTCGGCGATATGGTGGAATACGCCAGCAAGGAAGCGATCTTCGCGAACCCCCTGCATCCGTATACGGAGGCCCTGTTCTCCGCCATCCCCATCCCCGATCCGACGATCAAGATGAACCGTATCATATTGGAGGGCAGCATACCCTCGCCCGCAAATCCGCCCCGCGGCTGCAAATTCCATACGCGCTGTAAGCGCTGCATGGATTGCTGCAAGCAGGATGTACCCGTCACCCGCGAGGTGGAGCCGGGCCATTTCGTCGCCTGCCACCTGTACGACAAGTAGCGTATGCCGTATGATTACACAAAATATGATGACGATGACGGGCGCGTGATCTGTCCGATGGACGTGCCCGGCATGCCCGGCTATGACCGCCGCCGCCGCCGCGAGGCCCGCGCCGAGCGGCAGGCCAACGGCGAAGCGATGACCGCGCGCGAGACCTGGCAGTATATCAAGTCCTCGCTGGGCGCCGCGCTCCTGGTTCTGCTCGTCGTGGGCGGGGCGCTGATTCTGTTCATCTTCATATTGTGGCTGCGCTTTCGCGTGCCTGCCTTGCCATGACCCTCACAGGCACCGTACAATCCATTATCTATCGAAACCCGGAAACGGGTTTCGCTATTTTGACGCTCATCGACGCGGACAACCGGGAATGGACGGCCAAGGGTACCATGCCCCTGATTGATGCAGGCGAACAGGCCAGCTTCACGGGCGAATTGGAAAACCACCCGCGCTACGGTTCCCAACTGAACGTCAGATCCTACAAGCAAATCGCCCCGCGCACCGAGGAGGCCCTGATTGCCTATCTGGGCGGCGGGGCAGTTTCGGGCATAGGCCCCAGTTTGGCGGCGGCCATCGTCCGCATCTTCGGCATGGACACCCTGCGCGTGATGGAGGAGACCCCCACGCAACTCACGCGCGTGCCGGGCATAGGCCCCAAAAAATGCGCCGCCATCATGGTCTCCTACAACGAGGGCCGCGCCATGCGCGAAGTCCTCTTGGTGCTTGCGCCCTATGGCATCACGGTGAAGCAGGCGAACAAGCTCTATACCCTCTATGGCGAATTGTGTCTCGCCAAAATTCAGGAAAATCCCTATCGCATGATTGAGGATGTGGACGGCATCGGCTTCCTGACCGCCGACCGTATCGCGCAAAACATCCCCGGCTTCTCGAGGGAGGCTCTGCCGCGCATCAAGGCGGGCATTTTGCACGCGCTCACGGCCAGTTGTTCGGAATACGGCCATACCTATCTCCCGCGCGATAAGCTGGCACAGCGCGCGGATGAGTTCCTGGGCGTCGGCGCGGAAGCCATTGCGGATACCATCGAGTGGATGATCGGCAACGGTGAACTGATCTATGAGATGACAGGGGACTGTGACGCGCTCTTCCTGCCCTATTATGCCCGCGCCGAAGAGGGCATCGCCAAGCGACTGCGCGCGCTCAGCAAAGCCCCCGCTCAAAATCATAGCCGGGATATTGCCGCCTGCGAGGACAGGCTGCAAATCGACCTATCCGAGCAGCAGCGTTCTGCCGTGCTGGCCGCTTTGGATAACGGCGTGCAGGTCATTACGGGCGGCCCCGGTACGGGCAAGACGACCATCATCAAATGTATTCTGGAGCTGATGCAGGACGCGGGCTTCCGCGTCGCCCTCGCCGCGCCCACGGGCCGCGCCGCCAAGCGTATGACGGAAGCGACCGGCCACAGCGCGTTCACCCTGCACCGTCTCTTGGGCTATCAGCCGGACAGCGGTTTCCAGCGCAACGAGGACGACCCCTTGGAGGAGGATGTCGTTATCGTCGATGAAATGTCCATGGTCGACGTGCTGCTCATGAACGCCCTTCTGCGCGCCCTGCGACCCCATACGCGCCTGATTCTGGTGGGCGATGGGGATCAGTTGCCCTCGGTCGGCAGCGGCAACGTACTGCGCGATATAATGGAGAGTCGTGCTATCCCCACGGTGCAGCTGACCGAAATCTTCCGCCAGGCGCGCGAGAGCCGCATCGTCACCAACGCCCACCGCATCAATCGTGGGACCATGCCCGTCCTGAATGAGCCCGATTCGGACTTCGTGTTCGAGCCCCTGCACGCGCCCGAAGCCATCCTGCACCGCATAATCGAATTAGTCACGCGGGATGTATCGCGCCTGCGCACGGAGAACCCGAAGCAGGATGTGCAGGTACTCTGCCCCGGAAAAAAGGACACGATAGGCGTCGCAAACCTGAACGCCGCCCTCCAGAACGCGCTCAACCCGCCTGCGTGGACCAAGGCCGAGACCAAGATTGGCAATGCCAATTTCTTTCGCGAGGGTGATAAGGTGATGCACACCAAGAACAATTATAAGTTGGAGTGGACGCGCGCCGTCGATACCGCCTATGGCGAAACGGAGGGCATGGGCGTCTTCAATGGCGATATGGGCATCATCACGGAGATAGACAACGCGGCCCGCATGCTCCGCGTCGAGTTCGACGATGGTCGCATCGCAGACTATGACTTCCTGCAAGCCCAGGAATTGGACCTTGCCTATGCCGTCACGATCCACAAGAGCCAGGGAAGTGAGTTCCCCGTCATACTCCTGCCGCTGGCGGGCGGCAACCCCCTGCTCCTGACGCGCAACCTCCTCTATACCGCGGTCACCCGCGCCAAATCCCTCGTCTACTGCATAGGCCGCAGCGCCACCCTCGCGCAAATGGTTCGCACCAATCAAAGTCGCATCCGCTTTACTTCCCTGCGGGAACGGCTTTCAACGAAGGAATAGGGAATAATGCAGAATGCAGAGAAGCCAACCCTCTCTGCATTATTTCTTATTACCTATTACCCCAAAATACGCCGCCGCTACACCTCCTCCGCCTTCCGCTTTATAGCAACAACCACAGCAACAACAAGCAACGCCGCGCCCACGCCTATATAAATCCATGGAGTATTGTTATTCTTCACAGGCTCGTCTTTCACAACAGGTGCGGCAGTCGGTTTCGGGGCATCCGTTGCAGGCGGTGCATCGATAACCGTATCCACAGCGGGCATATCGGGCTCCTCATAATAAAACTCCGCAAAATAATGGGTGTCCGACGCAAGCGTACCCGGAACGTGCACCCAAAGGTCCTTGCCTTGTTCGAAACGAATGATATCCATGGTTTGCACAGACCCGCTGTTGGCATTGATAATAACGGAGCTCACCCGGCTCGGAATCTCGATCGTATACCAGTTGCCTTGCAGTTGCATCGCCCCGCCCGGCCACATCTCAAAGACAGCGCCCTCCGCTCCCCAGGCGTAAAGGTGGGGCTCTTTCCAATCAACCGGAACCCTGGCATAAATGACAATCATATCCTCTTCCTCCGCCAAGGCCGTCGTGAGCGCGAAGGCGCAGATGAACAGCATACAGAGGACGAGAGCGAACACAAAAACTTTTTTCATAACCAACCCTCCCCAAAATCATTCTGATCACAATGATGCACGCCAACAAGCTTCTTGTCAAGCAAAAATTACGGTTGCGGCGCCGCATCCGGCTCTGCCTGCGTTGACATTTCCCTCGTTTCCCGCTATTATATCGGTGAGAAATTATGAGGAGAAGTATACGCTATGCGCGCACTGACAAGCGGCGAACTGCGCCGCCTGTATCTGGATTTTTTTGCGGGAAAGGGGCATGTCATTATCCCCTCCGCTTCCCTGATTCCCGAGAACGACCCGACCGTGCTGTTCACCACCGCGGGCATGCACCCGCTGGTTCCCTATCTGATGGGCGAGAAGCATCCGGGCGGCGTGCGGCTGGCCGATGTGCAGAAATGCATACGTACCGACGATATCGACGAGGTGGGCGACGATTCGCACTGCACCTTCTTTGAGATGCTCGGCAACTGGTCGCTGGGTGACTATTTCAAGGATGAGTCGATTGCGTATTCCTGGGAATTTCTGACCGACGAACGCTGGCTCGGCATCCCGAAAGAAAAGCTGTTTTTCACCTGTTTCGAGGGCGATGCGGATGCGCCGCGCGACACGGTTTCCGCTTCGCGCTGGGAGGATATGGGCGTGGATCCCGCGCATATCTTCTATCTGCCCAAGAAGAACAACTGGTGGGGTCCTCCGGGTCTGACCGGCCCCTGCGGACCGGATACGGAGATTTTTTACGATACGGGCAAGCCCGCCTGCAGCCCGGACTGCTCTCCGGCCTGTGAATGCGGCAAACACCTCGAAATCTGGAACAACGTGTTCATGGAATACAACAAAGTCGCCGAGGGCGTCTTTGTGCCGCTGGCCAAAAAGAACGTCGATACGGGCATGGGCTTGGACAGAACCCTTGCCACCCTGCAAGGCGCGAAGAGCGTCTATGACACCGATATGTTCGCGGGCAGCCTGCGCGTGATCGCCGAGCTTTCGGGCAAATCCTACGCTACAGGCGGGGAAGTGACCCGCGCCTTCCGCATCATCGCCGACCATATCCGTTGCGCGACCTTTATCTTGGGCGACCCGCGCGGGGTGACGCCAGGCAACGTCGACCAGGGCTATATCCTGCGCCGCCTGATACGCCGCAGCATACGCTTCGCGATGGGTTTGGGCATGCCCGAGGGCTCACTGGCCAGGATTGCCGAGACCGTGATCACGCAGTATGGCGAGGCCTATCCCGAACTGGAAAAGAATCGCGAGCTGATCCTCTCCGAACTGCACAAGGAGGAGCAGCGCTTTGCCCGCGCCTTGCAAAAGGGCCTGCGCGAGTTCGAAAAGCTGGCGCGGGATTTGCAGGGAACTGTCGTGGACGGCGTTTCGGCCTTCCATCTCTATGACACATATGGCTTCCCCATTGAATTCACCATAGAGCTGGCGCAGGAGCGGGGTCTCACCGTGGATACGGTCGTCTTTGCCGAGGCCTTTGCCCGCCATCAGGAGAACAGCAAGGCGGGCGCGGAGCAGCGCTTCAAGGGCGGGTTGGCGGACAGTTCCGAGATAACGACCGCCCTGCATACCGCCACGCATCTCCTGCAAGCCGCCCTGCGCGCGGTTCTGGGGGACGACAGCATAGCCCAAAAGGGCAGCAACATCACGGCCGAGCGCTTGCGTTTCGATTTCTCCTTCCCGCGCAAGGTGGTTCCCGAGGAGCTGCGCGCCGTCGAAGCCTGGGTCAACGCCGCCATCGCGGCCGACATTCCTGTCGCGCTCGAAGCAATGTCTGTGGCCGATGCCAAGGCGCAGGGGGCCATCGGTCTCTTCGAGAGCAAGTATGATACGCAGGTCAACGTATATACCATCGCGGGCTATTCCAAGGAGATCTGCGGCGGGCCGCACGCGGCGCGCACCGGGGACTTGGGTACATTCAGGATACAAAAGGAGGAGGCCAGTTCCTCGGGCGTACGGCGTATTAAGGCCGTCTTGGTAAGGGACTAACGGAATGAGCATGGAAGCCGACTGGTTGGAATATGAATGGGTCTGGGACGGCAGGCCCGCCATATACCGCGTGGATATGCGCTATCACGGGGTGCTGCCCGTGTTGCGCTATACCTATCGCATCAAATTGGTGGTATATCCCACGGCGGACACCTTTTCGGTTGTGGAAAAAAAGCAGATAGACGCGTTGGTGCGCAAAGTGCGCGACCACTTGGCGGCGTACGGGGTCTTTGTCGGCTCTGTGCTGCAGCCGAATCGCCTGCGCCTGTTTTTCTATACGAAATCGGAGGAAGCGGCCCAAATGCTCCCGGCGCGGCTCAAGGGCGAGACCAAACTGCGCACCCGCGTAGCGCACGCGGAGGAGGAGGATTATGCCGCCTACTACCGTATCCTCTTCCCCGACGACTGCAAGCTGCAATCCATAGACAACGCATACCTGTTGAAAAGCCTGAACCGTACGGACGAGGAGTGCGTGCTGGTGCATAAGATTTATTTGGAACTGGCCTTCGCCGCCCTGCCCATGCGCGACGCATTTTGCAAGGAAGCGCAAGTCAGCTGTTTTTGGCTGGAGGAGCTCTTTACCAGCAACCACAAGACCCATCCGCATTGCGCCGTGGTGCGCGGCTATTGCCCGCTGCTCCTGCAAGAGCTGAATCGCTTCACGACCCGCGCGATCCAAATGATCGCGCCGTTAGACGGGGTGCTGGTGGAAGTGAGGGTGGGGATTTGAGGGAGTGAAGAGTGAAGAGTTAATAGTGAATAGTTGTGGTAAAAATTCCTGCGGAATTTTTGATTCGATTACGGGATCGCTTGCGATCCCTGCCGCAACTCTTCACTCTTAACTATTCACTATTACCTAAATAAACACAGGAGGACTACATGGAATCGGAACAACTCTGGTACCTACTCCCCGCCGTCGGGGTTGCGCTGCTGGCTTTCTTGTTCGCCGGATGGCTCTTTGCCTGGGTGAAGAAACAGCCGCAGGAGAATGAAAAGATTCGCGAGGTTTCCGGCTTGATCCGCAAGGGCGCGAACGTGTTTCTGAACCGGGAGTATAAGGTGTTGGCCATCTTCGCGGGCGTGGCGGCCGTCCTGATTTTCCTCTTTTTGCCGCATCCCGTTTGGAGCGGCGATATTTGGTCTAATCTGATGATGGCGGGCGCCTATCTTGTCGGCACGGTCTTCTCGGCGTTCGCGGGCAAAATCGGCATCGCCGTGGCGACGCAGGCCAACAGCCGCACCGCCGAAGCCGCGCAAAAGGGCATACGCCCCAGCTTCCTCTGCGGGTTCCGCGGCGGCGCGGTGATGGGCATGGCGGTCGTGGGCGCGTCCCTGCTCGGCGTCGCGCTGGTCTTCTGGGCGACAGGTAAGGTGACGGACAGCAACGCCGCGCTCTTGGGCTTCTCCTTCGGCGCAAGCTCTCTGGCGCTGTTCGCCAAGGCGGGCGGCGGCATATTCACCAAGACCGCCGACGTGGCCGCAGATCTGACGGGCAAGGTCGAGCTGGGCATACCCGAAGACGACCCCCGCAACCCCGCCGTCATCGCCGATAACGTAGGCGACAATGTGGGCGACGTGGCCGGCATGGGCGCCGACCTCTTCGATTCCAATGTGGCGAGTATGGCCGCCGCGCTGGTGATGGGCGCGGTGCTGGGTGGCAACTCGGTCGCGACCGTCTTCGTATACGCAACCATCGGGCTCTTGGCCTCGATCATCGGCATCCTGACCGCGCGTATGGGCAAAAAGGGCGGCCCGACGCGGGCATTGAACGCTTCCACCTATGTGACGACCGCGATCTTCGCGGGTCTGACCGCGCTGGCGACCTGGGTCTTCAAGTTCCACTGGGCCATCTGGGGTGCGTCCGCCGTGGGTCTCGTCGTCGGCACCATCGTCGGCATCGTGACCGATTATTTCACCGACGATTCCAAGAAACCCGTGCGCAAGACGGCGGAGGCCAGCGAGATCGGCCCCGCGTTCACCCTGCTTTCGGGCATAAGCTATGCGCTCGTCTCCACCCTGCCCGCGATGATCGGCATTGGCGTCTCCGCGCTGGCGGCCTATTTCCTCTGCGCGCCGTTGGGCGAGGGCTTTGCCCTGTTCGGCATCTCCATGGCCGCCGTCGGCATGCTGAGTATCGTCGGCATGATCATCAGCAACGACGCCTACGGGCCTATCGTCGACAACGCGCGCGGTCTGGCCGAGATGGGCAATCTGGGCGAAGAGGTGCTGGAGATCACCGATAAATTGGATTCCGCGGGCAATACGGTCAAGGCCGTCACGAAGGGCTTTGCGATCGGCGCGGCGGGTCTGACCGTTATCGCGCTGCTCGGGGCATTCCTGTCCGAAGTCAACGCGGCGGGCGCGCGTCTTTCGGCCATGGGTACGCTGCCGAACTTTGTTCCGATCAGTGGCTTTGACATTATGAACCCCACGGTCTTCTTCGGCATGCTGGTGGGCGCGGCCATACCCGCCGTATTCAGCGCGCTGCTGATGCTCGGCGTCAACCGCAATGCCATGCGCATGGTGGCGGAGATACGCCGCCAGTTCCGCGAGATCGTCGGGCTGAAAGAGGGGAAGGCCCAGCCCGAATACGACAAGTGTATAGACATCGCCACCACGGGCGCGTTGAAAGAGCTGATCCCCGCGGGCCTGCTGGCCATCATCTCCACGCTCGCCGTGGGCTTTATCGGCGGCGTGCACGCCATCGGCGGATTTTTGACCGGGAATATCGTCTCCGGCCTGCTGCTGGCTCTGTTTATGAGCAACAGCGGCGGACTCTGGGACAATGCGAAGAAATATGTCGAGAGCGGCCATAACGGTGGCAAGGGCAGCGCGGCGCACAAGGCGGCGGTCATCGGCGACACGGTGGGCGACCCGTTCAAGGACACGGCAGGCCCCAGCATCAACACGCAGATCACCGTAGTGAGCCTGGTCGCCAGCCTGATGAGCACGATATTCCTAACCGTAAGCATCTTCAAATAGCAGATTTTCCCTGCTTGACAGGGCCGGGATATTGTATATAATACACCCAACAAAGCGTTGAGACAGGAGAAAGGCGAATTCCACCCCACAGAGAGCAGGGCCACAGGCTGGAAGCCCCGCGGGAACAGGGTCGCGCAATATGGTCTGTCGAGTGTGCGGTGAACGCGGGGGAGCCCGTCACTATTCCGCAACGGCCGCGCCCGTTATCGCGCAGGGATATGTCTGTATCCTATTGAGAGCCCAAAAGGGAAGCAAGGTGGCACCGCGATTTATGATCGTCCTTGTTGCATTTGATATGCGACAAGGACGTTTTTATTTGTAGGGGCGAGACATGCCTCGCCCGCGCGAGTGTGGAGTGGAATGGTGGAGTGTGGAGTTGCGGTAGGAATCGCAAGCGATTCCTATAAAACTGAAATTCCGCAGGAATTTCTACCTTAACTCCACACTCCACACTTCACACCACACACTCGAATGATCCACTACCTAAACAAAGAAAGGATATCCCCTATGAACACCACCACCCCCAACCACCGCGACTTCGAAACCTACGCAAAAAGCTTCCCCGACGCCAAGGGCTATTTCGGCACGCACGGCGGCGCATTCCTGCCGCCGCAGCTGGTTCCGGCGTTTGAAGAGATCACGAACGCGTACAACTCCATCTGCCACTCGGCGAAATTCATCTCCGAACTGCGCCGTATCCGCAAGGAATTCCAGGGCCGTCCCACGCCCGTCTATCACTGTGAACGGCTCAGCAACAGGCTCGGCAACTGCCAGATTTATCTGAAGCGCGAAGACCTGAACCATACGGGCGCGCACAAACTGAACCACTGCATGGGCGAGGGTCTATTGGCCACCTTTCTCGGCAAGAAAAAGCTGATTGCCGAAACCGGCGCGGGCCAGCACGGCGTCGCGCTCGCCACGGCGGCGGCCTATTTCGGGCTGGAATGCGATATCTATATGGGCGAGGTCGATATCGTAAAGCAGGCGCCCAACGTGACGCGCATGCACATGCTCGGCGCGCGCGTGATCCCCGCCACCCACGGATTAAAAACCTTGAAAGAAGCGGTCGACGCGGCGTTCGAAGCCTATCTGAATGAATACAGGACCGCGATCTACTGCATCGGCTCCGCCGTAGGCCCGCACCCGTTCCCGATGATCATACGCGACTTCCAGTCCGTGGTCGGCGTGGAAGCGCGCGCCCAGTTCCTCGAAATGACGGGCATGCTGCCCGATATCGTCGCGGCATGCGTGGGTGGCGGCAGCAACGCGCTGGGGCTGTTCTCGGCGTTTTTGCCCGATCCGGTGCGCATCGTGGGCGTGGAGCCCATGGGCCGGGGATCGGAACAGGGCCAGAATGCCGCGTCTATGACTTTTGGAAAGCCGGGCGTGATGCACGGCTTCGAGAGCTATATGCTCCAATTGGAAGACGGCAGCCCCGCGCCCGTGCACAGCATCGCCAGTGGGCTGGACTATCCCTCGGTCGGCCCCGAGCACGCCTACCTGCGCGACGTCGGGCGCGTGGAATATACGTTCGCAACGGACAACGAAGCGATGGAAGCTTTCTTTATGCTCTGCCGAAGCGAGGGCATCATCCCCGCCATCGAAAGCGCCCACGCGCTGGCCTATGCGATCCGCTATGCCCGCGAAAACCCGCAGGGCGGCTCAGTGCTCGTCAACCTCTCGGGCCGCGGGGACAAGGATATCGACTATGTAGCGGCGCACTATGGGACGGGGGAGGGTTTCTAAAATAATAGGTAATAATGCAGAATGCAGAGAGGGGTTCTCTGCATTCTGTGTTGTTTCAACCGCCAAACACCCGCCAATCCTCGTTCGGAACAAAATAATCCCAGCCGCCATTGGAATCATTATCCCCCGAATACATATTACAATAATCCCGCCCCCCGACAACAATCCAAGTGCCGATTGAAACAAATTCAATGCGGCTCCAATCGTAAAAAGCGCTGTAATCCGGCCTATCGTCGTCCCAGCTCAGCCACTGCAAATCCATCTTATCATTCACATATACGATTCCATTGTCTGCGTGCCAAAACTCCTCCACAACCAAGCGCCCGTCGCTTGGGCGCATATGCAAGCGCGCCCTGCCCCCCATAGTGCTTGTGCCAAAACTGCAATATATCTTTCCGTTCTTCCCAAGGCGATAGAAACCACCGTCGGTGCTGCGCATCACGCAAAACAACGCATCGTTCTTGATGGTAAAAACACCGAATATCCAATAGGGTTCATCCTGTTCCAAATAAGGTGTGCCGTCATCGTTATACCAATCCCAAATCAGCGGTTCCATGGTCGCCAGTAAAATCAATTCCTCCTGCCCGTCCTCGTCCAAGTCTAAAAGCGCAAATCCGATTTCTTCGGGAATGCAGTGAGACCCGTCTTCGGAATCTCCAAACATCAGGTCTAGATACGGCATCACATATTCATAAAACCGCACCGGCTTCACATACAGTACAAATTGATTCCCCTCCGGCTCGCCCAACGCATGTGTTACAACGCCCTCCTCCCATTTATCCAAGCGCTTTGCATCCTGATCGTAATAATATTGATCGTCCGTGTTCCAGCTGCCGATGGAATTTACCTCTACCCAATAGTCGCGTCCAAAATCTTCACGCGTAATCGGTCTCGCAATGGCTTCCAAGGGCGGCGTCGGCAGGGGCGCGTGCCTGTTCACGGTCAAATTCCCCACCGAATATTCCCGCACCACGTCCTGCAATGCCAGCATCACCATCTCATATCGACTCAAATCAATGGGTTCCTCGGTCGGTACCGCCGTCGCCAACGGCTTGGGCGTAGGCACCGCAACCACCAAGGGCGCAGTCTCCCCCCCGGGCGTCTCCCGGCCCGCACATCCAATCATCACGCAAAACAAAATAACGGCCAACTGAAAAGCAATAAACCGAACCCAACGCATTTTTCGCACCACCCTTGTCCTTTTTAATTATTCTATCACTCACAGGGGACGATTGCAATCGTCCTCTCTGCACTATTACCCACCACCTACCCTACCCCTCATACCAAAGGTCGGGCAGCAGCAGATCGGGCTTCTCATCCGCCCCGCCGAAGGTGCCTATGAACACCACGTCAAATGCCGTTTCCGAGTTGGGCGGGAATACGAATAGACCTTTCCCGTCCGCCGCATTGACCGCTTCGAGAAATTCCTCTGAGAGCAGCCCGGCTTCGCGTTCCTTTATAAACTCCGCCGACAGACACCAGCTATCCTCTTTATCCTTCCTGTTTTCAAAGACGCTGTGTGGATACAGTCCGCCGGAAGGACAGCGCGGTAAGCACGGCGAGGGGAAGCAGGGTCGGCAGGCACAGATACACGCAGTGCAGCATATTCTGCCCGTAGGACAGGCCCTCAAAGGCGTGATAGCGGATCGCGGCGCCGAAGCGGGTGAGGATATAATACAGGTTCACGCAGAGCAGCCCACCAAAGACCCAGCGCTTCCAGGCTCCGGCCCAACAATAACTCCAAACGAGGGCACCCGTCCCGATCAGGAGGGGTAAGCCCAAATATTTCAGCAGGGGCCTTATCACGGCATTGAAATCCGCGGCGACATATCGCCCCTCCTCCATCACGTAGGGCGTAAACACGCCGCCCCCCCAACCCCAATCCCCGGCCTTGTTCAAATACAGATAAAAGGTTATTGCGCAGGCCGAAAACAGCAGTACGCGGAAAAACAGCTTTCGGTTCGCTTTCAGCGCGGCAAGCAGCGCGTCTCTCTTCCACATTTTTGGGATGGACAATATGAAAACAGCCAAGAGGGGGAGCAGGGTCATCAGTTCAAGTCCAAATACGGCCAACGCCTCCATGCGCCAAGGATGCGGCTGCTCATAGCAATGCAAGAAACGAAAGGGAGAGGGGCAGGGCGTGCATGCGTAGCAGAAAGCCCAGATATTGCAGTATAGACCATTCCTCATACCAAATCTTGTGATCATAAATGCCGGTAAACCCATAGTAGCGCACGGTATCCCAGAAAATCCAAAGCGAAATCACGCAGACGGCAAGGATCAAAACGCGCGCAACAGTTTTCACATCCGGCTTGGCCACAGCTTTTTGAAAGACATAGAACACCTCCACAGTCCGATACCGAAAATATAACGCCGAAATATGCACAAAATGCGGCGAATTTGTAATATTCCCATACGGGTATAAAATATTGTGCGTAGGGGCGAGGCATGCCTCGCCCGCCTTCACCACGCTTCATACCCCCGCTGTTACGCAAGCCGCGAAAAATAACCCCGTGAAAAAAGGTTTTTCGCGTTTTATGTAGAATAAATACAATGAACACCGTATAGCGGGGGAATACTCCATGCCAACACAAAAGAACATACGCGAGCAGCGCGAGGACTGGGAAGCCCTCTTTCTTGCGTCAAACGCGACCCTCTCGGCCAATTCGCGCGGCAGGCTTGTCCCGCTGCCACCCTGTTCCGTGCGCACGGAGTTTATGCGCGACCGCGACCGCATACTCCACTGCAAAGCCTTCCGCCGCCTGAAACACAAGACCCAGGTCTTCCTTGCGCCCACGGGCGACCACTATCGCACGCGCCTGACGCACACCTTGGAGGTCTCGCAGATCGCGCGCACCCTCGCGCGCGCCCTGCGCCTGAACGAGGACTTGGCGGAGGCCATCGCCCTCGGCCACGATCTGGGCCACACGCCCTTTGGCCACGCGGGGGAGGAGGAGCTCTCCGACTGCATGCGCCGCGCGGGCATTGACGAGGGCTTCTCGCACAACCGCCAGAGCCTGCGCGTGGTCGAGGTGCTCGAGCGCGATGGGCAGGGCCTGAACCTCACATTCGAGGTGCGCGACGGCATACTCCACCACAAAAAGGACGGGACGGCTGCCACGCCCGAGGGTCGCGTGGTCAGTATATCCGACCGCATCGCCTATCTGAACCACGATATAGATGACGCCCAGCGCGCGGGCATATTGGGCGCGGACGAGGTGCCGCAAATCTACCGCGAAGCCTTCGGCAACGAGCAGGGCGAGCGCATCAACAATATGGTCCTGCGCCTGTTGGATCACTGCGCGCAGAGCGGCGACATCGCCTTCGCCCCTGCGGACGCCGCCCTCTTCAACGGTCTGCGCGACTATATGTTCGAGGCCGTATACCACAACCCCAAGGCCAAGCGCGAGGAGGGCAAGGCGAGGGGCGTTATCTCCGGTCTCTATGCCTATTATTTGGCCAACCCGGACGAAATCCCCCCCGACACCCGCCGCAACCTTGAAAAAGACGGCCTGCCCCGCTGCGTCGCCGATCACGTTTCCGGCATGACGGACTTGTATGCGATTGAGACATTTAGGAGGATTTTTGTACCACAGAGTTGGAATAGTTAAGAAGAAAGAGGGAAGTGGAAAGAGGAAAGATAGGGCGAGCGAACAATATGGAGGAGCAGAGAATATTTCATGCAAGAAATGCGGAGCATTTCTAACCGTCACTTTCCACTCACGAGGTAAACCATGCCCTTGCCGTCATCTTGGCTTGATGAATTGATGGCCAAAAACGACATAGCGTCCGTGATATCAAGTTACACGGAACTCCGCCCCAAGGGCCGCAAACTTTGGGGCTTGTGTCCGTTCCATAACGAAAAGACGCCCAGCTTTTCCGTCGACGCGGGTAAGCAGCTCTACTATTGCTTCGGCTGCCACGCGGGCGGGACTGTCGTGCAGTTTATGATGGCGGCGGAGCGGCTGAGCTATTATGAAGCCATCCAGAAGCTCGCCGAGCGCGCGCATATGGAGATGCCCCGCGACGTGGACGACGCCGAAGCGAAAAAGCGCCGTGCCTTGCGGGAGCGCATATACAATGCCAACCAATATGCCGCGCGCTGGTTCTGTGAGCAGTTCTTGGGTGCCGAGGGCAAGGCCGCGCGGGAATATGCCAAAATGCGCGGGCTCAGTTCGGAGATCATCCTGCGCTACGGCATAGGCTATGCCCCCGACTCTTGGGATTCCCTGTTGAAAACCATGGAAGCCGTGGGCTTTGCGCGGCAGGATTTGATTGAAGCGGGGCTTTTGGTGCACAATAGGGAGAGACAGAGCGTGTACGACGCGTATCGCGGGCGCATCATCTTTCCCATACAGGACGAGCGCGAGCGCGTGCTGGGCTTCGGCGGGCGCGTGCTGACCGATGAAAAGCCCAAATATATCAACACGGGCGACACGCCGGTGTATAACAAGCGCAACAACCTGTATGGCCTGCACCTGCAGCGGAAGACGGACGCCAAGAACCTGCTGATGGTCGAGGGCTATATGGACGTGATCGGGCTCTATCAGGCGGGCGTCACAAACGCCGTCGCCAGTCTCGGCACCGCGCTGACGCCCCGGCAGGCGGCCTTGGTCAAGAAATATACGAACACGGTCTATATCGCCTATGACGGCGACGCGGCGGGGCAGAGCGCCACCCTGCGCGGGCTGGATATATTGGCCGCCGAGGGTCTCTCTGTCCGCGTGATACGTTTCCCGGACAAGCTGGATCCCGATGATTATGTGCGCCGCTTCGGCAAGGACGGCTTCGACGGGCTGAAAGCCGCCGCACTGACCCTGCCCGCCTTCAAGTTGGAAAGTATGGCAGGCGGCGTCGATTTCGCCGATGAGAACGCCCGGGAGCAGTATGCGCTGACCGCTTGCAGCTATATTGCTACCCTGGAACCGGCGACGCGGGACAGGTATATCGCGGGCGTCGCGCAGAAGACGGGGATCGCCGTCGATGCCCTGCGCCAGCAGGCGGCGGTCGCCAAGCCGCAGGATGCCCCCGGACCCGCGCGCTATTCCGGTGCTTTCGGCAGGCGCCGGGTTGTGCAGGATACGGAAGCGTACCTGAAAGCCGAGCGCCTGCTCATAGCCGCGGCCATCCGCGACCCGGCGGCATATGTGATGGCAAGGGCCGGGCAGGCCGAAGAACTGCTCTCCCTGCCCGCCCACCGCGCTCTTTTCGAGACGGCAGGGGAGAAGGGCTTCCACCTCTCCCGCTATATCGCCACCTTGGACGCGGCGGACGCCGAAGCGGTATTGGCCGTCCAAAGCTTGGAAAATGATATAGGCGACGCCGAAAAGGCCGTCACCGACTGCATAGAGCGGCTCCGCGATATGCGCAGAAAAGCGGAAGCGGAAGAACTGATGGCACGGTTGGGCAGCGAGAATCTGAGCGCAGAGGAGCGGATGGAGCTACTTGCGAAAATAGGAAAATCAAGAAACAAATGAGGAGATAAAAAGGGTATGAAAGACAAGGAAATCAGGCTGTTCGGGGAAATGGACGAGGTGACGGGCGAATTCGCGGGCGAAGACTTCTTCGCCGCGGAAGCCTATGAAGCCGATGCGGAGGGCGCGAGCGAGGAGGAGATAGACGCAGCGGCGGACGCCTTTCTGGCGGCGGCGGACGGCGCGGTGCCGGAGCCGGCGGGGGAGGGGAACGGAGAAGCCATTCCCATGCTCTTTGTCCTGCCCTTGGAGCCGAACACCGCGCAAAAGGTGCGCACCCTGCTCGAAAAGGGCAAGACGACGGGCGTGCTGACGCCCAAGGATATGGACGCGCTGGCCGAGCTGGAGTTGGATGCCGAACAGGCCGACCGCGTGTATGAGCTCATCGAGCAGAACCACATCACCGTGCTGGAAGCGGAGCCGGAGATCCCCGCCGATATGGAGAAGGAGATCGCCCAGCTGGCCGCCGTGCCGGGCATCATCGCGCCGGGTGAGATCAACATGGAGGACCCCGTCCGCATGTATCTCAAAGAGATCGGCAAGGTGCCGTTGCTCACGGCGCAGGAGGAGGTCGACGTCGCCGCGCGCATGTCGGCGGGCGATATGGATGCGCGCCAGCAGCTCAGCGAGGCCAACCTGCGTCTTGTCGTCTCCATCGCCAAGCGCTATGTGGGCCGCGGTATGCTCTTTCTGGACCTCATCCAAGAGGGCAATCTGGGCCTGATCAAGGCCGTGGAGAAGTTCGACTATACCAAGGGCTATAAATTCTCGACCTATGCCACCTGGTGGATACGCCAGGCGATCACGCGCGCGATCGCTGATCAGGCGCGCACGATACGCATCCCCGTGCACATGGTCGAAACCATCAACAAGCTGATCCGCGCCAACCGCGAACTGGTACAGCGCTTAGGCCGCGAGCCGCGCCCCGAAGAAGTGGCCAAGGAGATGGGTATCACGGAAGACAAGGTGCGCGAGATTATGAAAATCGCGCAGGAGCCGGTCTCCCTCGAAACCCCCATCGGCGAAGAGGACGACTCCCACCTCGGCGACTTCATCGAGGACGCCGACGCGCCCGCCCCCGCCGAGGCCGCCGCCGCCACCATGCTGAAAGAGCAGCTGGCCGAGGTCATCGCCACCCTAACCCCGAGAGAAGCCAAAGTCCTCCGCCTGCGCTACGGTCTCGACGACGGCAAGGCCCGCACCCTCGAAGAAGTGGGCCGCGAGTTCAACGTCACAAGAGAGCGCATCCGCCAAATAGAAGCCAAAGCTCTCCGCAAACTCCGCCACCCGAGCCGGAGCAAGCGCTTGAAGGACTTTTTGGAGTAAGGGCGCGTATCAATTTTCGAAGGAGTATGTATATGCATAGATTTGACAAAATATTGCTCTATGCCCTGTTGCTATACATCATTGCAGTTGCCATTGCGTGCAATTTAACTCCGCCCGACAAGGAAGGCACAGCGTCCCCCGCTCCCATGGAAATGACGGAGGTCCCATCCCCCGTCTATGAAGGGGAGGATGCAGAAATAAATAAAATTACCATATACGACATGAGTCGAGATCAGTTTCGCCGGTTTATTGAGAATCCGGTTGCGGATATCCTTGAAACGGGCGAAGTGTCCGTATATGTGTATCCGCGTGATGGCGAGGTATTCTACAGGGGTATGGCGAGTCCGTTCCGCGTCAACACGGCGCTATTGGACTTTGCGGGCAGCAAGGCGGAACTTGCGTTGTATCTCAGCCAAAACGGCATCATAGCGGATATTGAAAGCACGGCAATGATGTATACCAAAAAAACGTGGTATACATCGATGCCTTCGATGGTGATATGGGTAAAGACAAATCGCGGAGATTTCTTTATCAGCGTGGAGGAAGTGGTTCCCGATCTCAACAGCATTCCTGTAAAGTACAATGACTGGTATGCCGAATATTTTTCCTATATCTACGAATTGTATAAGCAATCCGATTATTGTGATGAATTTGCTTCGTTGATTCCTTAAATACCGGTTGGTGCCGCTGCAATCTAATCTCCATATTCCACGAACCCGTAGGGGCGGATATTATCCGCCCGCCGAGTTACGATAACAGAAACCTTCTGGTTCTACCCGCAGGGCGAATAACGGCTTATTCTAACGCCATTCAAACCGATTCTAACAAAATCCTTGACGGGTGCGTTAGAATCGGTTAGAATGTGTTAGAAAGAGTTAGAATAACGGTTAGAAAGGGTTAGAACCATGCAATTCAAGGAAAGCGAAACCATAGAACTGAAAGAGTCGATCGCCGACGGCATCAAAAAGACGCTCATCGCCTTTGCGAACACAAGCGGCGGCACCCTCTATATCGGCGTGAAGGACGACGGCGAACTCACGGGCATCGAAAATGCAGAAGAAGCGCTGCTGCAAGTGAACAACATGATGCGCGACGCCATCAGGCCGGATCTCACCATGTTTGCGCGCAGTACGGAGCTAATCGAGGATGGCAAGTCTATACTCGCCATCGCCGTGCAACGCGGAACGAACCGGCCCTATTATCTGGCAGAAAAGGGCCTGCGCCCTGCAGGCGTCTATGTGCGGCAGGGCGCGGCCTCCGTACCCGCAACGGATACCGCCATACGCCAAATGATCAAGGAAACGGACGGCGACAGCTACGAAGCCCTGCGCGCCTTGCAGCAGGAGTTGGGCTTCATAGCCACCACGCAAGAATTTGCCAAGCGTGGCGTGGAATTCGGCCCCGCGCAAATGATGACCCTCGGCCTGTGCAGCTATGATCATCTCTATACAAACCTCGGCTTGCTCCTATCCGATCAATGCCCCCATACCATCAAGGCCGCCGTCTTTCGGGATGATACCGTAAGGGAGTTTCTGAACCGCCGCGAGTTCGGCGGCTCCCTATTTGCGCAGATTAACAATGCCTATGATTTCATCGATATGCACAACGCAACCCACTCATCCTTTGACAAACTGCACCGGGTGGATACCCGCGCCTTCCCGGAGGAGGCCGTGCGCGAAGCTTTCATCAACGCCGTTGCGCACAGGGAATATGCGGTTGCAGACAGTATGCAGGTGAACATTTTCCCGAACAGGATGGAATTCATCTCCTTCGGCGGTCTGTTCCGCGGCGTCACGCTGGCGGACATACTGAGCGGTCTCTCCATGTGCCGCAACCCGCGCCTGGCAAACGTGTTGTATCGCCTGCGCCTGATTGAGGCCTACGGTACGGGGATGCGGCGCATCTTCGGCGCGTATGCAGGCGCGGAAACCGAACCCGAAGTAGTGCTGACACCCAATGTTTTCAAGGTTGTTTTACCGAGAATTCATAACAATCAAGCAACAACCGATGCAGAAAGCCCCGCTGACACACAGAGCGGCGAGATGCAAGCAATATTGCTTGCGAAGAAACAAGGTTATTTAGAGCGTAAAGATTTGGAATCACTTTTGTGCATATCCCAAACAGCAGCAGGCGTGTTGCTGAAAAAGTTGACAGAGCGGGGTTTGCTGGCGAAACGCGGAAACGGAAAAAGTACGCGCTACTACCCCCTACAAATTCCGTAAATACCGCTCCGGGTTCTCCATAAAATCGCGCAGCAGATTTATGGATTCTAATTCGCCATAAGAGGTAAGCGCAAGCGGGCTTTCATCAAAAGAATACAAAGCGGCGTCGGGATAGGCCAGCAGGATGGGGGAGTGGGTGGCGATGATAAACTGGCAGTCGGCTTCGTCAACCATTTGGCGTATCAGCGAGAGCAGGGACATCTGCCGCAGGGGCGAGAGCGGCGCCTCGGGTTCATCTAAGAGATACAGACCGCCGGGTACCAGCCGTTCGCCGAACAGGCGCAGAAAGCTTTCGCCGTGGGAAGCTTGTTCCAGTAGATCCTGCCCGTAGCGTCTTTCCATATCGACTATGGTTCCCGCAAAGGCGGCGCGGGCCTGGTTTTGCGCAAACGCGCCGCGCCCCCGGTATTCCGCTTCCACGCGAGCCAGTTCGCGCTGCATCTCACGGCGCTCGGCCTGCATTGTTTGAATGAAATTGAAAAAATCCTCACTGCGCAGAAAGAGCGTGGTGCGGGGCTTTCGCGCGAACACGGTGCGCAGGCCCTGCGCATAGGGACGCAGTGTCCGCAGGGTCTCATCGCGGGCGGCGTCAATTCTGCCCACCGCCGGGGCGGCAAGCTTCACGGCCAGGCATTCCAGCAGCGTGGACTTGCCCGAACCGTTCTCCCCGCAGAGAAGCGTGACGGGCCTGTCAAAATCCAAGCCCGCGCAGCCGCGCAAGGCCGGGATGCTGTGCGGCCAAGCCCCCTCGGGATCGTTCGGCACTTGGATTTGGCGCAGATAAATCATTTATCCGATCCAACCCCCGTCCGCAACCAAAACCTGCCCGGTAACATACGCGTTCTCGGCCAAAAACAACACAGCCCCCGCCATATCCGCCGCCGTACCCAAGCGGCCCAGCGGAATCTGCGCGCGTATCTCTTCCAATTCGGTTTGCGAGAGATGCGCGTTCATTTTGCTTTCCACCATGCCGGGCGCAAGGCAGTTGACGCGGATGCCGCAGGGGGCAAGCTCCTTTGCCAAGGCCTTTGTAAAGCCGATGATCGCCGCCTTCGACGCGGAATACAGCGCCTCACAGCTTGCGCCGTGCACGCCCCAGACCGAGGAAACATTGACAATCGCGCCGCCGCCCAAGCTGTGCATATCCTCTGCGGCAAAGCGCGCGCACTCCATCGCGCCGCGCACATTCAGGTCAAAGGTCTTGTTGTATTCCTCTTCGGTAAACCGGGAAAACAGTCCCTGTACAGGCGCGTATCCCGCATTGTTCACCAATACGGATAGCTTGCCGAGCCGTTCATGAATCTCCGAAAACATGCCCCGCACGGCAGGTGGGCTCCGCAAATCTGCACGAAATATCCCGCAGATCACGTCCTGTTCTGCAAACTCAAAAAACAGCGCCCGTGCCGCCGCATCGTTCTCATGATAATGCAAAGCAAGGCTATAGCCTTGCTTTGCAAATTCGCGCGCGCACGCCGCGCCGATGGCGCCTGTCGCGCCGGTGATCAGGACGGTTTTCATTAAACCTCGGAGGGAATCGTCTCCAGCGTCTCCGTTTCCGGTGCATCATTGTGTTTCACAACGACGCGCTTGACCAATAGGAGCAGCAGGGCGCCGACGACAAGGAATAAGATGATGGCAGCGATGCCCCAGTACTGACTTTGCTGCTCGGTAGCCAATTTAATCGCTTCTTCGAGGTTTGGGATCTCGTTGCCCGCCCATTGCCCAAGTCGCCACAGTTCATTGGCGTTTCTTGTCACGACTTCGGAGGGCCCCCTTTTGGTGTACCAGTCATACATCACCTTTGTCAGAGTGCCAAATACCAATGGGCCGACAGCGGTGGATGTGCGCCCCGCAACGGAAAGAAAACCGCAAAACTCAGTCAGCTTTTCAGGGGGAGCTATCTGTACAACCATGCTGCGGCTGACGGCCTGTGCGCCGGAAAGGAAGAACCCGGCGAGGAAGCCGATGGCATAGAACAGAATCGTGTTATTTCCAATGAAGAACAACCCGCTGATGGAAATGGCAAGCATGAAGAGAGAAAGCAGTGCAGATCTCTTGCTGTTTTCCTTGTCCGCATAGCGTCCGAAGAGATACGCGCCTGCCGCACCGGAAGCTTGGATGATGCATACCAGTATAACAAGCTGCATCATATCCAATCCAAAGAGAATGCCGCCGATGATGCCGGCAAAGTCCATCAGCATCATAATGCCGTCGTTGTAAATCAAATATGCGAACGTGTATTTGATAAACTCCTTGTAGCTTTTTACAGCGTGGAATGTTTGCGCAATGCGTTTGAAAGCGAGACCTATCGTCACCTTCTCCTGCACGGCAACTTCCGGCTGTTTCTCGCGGACATACAGGAAGGTCGGGATGGCGGACAGCAGAAAGAATGCCGCACAGATCAGGAAAGCGTACGGCGTCAAAGCATCCTTCAAATTCGGCAACTGCGTGGGGAGCACAACCAGCAGGGCGATGATACCGCCCAGCATACCGATAGCCCAGCCCTTGCCGGATACGGAGTTGACATTCTCCGGCGTGGAAACGTCCGACAGCAATGCGTCATAAAACACCTGTGCGCCGCGGTATCCGATTTCAGCCAGGATGAAGAAGATCATTCCCATGGCAGCGTCGCCCTTTTTGACAAAGAACAGGAGCGCCGTGAAGACGACGGAAAGGAGGGTGAACCCCATCAAAAATTTCTTCTTGTGTTTTGTGACATCCGCGAGGGCCCCGAGGAAGGGAGACGCCACGGCCACCAGAATGGCGGCTATGCCGACGGAAAGGCCCCACAGGAAGGTTCCCTGCGCGCCGCCCACAACCTCTTTCTGAAAGAACACGGAGTAGACTGCCAAGAGGATGATGGAAGCGTAGGCGGAATTGCCGAAATCATAGAAATACCATGATCGGCGGGAGCGTTTTTCGATCCTTGTTTCATTTTTTTGCATCGTTTTTCTCCATTTATTTGATAGTATCTATAATGAAGTGCGTTGGACAAAAGTGCCGCGGCACATTGCATTCATCGCTTGGAGCTTTCACAAGGATTGTATATATTCTGCCGATTATATTAGCATTGAATCGACAGTTTGCATAGGGGATTGCGGATAGTGAATGTGACAAGATTGTGACAAGATTATGATTCGGTATTTACATTCCAAGCCGCAACCGCCACGCGCAGGGTCTCGTTCCAGACCAAGGGCTGGGTGCGGGGTACGCGGCGGGGGGGCAGGGTGCGCGGCGCTTCGGGCAAAAAACGGGCCTCCGTTGCGTCCGGTGCGGCGGGCGTCACGCGCACCTCGGCGCGCACGGGACGAATCCCGGGCTTGGTATGGTCGACCGCGGCAGCGGCGGTCTTTGCGATATTCTCGGGGGCATCCGCGCTCTCGGGCAGGGTGTCCGTCGCTTCGGGCAGGGCGGGCGGCAGCTCGGCTTCTGCGACAGCGACCGCGCCTTCGGGCAGACGCTGCACCTGTTGGCCATCCTGCGCCTGCACATAGCGGAACTTCGCGGGCGTGGCGGGGGTATGCGCGGCGCTTGCCGCGAGGGCGGGCGCCGCGTCCGCGCGCTCTTCCTCCGCCGCATCCAAATCAAAGACGGGCTTGCTCTCGGTCGGCTGTGGTTCATGCTTGCGTATATGATTGAGCAGTTTCTGCTCCACGCCGCGCAGGGCCAGGGCGATGATCGCGCCCACCGCGCAGAGCACGACCAGCACGATGGCAGCGATGCGCAAAAATTCCTGCAAACCCGCGAACAGCACGGTGCCTTCCCCCGGTCCGGTCGGCACGGGCGTCGATTGCTCCTGCGCGTGCAGCGCGATCAGCATGGGTACATCGAATTCCACGGGGCTCGTCGCGTGCTCCTGATCGGTGGCGTCCTTCGCGCGCAGGCAAAAGGAGAGCCGCGCAATGTCGTTCAGCCGAAACTCGCGGCGGAAGGACTGCACGCCCCGGTTGAGCACTTCCGCGAGGAAGACGGGTTCCTCCGTATAGGCATAGAGCTCCAGCACCTGCGCACTGCGCATCTCCACATCGGAATAATTGCGCAGTTCAAACTCAAAGACGCCGATGATATCCCCATTGCCCTCGGTGCGCAGTTCGACCACCGTCACGTCACAGCTCAAATTGACCTGTTCGCCCGCGATATAGGGCTTGGCTTCGAAACTGTCGGGATGCGTATAGCTGTATATCTGATTGAAGCAATCCTTGGCCGTCAGCATAAAGCGCACCATGCGCGCGGTATCCCCCGGCGGCACCACGGTAAAGGAAAAGTTGCGGCTCTCGGCGGGCTCCAAGGAAAACGCTTCCGTCACGGGGGTATTGATCTCATCCACCAGGCGTATATCCGTCATGGGCTTGCTGCCCGCGTTGGCTACGCGTATACGAAACACGGTTCCGTCCGGGGTGGGGGGAAAGGCTTCGATCTCGACCAGCAGGCTCACCAATACGGCCTCGATGCGCAGGGTCTCCGATGCTTCGACCGTGGCGCGGTGGTTGCGCACCAAATAGGTTACCTGGGGCTTGGAGAGCAGATCCGCTTCGCCCATGATATCCGTCAGGGGTACGCGCAGGGTCTCTCCCGCCTTCAGATCCGTCTTGGGCAAGGCTATCGCGCCCGCCCGCACGCCCGAATCCTCCAGATAGAGCAGCTCCATATCATAAATCGTATCATTCTTCAGCGTATAGGTGACGGTAAACGGGTCGCCCACGCGGCAGAGGGTCTTGTCCGCACTGCTGCTCAGGGTCAAGACGGGCTCGACAGAGCGCGGTATCGTCAAATCCGCGCCGATGCTGTAGGGAACCGATAACGGGCCTTCCTTCCAATCTAATGCAAAGGCGATGGGCTTGCTGAGGAGACTGCCCGGTATCGTCACCGAGGTGACGGAAAACTCGCGCACGGAACCGGGTGCAATGGTTAGGGTCTCCACTGCGCGCGGCGAGGAAAAGAGCACGGAGCTCAGCACGGGCTCGAGCAGCGTAATCTCCTCATTGGTCAGGTTGTGCAGCGTGAATTTGATCCAATCGACGGTACCGGTATCGGAAAGCTCGGTATCCGCCGGGATCGATACGCGCATCTCCACGCGATCCGCCGCGCGCGCCCCCGGCAGGCGCAGGGGAATCAGCATGGCAAACAGAGCCACGAGCAGGAGTACAGTTATCTGTTTACGCATACATCCCCCTTTGTCGGGGGCGGATATCATCCGCCCGCCGAATACAGTCCACCCGTAGGGGCGAGACATGGTTCGCTTCTGATAAAGAAGTAACCACAACAATCGCCAGAATACAGTTGTAGCAGTTCAAATAGTTTCACAATAAGTATACTATGCGAGTGGGCAGGAAACAAGATAACTCCTGCCCTTTTCATTTACAAGTTTTGATCAAGCGTTATCTATGCTGAGTTTCAAGAGAGCTAAATGCTTTTCGATCATTTCATGAACTTCTTCTACAGATGCGTTACTAAGGAAGAAGTTTCTCTCATTTATATCGCTCAATAGTTTACCTGAGAAATCATATTTGATAACAGCTTCAACATATTTACTGAATTCTATATTGCAGAAATCATGCGTATCATAAATTCTATAAAGGCTGAAGGCTATGCAAGCTCGGAATACAATCAAGCGAATCTTTTCATCATCTGTAAAATTGCTTGACAGACTCAGCATATATTTGAAAGCTACATCATAACGAATATATGGAATTAGGGCGTATGAAGCGCATAGCATGATAATATCAAGTGCTTGCGAAAAATAACCATATATCGCAGTAAAAAAGAGTCCAGTTTCATCATCCTTGGAAACCATCGAATAATCGATTGTCTTTTGATACTCTCGGAATCGACTAATAAAACTGTTCGACATATCTTCATCCGCAGAAAAAATCAAACTGTTGGGGATCGTCGGAAGCAGAGCCTTTTCAATTTCGATAATATCCTTTAGCCGAAAGAACTCCTTCATAGAGTTGATGCTGGTAAACATATTTAGAAAGGCAACTTCCGTACCTTTATGGATAGCATCCTTTTCAATATCGGCTAAAAATCTGACTGGCAGAATTAAAATACTCGGAAAGCAATTCTCAATTATCTTGATGTTGTCCTGTATTACTGTAAGTAATAGGTTATGCAGTTTTTTCGAATAATCATTGCTATCGCAATCACCATTTATGATTTTTATGTATGAACAAAGCCGGTCATCCATAATGTGTTTTTTGCCCAATGTGACAAAAGGATAGTGTTCATAATCATTCATATCCATATAGGTTGCTGCCGCAAATATATAAGTATCATACGGTATAATGTCATGCCTTAATATGCATTCAACTAATCTTCTGTTTCGTTCCCAAAAAACAAGGATTTCATCAATAATAGCAACCGCGTTAGCAGAATAAATATTGCTTTCTGCTTTTTTAAGAACAGAAAGATAATTGAATTCAAGTTCTTTTATTTTGGTGTGCATCAAATCAGCCATCAGAAACTCCGGTTGTGTATTGTTGAGGTAAACCATATACATCATAAAGAACACCAAGAGTTTTATCCATTACCATTTTGCAATCGTGCCATACCGATGCCAGCTTCTGCTTATCCTCTATATCTGGGACGCAATGATAGTGATGAGATGCTTCGTCACATTTCAATAATGCGCTTTCTCTGATAGCACCCCACAATCCATGCGCGAATGCAGAATCATAATCATAGTACAATCCAAAAAGTTCTTTTTCTCCAACAGCGATTGCTTTTTCTCGGATACCTTGATTATCAAAATATTTGGTATCCATATTGATAAGCTCTTCATCCTTGGTTTCATTTACAAGAAATCCGAGATATTCATAAAGAACATGGCTTAGGGCATCTTTTCTCTCAGTTTCTTCTCCGCGTTTTGCAATCAACTTATACTGTCCAATTCCGTAACACTGATAATCGCTCCATATATCAGTGTGGGACGATTCATTCTTCAGCAGATGCTTCATCATTATATATCCCTCAATTAAGATTCTAATAACAATACGTCCAAGAATGGCATTATATAAATCATGGTTTACCAATTCCAATAGGCATTTATATGAATAGGTAGTCATGCCCAATAGAACGAGCATTTTCTTGTCGAGCGGGCTTGTAGATGCAAATAATTCGGCATAGTAATCCATAATACGCCGAACATGATTCATGTAAATATCCGAATCATCGGAACACTTTTCAAACGGTAAACAGAAAAGATTGCAATCTGTCATTTTACTTATAGCCTCCCAAAAACAATTTAGGTATTCTTCATTATTGGTTTTATTTGCGGTCGCTTCCATTGAACGTACCGTAGGCCTTGTTAACCGCATTTCCTCATTTTTGTGAGAAAGCAAAGGATACTTTAGTATTAGCTCGCCCATTTCTTGCTCTACAAAAAGTTTGCCTGAAAGCAATGCTGAGTACAGCACAACGAACCTAATATCTGTTGCGAAATATGTTTGGTGGTCAGAAGCATCATGAAGAACCAATCGTATTTTTTCTGCCCGCTGATCATAGTCATCAAGCTTGCTACAGAAGATTTCAGCAAATACGGGATGTTCTGAATGGGTAAAGATGGCTGTCAATGGAGCTATGACTTCCGTTCCAATCAAAGCGACAACTTCATGCCAAAAATGCTTTTGTTTTTCTGCGTCCAATGCTAATATGTTCGAAAATCGTATCGCATTCATATCGGTATTTATGGTTTTTAGTAAATTAGAAATTCTCCCACAGTAATTAAGTCCTAATGTGCGCCCGAATTTCTTTATTATTAAGCCGATCCAAACATATTCGGGAAGTCTGTCATGAAACCAAGAAATCTCATCCAGAGGTTGATCTAAAGAATTCAAAGGGGTCATGAATTTCCCCTTAACAAATTTATGATCTTTCAAGCTACTGTGTTTTAGCATCCATTTTAGCCTCAATAATATTGTGCTCTTAATATACAACAAGATCAATTTAATTTCAACAAATCTTACGATACATCTGCCTTCATCAACTGCTACAATAAATCAAAATAGCACTGCTTATGCAAGCCCACAAATTACCTGTTGACAAGGCGAACGTTTGTTCGGTATAATGCACAAGCTTGAGGGTAATTCTGCCCTTTGGCATACAACTGAATACTTCTGTCGCGGAAGATTATTTATTTAGGCGAAAGCCGCTATTACATAGCGAACGAAGCGAGCGAATATATCGAATGCTCGTTTTGAGATTATGTATAGCGGCTTTTCATATACCCGCGAAAGATGTAAACATGAAAGCGAGGGATGCCACCATAGAAACTGAAAATTGAATGACCGCGCGATAGGGCTACCGTTCCGGTGAAGCAGGCGATGAACCGCAAAGGCGGCGAGCCTGCCAAGGGGTAGACAACGGGAAACCGCCGAGCAGGGTAGGTTCTCTGGAACCCGGTCGAGGGTGCGGCAAAAGAACTCTCTTTAACCAAGGGAATAGTCTATACTTTTTTGCGAAGGGGTCTGATATTATAGACAAGCCATCAGTTACTCTTGATGAACAGCATTTATAAACTCTTTTAGTATCCCAACGGCTGAATTTATGTATCTCGGTTCCAACTGACTGAGGAGCTCCGCAATTGCAGAAACATCCTTTGGTGTGTTCGAGCCCAAGACTAAATAGTTTGGCGATATATTTGCCCCAATGCAGATTTTATGGAGCGTTTCAGCGGAAGCACCTTTCTTACCGCGTTCAATATCCGCAAGAAAGCTGCAGGAAATCCCGCATTTCTCGCTGAATTTTTCACGGGATAGGGAGAGCAATTCCCTTGTCTGTCGGATTCTTGTTCCCACAAGTATGTTAAATTCTTGACTCAATTGTATCACCTCGATAATTCTATTGTAGTGATTTCCAAAACAGTTTTACATAATCAATAGGATGCCATTAAATATTCGATAGCTGTTGACTTTCACGGCAAAAAGAGATAAGATTAAACTGAAAATTTATTAGGTTCATGAGAACCCATAAATTCAGATTGGGGGATATATTCAGTATGAAAAAGATTTTTTCAATCATGTTGTCTTTGGTATTTTGTTTATCTGTAATGCCATTGACCGCCGTAGCACGAGCGGCAACAAGTGGGGATTGGGAGTATTCTATAAGTAACAACGCGGCAACTGTCACCAAATACAACGGTACTGCTTCAAATGTTACAATTCCCGATACGCTGGATGGGTATCAGGTTGTAGCTATTGGTCCAAGTGCATTCAAAGATAACAATACGATAGTAGAAGTTGTAATTTCTGACAATGTGACATCCATTGCTACTCAAGCATTTGAAGGTTGTGCTGAACTGGTCAGCATAGCATTATCAAGTACGCTAAAATCAATTGAAACTTTTGCATTTAGAAGGTGTTCAAAACTAAGTGATATTGTATTGCCAAAAACATTAATGACAATCTATGCGGGAGCATTTTGGGGTTGTTCATCATTAACGAGCGTGGAAATTCCTGCAAGCCTTACAACTGTTGGCTTTACTTATAGTATTGGTGGTATCGGTAGCGGTTCCGTAGGTGCTTTTCAAGACACTAACATAACAGAAGCACAATTTGAGGATGGGATGACAACCGTTCCACCACATATATTCTACAATTGCAACACTTTGAAAAATGTGTTCTTGCCAGACAGCATAACTTCTATAGGAATTGGTGCGTTTAGGTTCTGTGCAGAGATAGAAGGGATTTCGTTGCCAAAAGCCTTAACCACAATTGAAACTTTCGCATTTAGTGGATGTTCAAAATTAAGCGATATTGTATTGCCAAAAACATTAACGGCGATTCACTCAGGGGCATTTTTGAATTGCTCGTCATTAACAAACATAGAAATCCCCAAAAGTCTTACACTGGTTGGCTATGATTATAGCATTGTCGGTCTTGGCAGTGGCAATGCAGGTGTTTTTCAAGGTACTGGCATAGCAGATGCACAATTTGAAGAGGGGATGACAACCGTTCCATCGCATATGTTTTATAATTGTAGCACGTTAAAAAATGTGTTCTTGCCAGACAGCATAACTTCTATAGGAATTGGCGCGTTTAGATACTGCACAGAAATAGAAAGGATTTCATTGCCAAAAGCTTTAACTACAATTGAAACTTTTGCTTTTAGCGGATGTTCAAAATTAAGCGATATTGTATTGCCAAAAACATTAACGGCGATTCACTCAGGAGCATTTTTGAATTGCTCGTCATTAACAAACATAGAAATCCCCAAAAGCCTTACACTGGTTGGATATAATTATAGTATTGTTGGCGTAGGAAGTGGCAATGCAGGCGTCTTTCAAGGCACTAACATAACAGATGCACAGTTTGAAAACGGGATGACAATTGTCCCATCATATGTATTTTTTAGTTGCAATACATTAAGAACCATCGCCATTCCCCAATCCGTTGTCGCCTTTGGCTCAAACATATTTTCTGGCTGCGAAAATTTTCTAGATAGCGTTTACACGAGAATGAATTTATGATAGAATAGAGAAAACCACAGAGGAGGTTCTCAATGGAGGCAGCACATCGGCGACACGATATAACAGACAGGATGTGGTCAGTCTTAGAAC